>JAKFFP010000089.1:0-7151 GCA_036675045.1 Bacteriovoracales bacterium | reverse complement strand
TCAACTGATGAAGATCTATCGCAACTACATGAATCCAAAGTTCGTGAAGAAAAATAAGTTCGATCCGCATGCTCACGAATGGTCGCCAGCGATGTACGTGGGAGTGGCCGACAGAATTCTCCGTTTTGAAGAAATCTTTTCAGTCCGGAAAAAGAAAAGCCAGAAATGGCTGAATGAGAGGGAAATTGCATTTTTGCGACGGCATTACCCGTTTTCCAGACAAAGAATTGTCGCCTAAAAAAATAAATCCCGCTACAAAGTGGGATTTATTTTAATCTTTTATCATCATTTAGCTGCGAACAATTTAAAGTTTCTGAGCTGAGTTACAATGAGAATCACGATTTGAAGGAAGAAAAAGCTTCCCAGGAAGATCGCTCCGCCTTCGGAGAATCCATAAGAATGAAGGCCGGTTGCGAGAATGTAATTCACTCCGAACCATGCCATCATGACACTCATGAATGCTCCCGCCACCAGCGGGACAAAGCGCTTCGGTGGAATCCAGACGGTGGACTTACCGTGAAGTATCGCCATGTAGACCAGAAGAACAATCAGCGACCAGGTTTCTTTCGGATCCCAGCCCCAGAATCTGCCCCAGGAGTAATCGGCCCAGACGCCACCCAGGATTACTCCGGCAGCGAGTAGGACGACACCAAATTTGATACAGGTATAAGTAAGATCGACCTGATATCGGTATTCAGCAGAAGATAATTTTCCAAGTGCTTCGCGAACAAGAATGGAATTTGCCAGTAACCACGAGAGGGCCAGTGCCGCGTATGAGAGGATGACTGTCGTCACGTGAGTTGAGAGCCAGAAATTATCACGGAGTACCGGAACCAGGGGAGAGATTCCCGGATCGAGCATGCCATTGGCGAATTTCATCATCATAAGACAAAGTACGTTGTAGGCGAGTCCGGCGATCACAAAACTTACTTCTTTACGGTAGAGAGTGATGATCGAAGCGATCACCAGGGCCCCGAATCCGGAGAACATTACAGTTTCATACATATTAGTCACGGGTGCCCTTCCGGAGATGAGAACCCGCAAGGTCATGGCACCAATCTGAATCAGGAGGGTTAAAATTGTGACCGTTGCCCCGAAAACCGGATTCTTTGTCAGTACAAAGAGAGCAATCCCCAGGAGAGAAAGAAGAAGCGCCCACAAGAAGGGGTTCCATTTGAAGTATTTAAGCTCCAGAAGATAGTGATCGCCCTTGGCCTTGAGGTAGTCCTCTTTCGCGCGATCCATAAGAACCTGAACCGGGTTTGGGCCACTGTCACGAGCTGATATGACTTTTTCTTCGGTGAGATACTCGGCCAGAGGGGTAAATTCTACCTTGGATCCCTGAACGACGGGAACGGTCCAGGCCCGGCCCATTACGATTGCCTCATAAGTGCGAAGGCGGCCGCTCACTTTCGTGAGTTCTTTTTTGTATGAGTCGTTTTCTTTCCTGGTCCTGAGTTCGCTCTGGATGAGATCATCCTTACGGATAAGATCATTTATTGCAATGGAAGTTTCATTCTCCTGCATGCCGAGAAATTTTCTCACATCAACATGATCAACTTTCACTTTCACCGGTAGCTCAAGCGGCATCCCGAAAACCTTTAGCGAGAGCTTGCAGAAAGCTTCAACTGCGGAGAGGTCACCGACTTTTTTCTCGCCGGTAATGAAGCGAATGCTGTCATTGGCGAGAACGTATAACGGCTTTTCTCTTCCCTGAGCAAGAACGGGAAAAGTTTCAAGCTCGTCCGTACAAAAGTTCATGTGCCCCTGGGCCAATGAGGGGAAAGAGAAAAGAATTGCAAGAAGAAGTATCAGGTTACGCACGGGCGCCTCCGGCCTTCAGGTTTTTTCTTCTCAAGAAGTAGTGCCAGATACTTCCGAAGACCAGGAGAAAGCTTCCGAGATACTTGAGCGGGCGACCCGGATCAAAGTTCACGGAGAGGACACTTCCGAAGGGTCCTTCCTGAGTCTGGAAATAAGAGGCCTGGTAGAACGTAAAGTTCTGATGCTTGAGAGGGTTGTTCATGTAGATATGATGTTTTTCAGAGCCCGCGTTACCCTTGAAGAGTGTCACGTAGCTTTCAAATGATGCCGGATTATTTGTTCCAGGATCTGTGTCCATCTTGAACCGATCCAGAACAATTTCGTAAGGAAGAGTGATCGTTTTCTTCCCGAGCTCAAAATTGATCTTTTCGCCATTGTAGTTAAATGCCACCGGCTCGCCCGACCTTACCCAGAAGCTCTGCTCACCCACGCTTACTTCGATGGCCTTCTTATCACCCACGACAACTTTGCCATTGTCCTGGATAGGCTTCACATACTGAGGTTTCATGGTGGGATAACTGTCATCTCGATGTTCAAGAAGAAGGATCTTAAATCCCATCCAGGGAAGTTCCATCGTCTTTTCGGCCGAAACATTTCCTGTTTCCCATTTCCCTGTGTTCTTATCGAACCAGGCCCCGCGCTTGCCAAATAGAAAAAGATGAGGACTCTTTTCAAAGAGTTTCCGGCTAAAGATCCGGTAGGGAGAATTTTCATCCACGTTAAGTTCACCATTCAGGGGAATTGGCGACATCTCCGGCAGGAACGCAATCTCGCGGCCTTCAAAGTTTACGATGACAATTTCTTTTCCGCTGGAGGACTTTCTTCTGCGAATTTGCTTTTCAGTGGGAGAAATACACCCGCGGTTTTCGCCATTCCAGACAATGAGGCCATGTTTTTCCTGCGAGCTGAAACAGTCCGCAAGGGAATCCGGCATGTAATGGACATTCAAAGGGCCCAGCTGAAGCGTGTTATTAAAATCCGACATCGGATGAAGGGTGAGAGTCAATGTCTCACCGAAATTATCATTGAAAAGCTTATAGCGTGAAGATGTCTGACCCGGATCCTTGATCTTTATCGGGACCCATTGAAGCTCTTCCTGGGCAAACGGAAGGAAAGCTCCGAGCTTAATATTTTCATATTCGAGTTTAAGGTTTTTTTCACCGGCGCTATAAGGTAGATCGACCGAGACTTCCTTCCCCCGGGAAGGGAATTGGATTTTCATTTCGTCATCGTTGACGGTGATCTGTCGTGAGGGAAGATTCGGACTAAGGGTGACAGTTCCATCAACACCACCCTCATAGGTAATGTAGGATCCGAGAAAGATGATAATGAGTCCGCTGTGGATCACATAAAAGCCATAGAGATGTTTTCTGGGAGGGAGTCTGATGAGGGTCGCAAACAGAATCGAAAGGAACATGAAGAACTGAATCCCCATGAACCACCATGACTTGTACACCAGGCGGTTCGCGAATTCAGTTCCGTGGTAAGACTCCATGAAAGTGCCATAACCGAGAGAGATGGCAAAAAGCATGATCACAACAACTGCGAACTTGAGATTTCCGAAGAAAAGCTCGATTTTCCGGTAAAGCGCGATGAGGTCTTTCATGGGGCCCCATATTCTCACACCGGGTCTGCCTTTGTCATCGTTTGTGAAGGTATTGATACAGGTAAAGTGAGCCGAAGATCAGAGGTTGATGGATGAGATAAATGGCCAGCGAATGACGCCCCAAAAAATCAAAAAACCTTGGTGTTCTGAGGCCCATCAGGCAAGAGTTTCTTGACAAATAAGGACCCAGGAGAATTCCAAGAAGAATCACCCAGAACCAGGGGTAAATTGGAATAAAATCCATTGATGGACGCTGGAGAATGCTGGAAACCCATTTGATATCGAATCCAACCCCGTACTGAAGGATCAGGATCATGCACATAATGACAAATGCCTCTTTCCGGCGATGAACAAAGAAGGCACCCAGGAGGCTTCCGGCGAGAATGCAATGAAGTGTGCCGAAATAAACCCACTGCTGAGGAAAGGCGATAAAAGTTCCGAGACTTACTGCCAGAGAGGAAATTCCCAATTTTTTTAGTCTTTTGAACATGGCCGAAGCCTTCACTCTTTCCTTGTGCGTGTAATTGAGCGCAATTCCCACACAGAATAAGAAGGTACCCGCAATGAGCCGCGGAAAGGCATACCAGAAGCCTTCCGCAAAGTTGATCTGGTTCAGACCAAACATCCGCATGTCATAGGTAACGTGAAAGATGATCATCCAGATAACGGCCACTGCCCGTAAAATATCAAGATAAGGAACTCTCACTTTCCCTCCGGGTAATAAAGGAATGCGGCCCCTTCGTTTTCCAGGACGATATTTCCCGTGCCTTCATTGGAAAGGCCCCAGCTGGAAAGAGCGGGAAGCCAGGATTCGATCCGGATAGGATATTTCACATCACCCGTAAGTTTGACCCGGATTTTTCTCATGCTCCCCAAAGAAAATGGTCCCTGATGATTGAAGCGCCAGTGGCCTGAGCCCAAAAAGTGAGCTTCGACTCTTCCATTTTTGTCATAAATAATGAACTTTGATTCCGGGTGCTGATCAAGAAATGAAAGGATCTCGCCCCAGACAAAAAGCTCGTGATCTTTTCTTCCACCCGAGAAGCCCCACAGATGGAAAGTGTATTTCTCCTGGCGATCAAAAAGGCTGAGAGCGCTGGAAAAGTCTGAAGAGTCTTTTTCAGGCTTGAGATTAAAAATAATTGCAGAGGGGGGAATTGCATTGAAAGAGTCAGAATCGCCGACCCAGGCATGCATGGATGTCGTCCAGTTCGCGCCGCCATCAACGGCCAGCACCGGAAAATTTAAATATTTTTCCGGAAGGTCTGGCCCCATTGGTCCGACGACGACCCATTCCGTTTTGTGTCCAAGCTCTTTTGGTAATTTCATGATACAGTCCCATCTTAACGACAGGAGACCGGAATGGTGAAGGTGAATTCGACCCGCGCCCGGAAAATTCTCGATGCACCCAGCTTTCAGAAAAGGGAAGTCGGGCCTTCCATGCGCAAATTTCCCGGAAGCGGACTTTCTCTTTGGTTCGAGATGGAAGGAGACACCCAGTCCGTCAAAAATTTGTCGTATTCCGGCGAACTCAATTCTTTTCATGTCCTGGTTCTTGAATCCATGGCGAGCCTTTTAATCGGAAAGAAGATCTCTCTCCTGGACAGTCTTTCTGTCAGAGAATGCGAAGCCTTTCTGCGTGACCGGAATTCGGAATCGGCTTTTGAAGGATGGGATAGTGAAGATGAAAAAATCATCCAGTCCGTTTTTCAGTGGCTCAGAGCATGGCCATTTAAAAGTTCCGCGCAGTCCTACCAGTATTCCCGGGAAAAAGGTCCTTTTCGTCAGTTAAAACTCGCCGATAAAGTTCGGGAATTAAAAGCCTTTTTAAATTCTCAGGAAATTGCCGCGCTTTACGGCCTGATCCGTCTTCCGGAGCTCGTTGATGTCGAGGAACTCACTGTTTATGTTCAAGTTCCTTATTCCAGCGAGCGTGAGCGCGCGCTCTTCGAGGAACTTCATGAGCGGGGTGTGGAAATTTTCGGTGAAGATGAGCTGAACTTCATCCCAGAGGCCTGAAAAAGTGTTTGATGTTATGAAAAACTTACCGCTACAATAGGCGTGTAACACAATATGACTACAATCTATCAGAGAGTATAATGGACGATACGAAAGAACTGGTTTTCAAAGAAGCAAAGAAAGAAGAAGAGGTTGTAAACCTCTCTAAGTTTGATATCCAGGCCTTCACGGACACTCAGGACTTTTCCTGGTCCCTTGAGAATATAAAAAAAGAAGTGAAAATTGACATCCACCAGAAGTTCAGACCGGTTCTTTGATGCTGACCATTGAAAGATTGCTCAGGCTAAAGAAGTACCCCCTGGATGAGGCTTGGGCTGAGCTGAAGCGTCTCCAGGCACTTTCCAAAGAGGAGTATCTCCACTGGCAGGAAAAGAAGAAATGGGAGTTGGTGAGATTTCACCACGAGCACAATCCACTCTACAGAAAACTTGTCGGAAGCCATCTTCCTGAGTCCTGGAATGAACTTCCCGTTGTCACCAAAAAAGACCTCCAAAGAAATCCCGAACTGTTATTCTCTGAGGGTATAAAGAAAGACGACCTTCATCTTGGCAGCACCTCGGGCTCCTCCGGGATCCCTCTAAAATTTGCCAGGGACAAATTCAGCCATGCCGTCACCTGGGCACTTATCCTTGACCGGTATCATCAAGTAGGCATTTCCTCTTCGGACTTGCAGGCTCGATTTTTCGGAATTCCTCTTGCTAAATCCGCCTACTATCGGGAGCGGATCAAGGATATGCTCATGAACCGGTATCGGTTCGTTGTATTCGATATTTCAGACACTGCGCTGGATGGTTTTGTCCAAAAGTTCAAATCCACCCCCTTTCGATATCTATACGGATACACCAATTCCCAACTTACTTTTGCTCGGCATCTGAAAAAGAATGGCTTGATACTGAGAGAGATATGCCCGACTGTAACCTGCAGTATTGTGACGAGCGAACAATGCACAGCGGAAGACAAGGTCTTTTTGGAGGAAGTGTTCCAGATTCCTGTCTACAATGAATATGGGGCAGCTGAAGTCGCTTTTCTTGCTATGACCGATCCGTCGGGTGTGAGGCGGTTATCCAATGAGACGGTCTTAACCGAAGTCTTAAACGAGGATGGAACCGAGACTGAAGAAGGCCAGACCGGCCGGTTGATATTTACCAATCTCTTTAATACCGCCATGCCCTTCATCCGGTATGAAGTGGGCGATTACGGCGCGATTCAAACTGATCCTACACAGATTCAAGACAAGCTTATTGACCTCCAGGGCAGATTGAACGACACAGTGATGCTTCCTTCCGGCAAGGTAGCCGCTGGATTTTCCCTATACTATGTTTCCAAACACCTGATGAGTACGTTCGGATACATCCAAGAGTATCAGGTACAGCAGCTGAGCTTGAGCAAATTTCGCTTTTGCATCGTAACAGATCGGGAGCTGGATGACTTTGCAGTGAATACCATTCAGACGGCATTTGATACCTATCTCGAAAAAGGACTGGAGATAGAAGTTGAGAAGGTTCAATTTATCAATCGCGAAAAATCCGGTAAGTTGAAGCACTTTATCTCCCATCTAAGCCAGGGCGGGAAGTAATGAAGATCCTTTATTTCTACCAATTCTTTTCCACGTCGAAGGGAAGCTGGGGAACACGCGTTGATGAGTTTACCCGGGAATGGGTGAAAGATGGTCATGAAGTTACAGTCGTGACCAGCGTCTACT
>JAKFFP010000247.1:0-7198 GCA_036675045.1 Bacteriovoracales bacterium | reverse complement strand
CTCAGTCCCGGCAACACCCTGGATGTGAGACTCTTTTATTCCCGTGAGGAAGCCTATCAGTGGCTGAAGACCCTTACCTCGAATCAGCGCAATTATTATCTCATCAATGAGTATCTCGATGTCGGGTACACCCTGTCCTATTCCATGATCTTTCTTCTGGTACTGGGACCGCTCGGTCTCATCCCCGGAATCCTCGATCTCATCGAAACAATTCCCATCATCCTTCATCTGGAGAACGGAAATGAGCTCCCCACTTATCTGGGAATTGTATCCGGCGTGAAATGGATCACAGGTGTGATCGCCATGGCATTCGTTATTCTGAAATTTGTAAGATGGAAGAAAGGCTGAGAGTAATAAGTCCGTGGAAAGTTCCAGGAAGCAAGTGACGAAGCTGACGCCGAAATTTCCCGGGATAATTACTCGAGGAAGTGTTTACGGTTTTCCTGGATCGTGAATTCCACCTTCTTCTCAGTGCCGAGAATTGGGTTCACGATCTTCGCCTGATAAGTACCTTCAGGGATCGCGATGTCACGAAGCGGAAGGTTCTTCTCGATGATTTCACCGTTTGCTTCATAGACGAGCTTGGAACCAGCGGTATAGTTCTGGGATGTCGTGAGAAGACCAATTCTTGCTCTTTCCATCCGGGGAATATTCAGAACTTTCGAGAGACCACGTTTATCAAAGTTAAGGGTCGCAACAAACGGAACGTATCCGGATTTCTTCACCGTGATGACCACATCTCTGCCGGATTCAACCTTGATCGGTTTACCGATATAAGTTGTCTTCGTTCCATCAACATAGACTTCCATGTTGATATCGAGACCGCCCAGGATCACTTCACTCTTCTCTTCCAGTGGCTCAGCAGAAGGTGTCTTTAATCCACCGTCTTCCATGCTCACGGACGTCGGAGTTCTGCTGCTGTTACCGTGGATCATCTTCTTCAGATTGAATCCGGTATAGCTCTCTACCAGGTCGGCCTGGAGATATGAAATTCCCGCAAGCGATGCTGCGAGGACAAGAATCAGGAGTGGCTGTGTGCCTTTTGCTTCTTCTTCCTGTGCTTTCAGTTTTTCACGAGTCGTAACACGGCTGCTTGAGCGATCGCTTCTCTTCATCGAAGTGGACGGTCCTGAAGACTGACCACGGGATGCTGATCCACTCTTCGAAGGAATCTTGCCCGGATGAATACCCGAGGCGCCGGCGGACTTCGCAAGCTTCTTAGTTGTCGTAAGAGGTTCTGCTTCTTTTTCAAGATCAAGACGGACATCTTGTGTCCTCGACATATCAAGCTCGATCTCACGGACTTTCGTACGTGGCTCGCCTTCTACGCGGTCTTCTTTCGCGGCTTTTGCAGCTTTAAGATCTTTCGTCGCGATTTTACCAGTACGCGACTCTTCCTTCTTCATGTCATCGATATAAACCTGGATATCGATCTTACCGTATTCCACGAACTTCGAGCGGTCATCGGAAATCTCTTTCTTGAAGAGATCGTCGGCGAAAGACTTAAGATCGGAGGCGTTGAACTCCGGATAAGTTGAATAGAGGAATTTCACGAGAGCACGGTTCATCTGATCGAGGTTCTCGTAACGATGAGCGCGGTCTTTAGAAAGTGCCTTCATCACGATCGTATCGAGTTCTTTCGGAACTGACGGGTTGATCTGTGAAGGAGGAACGATCTTACAGGCCTGGATCTGCTTAAGAACAGCGAGATCGTTGTTGGCCTGGAAAAGTTTTCTTGAACAGAGAAGTTCCCAGAGAGTAATCCCTACTGCGAATTCATCGTAGCGTGAATCGAGCTCGAGACCTTCGAGGTATTCAGGAGCAAGGTAAGAAAGCTTACCTTTGATCGTTCCTGCCTGAGTCGCCTCAGAGTTGGTGTTTGCTTTCGCAATACCAAAGTCGATAACTTTAACCGCACCATCATACGTGAGCATGATGTTGTGTGGAGAAATATCACGGTGAACGATGTTGTATGGCTTACCAGTGAGTTTATCCGTAAATGTATGGGCGTAATGAAGACCGAGACACACTTGCGAAATAATGTAGCAAGAGATCTCAACCGGGAAGACGACCTTTCTCTCTTTCAGACGATCAAGATACTGCTTGAGGTTTGCTCCATGGATGTATTCCATTGCTGTATAGAGCTGACCATTAGTCTTACCGTAATCGTAAACCTGCATGATGTTTGGATGGAGCATGCCGAACGTGATGTTCAACTCATCCTGGAACATGCGAACGAAAGCTTCATCGTTTGAGAATTGAGGCTGAACCATCTTGATCGCAACGACTTTGTTCGCTTGCTCACCAAGATAACGGGCGCGACAGATCTTTGCCATCCCGCCGTCAACGAGATGATCAAGGATCAAATACTTCCCGAATCGCTGAAATTTACTCTTATCGCTAGTCATAGTGCCTCAATACCCTATCGGACAATAACTGAAATTCTTAACCAAAATGATGGATTCATTTCCAGTGGGCCAAGTCCTGAGGTCTAATCGGCTGAATGTCTTTAGATTTTAAGCTCTAATTCTTTGAAACTAGGGAAATTTATCGTTAAACCGTTCTTATTGAAAGAGGTCGGCGCCCGCTTGCAGTAACCCATGATTTTGTAGTTAAAAACCCGCCAATCCTGGGCATTCGGATGGGTCCGGAGGAAGGTGGCAAAAGTGTTCACCACCACATCGTCATACCCATTAAGTTTCATCTGCTCACGGAAGTTAACGTGGGAAATGCGATCGGGAGAGGCACTATAGTTGACGGCCACGATCAGTGACTCGCACTTGGAAAAAAATTCTTTCTCAGCGGGCGAAAACCAGTTGGAAAAAGGAGACTCGGGGTCGGCCCGGTAAATGAGGGCATCATAATAAAGAGTCATCCCGTGATACCAGCTCGCTCTTTTAAACACCAGGGTCTCATCCCAGGCCAGAGTCTTGTAAGTTCCCCCGCGCAGGGTAACTTTCCCGGTCGTCGTCTGGTTATAACTCTTGTACGAGGCACAGGCGGCTACGAACACCAGAGCAAAGACGATAACGGATTTCATGACTTCTCCTTAAGACACTTTTCCACCCACTTCTTCATGGTAGCAAAGATCTCAAAGCGATCAATCTCATTCCAGAGTTCATGGTGGTGATGAGGATATTGTAGGACCGTGACGAGCTTCTTATCAATACCGTGAGCGAAAAGGGTCGTACTATCCGGCTGAACCAGGCAGTCCTCCCCCGCGATCATGAATAAGGTGGGAAAATTCACATAATAGGACAGGCCCCGGATGCGGTGAGTGGCCTCGAGGATCTCTTTCATCATCCGCACGGTAATAAAGCGCGGGATCAGGGGATCGGTATCAAAATCATTCGCCCGCACAGTATCGCGGGTGAACTGAGAGCCTTTGAAAATCGTGGGAAGATGAACCTTCGGCGTAAGTCCATCGAGCTTCGTAATTAACGGCTCTGAGGAAGGACCAAGAAGAAGCTTTGGTTTCACACACGGGCTCGAAAACATGATCCCGTCGCACTTGTGAGGCCAGCCGAAAGTGGAATCCAGAAACCGGCTCAACGTAATGAGGCCGCCGAGACTGTGAGCGCAGATAAACTTCTTACAATTTTCCGGAAGTAACTTATAGGCGAAGTCACCTACGATGAGCATGTCTTCAACGTAATTCTTAAAATGCGTGAGGTAAGCGCGCGGACCACCACTCTTCCCGTGTCCCACGAGATCAAACACAGTCACCGCGACGTCATTCTGATTCTCGAGCCAAAAGGAAACGAGATCCTTGTGGCGTCCCGAATGCTCGAGCGCCCCGTGGACCAGAAGAAAATGCGTCTTCGGAGTTCCGCGGACGAAGTGTTTTACATAGAGAGTGGATTCTCCGTCAGATGACGTGAGCGAATGGTCTTCAGCTTTAACGAGAGAATGGAGCTTACTCACTTAGTTTTCTTGGAGATATTTCTCCACGGATCTTTTCGCTTCATCAGAGAGACCCTGGAAGCGGAATGAGAACCCGGAATTCCCCTCGAGAATTCTCACCACCACTCCACTTGCGGTGAAGCAGTACTCTGAGTTCTCCGGATGAACGTTGATTGCGATGCGATCACCCGCCTGCCCCTTGAAATCATCGGTGAGGATCTGCATGCCGCCGATCGAGATATCGCGGCAGATGCCTTCAAATACTTTTTTGTTATTCTGAACGAAGAGCCTTGCCACGAAGGGCTTTCTCACCGCAGTCCTGCGATCAGACTCCTGGATGACCGGTGGAGCTTCTTCGAAGATCTCTTGATACTCAGGGAGGTCCCCGAGGATCTTGAACTCCTTCATGCCCGGAATGAAGACCATGGTCTTTCCGTTAATACGACTCTCTTTAAAGAGCTGCTTCAGTTGAGCGACAGTAAACGGACCATAATCCGAAGGAGGAAGACCGCGGTCGTTTCCGATGCGGATATAGATAGTTCTTTCGTCGGCCGGCATGTTTTTAAGACTGACCTCTTTATATTCAAGCTTCGGTCCGGGTTCCGCTTGCGGTTCTGGTGCTTTAAACGGAGCAGATACGGGCGCTGGTGCGGCCTGAGTTTCTTCGAGCTCCGGAACTTCTTTAATTCGTTTCCAGTTCTCAAAACCTTTCTTCCAGACATAATCAGAAGTATTGAGGTCAGAGCTTGCCACCATCTGCTGAATCACTTCCAGAGCAACGGGCCCGTGGCGATTCCCTTTCTGAACGTAATACCAACTGTCTGCCATAACCATATCCTCAAGCTATTGAAATAATTGTTACTCTAATCATAACCTGAAGTTGGGTCATTTTCGTTCTAAGGGCAAGATTTTCCTCGTAGGTTGAGGCCGTGTTCCTGACCTGATTTCTCCCCCACTAGGCTAAAGTTAAGTCGTGGTTTCTCCGAGAAGAGACCTGAGAACTACTAAGGTGAACTTATGAAAATGTATCGATCGGCGCTAATTTCCCTACTCTTTTTGAGTATCCTCACGGGCTGCGGGAACGAACAATTTGGTACTGGCGGACAGTCGGCAAATGACAGCGTTCCTTCTATCTCAGCTTTCTCCGCGCAATCGTGCTCGAACTACACACTCATCAAGCCGAAGGTCGATGTCGTTTACGTCGTCGATAACTCCGCTTCTTCTTTCTATCTCGCTTCCGACATCAAGAATGCTCTTCGCAATACGGTTGATACGCTTTCAAGTGATTTCGATTACCGCGTGATCGGTACTCCACTCATTCAAACGGCCAATGGTAATAATGACTACCAGGTCATGACGAACTCAACTGATCTTGCGGGCCTTCCTGGTTCACCGAAAAGAATCCAGAACTCAAGCGAGTTCACTTTCTTTTCTAACCCGGGCGGCGGCGGATACGAGCGCGGTCTTAATCGCGTGAACAGTTTTGTCGCTGCTCAAAAATCAAGTGGTCTTATCCGTAGTAATGCTCACACCATCATTGTTCTGATTTCTAACGGCCGTGATGCTGACATCGAAGCGCAGGGTCCATACGGAAACGGCGAGACGATTTACAATGCATCTGCGTTTGCAAGTGCTCTCAGTTCTCTTAAGAGTAAGAAGAACGCGAGCTACCAGCTTCGCTTCACATCAGTGACTGCCCATACTTCATGTCAGTCAGGTTGGTTCTCTTCTCAGAAGTCTTATGTTCAGATGTCGAAAGAGATCTATAACTACACTGGTGCAACTGATCAGGGCGGAGATGCAAGTCCCGATGCTTACGATCTTTGCGGAAGCGGTTTCTCTTCAGTCTTTGCTTCAGTTAACAATTCAATCAAGCAAGTTCTCATTGCTCACGGATACCGGTACTGGCCGATCACCTTCGCTGAAAATAACGAGAGCGTTGATATCAACGAGATCCAGGTAACGAAAGTTTCATCGAATGGTACGAAGGTTCCACTCGTAAAGAACGTGGACTGGACTTACCAGGATAACGTCAATCCGATGGTGATTAATACCCGCGAAACACCGACTGCAGGTGAACCAATCACCGGCCGCCACTTCGTTCGCTTCGATAGTCTTCTGATGTACCCGGATTGCGTGCTTGTCACTTCGGTTTCAAGAAAAGAATATTTCGACTGGGTCGTTCTTCCTAAGAAGCCGCTCCTTCCGGTTACTGTCAAAGTGAACGGAGTTGAGATTCCACAGTCGGCCATGAGCACGTCTCAGGTCAGCACCTCGCAGACTCTCAATATCAAAGCTCCCTATCCGGCCGCTGCTGATGAAAATCCGCCGGTCATGAGAACGGGCTTCATGATCCAGATCACCAATCCTCAGTACTATTACAAGTCCGGGGATACGGTCGAAACCTTGTACACACCAGCTGGTATTTAATAAAAAAAGAAGACCCCGAAATAAACTACCGCCCTTTCCTGTCCACTTAAAAAAGACTGTTTATCAGCCACTGGTACTCAGCCGGGGGCTTTTTATTTAGGGTTTCTTGATCATCTTTTATTGTAATAATTCATGTTTCGCTAACTTCTAAAACGACTTTCTCAAAACTTCTGTAATTCCAGAGTTCCAGACTAATCTCTTTTATCGCGAGGGAAAAGCCTATCTTTAAGCGACGAAAAACATATCTAAAAAGAGATTTTCTCTTATAGAGTGAAGAGAAAACCTTCATTAAGTCACTTCGTTGAAGAATTTTGAGAAATCTCAAAGAGATACAAACCTACAAGAAAGAAGATCTTATTATTCACCCGAGCCTCTAGTACACACATGAGAGTTTTAGAAACCTTCTTAGCGAACATAAGGTCACTCAATCAATGTATCGAAAGCAAATTGCATCGACCTCACAGCAGAGTATCTGCTCCATTTATGGAATTTATTCCATCTCCTGGAAAACGTTTTTTTGCTTGTCCAGGAAATAAGGGGCAGATCAAAAGGAGCCTTTTTAAATTCATCTAGCAAGATATACTTGAAAATCCTCATTAAACTTTCTTGATAAAAAAATAATTCAAATACACAATCCAAACTCATAACATAGACTTGGACCTGGCCAATAGCATATAGGATTACCTTCTTCCCCGAAACGAGTCCCATAAGAATCTCCTCCAGGTGGGGCAAATGAATACGAAAACTGACCATCAGATCAAGGACTGCCCCCCACACCAGGATTCCACACCGGGCCCCGAACGCCATGCCGACGGTCGTACCAAGAATCGCTGCCCTGGTCTTGGCATTGGCAATGGTCGGACTG
>JAKFFP010000191.1:0-7213 GCA_036675045.1 Bacteriovoracales bacterium | reverse complement strand
AGGCATCGATAAAAATCGCCGGCGACCCGGTGAGATAGACAAAGAGCCCGGAAAAAGAAAGTGCACCGGCGACGGCGTACTTGTGAAACTCACGCACACTGAAAATTTCCCTGAAACCTCTGAAGAGGGGGCCGGGTTTAAGGACGACTGACTTGTCTCCAGGAAAGGCCTTGGGAAATCCGAAGGCGACGATGAAGATATCCATGATCGCCATGACGGTCAGGAAACCAAAGACCGAGCGCCACCCGTAATGGTAGGCCATCCATCCGCCAATGGAAGGGGCAAAGAGAGGAGAGGTACTGAGGACGAGCATGAGATAGGAGAAAACCCGCGCTCCTTCCTTGTGATCAAAATAATCTCTCACCATCGCCACGGCCGCGACAGAAGCGGCGGAACCACCGAGGGCGGATAGAAAACGGAAAATGAGAAGCGCTTCGATTGTCTGAGCGGTCATGCATCCGATAGTGGCCAGGAGATAGATGCTAAGACCTATGTAAACAGGTTTCTTCCTGCCAAAGCGGTCAAGGAAAGGACCATAAACCAATTGCCCGATGGCGTAGCCGATGAAGTAAGTCGCGACCGAAAGAGAAACCCGGGCGACGTTGGTGTTCATGTCCTGAGCGATATCAGCGAAGGCGGGAAGATAAAGGTCGATCGTAAAGGGAGTCAATGCATTCAGGATCCCCAAAAAGAGGATGACCCGGCGATGATTAAATGAAGTATCGGTCATGCCTCAGAGTATAGGTCAGGAAAATCAGAATTCCCAATGAATGGAACTGAAAAAGTACTCGAGGCGCGAAAAGTTGTAGACTTTGTCGTTATCGACGCCGCCTTCAAGGATCCGATAGCCGAGGCTCAGGTCCAGTTTGGAAAGGATCGCGTATCCTGCCATGAACCCGACATCGAAGGCCCGCCCCTGGGGTGCTGCCCATCCGTCAAAATCCAGAGCGAGACTCATCCCGTTTTTCCATTTGTACTTTGTAAACTGATAGAGGAGCGGAACGATTCCCGAATTCTTCTTGGTCTTTCCTGATTCTCCCTGAGAAAGCTTGGTTTTTGCGTCCCGGATTTTAAGCGTTACTCCGATCCTGGTCTGCCAGGGACCTTCATCATCGATCTGATAAAAATACGATGCCCGGTAGGAATTGAATTGGTATTCGGCATGAGTTTTCCCGCGCGGGAAATTTACACCAAGAAATTCGATGTCCTTCCCGAAGTTCGCACTCCCGGTGATCCGGAGAGGTGCATAGAGGAGACGAACACCATGACGGTTAAACTTCTGTGAAAGGGAAATCCGGTGATAGAAGTCCTGTCCCCGGAAAGCTTTGGCGAGGTCAAAGGCCGTCCCATCATCCCCCGGTATAGCGACCCGATTGTAGGGATGAGAAACGCCGCCGGCCTCGATAGTGAGCTCAGTTGCTAAGAGGGGAAAGGAAATGAAAAGAAAAAGCAGGATTAAAATTTTCATGGGCCAACTATATGAAGGAGAAAATAGAATGTCTAAATCCTGAGCTTTTGCGTCCGCGCTTCAGGAAGAATTGAGAATAAAGGCATTTCTTTTTCTCTGTGCACGCAGATATCCTGAATGCGTTCAGAGGAAGTTTGAGAGAAATCGAAAACGGAATTTGAATGAAAGAGGGCTACTTCGGTGGCCCTTTTTTTTTCTCAGCACGGAGGACCTATGAAACTTATCTACGCCAAAGGCGCCTGCTCACTTTCAGTTCATATCATGCTGAGGGAGCTCGATACGATCATTGAGCCCATCCGTGTGAGCCTTGAGGATAAGCGCGTCCTCGAGAGCTATAACCCGAAAAGCTATGTTCCGGCGCTCATCCTGGATGACGGAACGGTTTTGACCGAAGCGATAAGTATCCTGCAATACCTGTCGGAAGCGAATGGCGGCATTTTCATGCCCTATGGCAGTGTCGATCGCGCAAAGTGCACCGGATGGCTGACCTATCTTTCAACTGAAATTCACAAAGGGGTCGGGCCTCTCTTTCATAAAGACGATCTCACGAAGAAATATAGAAAGGAAGTGGAAGAAAAGCTCAGCAAGAGACTGCAATTTTTAGACGAGGCCCTTTCCGAAAGCGAATACCTCATGGAGGAATTCACGGTGGCCGACATGTATGCGCTCGCGATCCTGAGAATCCTGGAACATGTGGAAATGGATCTTTCTCATTTCGAAAGAATCACCGCCTATAAGGCCCGGCTGGAATCCCGTCCCCTCATCGCGGACGTCATTCAGTCGGAAGAAGATGCCCGGGTTGAGACGGAGCTCAATCCCGATCAGTTGAAGCCCATGAGAAATCAAAGTGCAGACAGTTATAAAAATATTGTCTCCTGATTGAGGAAATGAAAAATCCGGGTACAATAGTATTATGAAAATACTTCTCCTCGCGCTTCTTTTTATCCTCTCTTGCTCTACCACCAAAGACCCCGGCCAGAAGACCGTGGAGCATGTAGATATCAACCGCTTCATGGGCAACTGGTTTGAGATCGCGCGATATGAAACACCCATCCAAAGCGAGTGTGGCGCGGCCAAGGTCACTTACAAGCGGGAAAAGAAATCTGAAATCGAAATCATTCACGCCTGCCATGAAAAGAATTCGGGCAAGACGATCCATGCCCGCGGGCAGGCTGAAATCGATGACAAAAAAACCAATGCCAAATGGAAAGTAAGCTACATGCCGCTGTTTAAGAACTGGCATCTTTTCAGCGGTTCGCTCTGGATTGTGGGACTCGATCCCGAATATCAATATGCTATTCTCGGTCATCCCACGCATAAGCATCTCTGGATCATCAGCCGGACAGCTCAAATCTCTCCGGAGAAATATGATGAGCTGGTTAGTCTCGCTAAATCCAAAGGCTACAAAACAAAAGAACTCGTCCGCGTTCCCACCTGGAAATAATCCAAACTGCCCCACTTGTGTGGGGCTCATTTAAATGGGGCAGTTTAGTAGAAGTCCATTCTGGTCTCGCGATCCATTCTGGGTTGATCCTGTGCTCCTCCCAAGCCTTCGAAGGTCTGAACGATAGTAATTCCCAAGCTCGCGGCCGATTGAGGATTCTGACCAGTGATTAGCCGACCGTCAGCCACCACATGATTCTCCCAGTTTGCGGCGGAATTAAATCTCGCACCCCGTTCGCGAAGCTTCGACTCCAGGAGAAACGGAACAATAGAATCCTTCTTCACTTCTTTCTCCTCGGCATCCGTAAAGGAGTTGATCTCTTTTCCTTCAATCAAATATTTATCGTCTGAGAGTTTCACGTTCACCAGTGCGGAAGGACCGTGACAGACGGCCGCTACAATCCCACCACTTTCATAGATGGCGGGAACAATTCGCTGGAGGTCGACATTATTCGGGAAGTCCCACATGGTCCCATGCCCTCCGGCGAAGTAAATCACTCCATAGCGGGAGGGATCTACATCTTTCAGCGGGCGGGTTTCCATGCCATCAGAGATCTTGAACTTCTCCACAAAGCTCTTGTTCTCGGGATCGTCGAGCTTCTGGGAATCTTTCTCCATCGGTGCCTTACCCCCCTGAGGACTGGCAAAATCCACAGTGAATCCGTCATTGATTAATGGCCAGTAAACGTGAGTTACCTCAGATAAATACCAGCCAGTCTTTTTTCCTGTCTCTCCCAGCTTATCGTTGCTGGTTACTACGATAAGAGCATTCTTTTTCATAGCGACCTCCTTGGTGTTGTTAAGAAATAAATAGCAAGCGCATTGCCAGTGAGGAATGGAATGAAAATTGAAACATATTCCCTTGAATTGCAAACCAGGAGGCCCATATGAAAGGTGTCACTCAAAAAACCAGTTTTAGCCATAAAGTGGGAGATGCTTGCGAGAGGATCGGGGAATTCGTGTCCAGCTGTGGGGCAAAAAAACTAGGTTCGAAGATCTACAATTTCGGTAATAGACTTGAGCACAAAGACGAAATAGTAAAAAGCCCGGGAATCCATTAGGGGATTTATGCTGTTAAAAGACGAACTGAAAACGATTACTCAGAATATGATGAGAACCGGACTGTTTCACGATGAACAACAGGCGCGGGAAATCTTCATTGCTTCTTTACTTGCTCTCAGGGACCGCCTTTCCACCGATCAGGCGGTTCATCTGGGAAACTTTCTTCCTAAGTTACTTCGTGAGAAATACTTCGATGACTGGAACAAGGAAGCCCGTCAGTCGGTGAGTATTAACAAAAGCGAGTTCCTGGCGGAGGTCTCTTTTTATCTCGACCGGCACAACGACTGGAGCCTGGATGACCTGGTACCCGAGGCCCTGCATGAACTGCTGAATTTTATGAATGAGGACGAGGTATCACGCGTGAAGCATGCCATACCGGAAAGCATGCAGGATATTTTTGATAGTCGGATTTCAATGGAGTGAGTGTTGATAGTTCTGTCTGAGTACCTTCCCGATACCCCGTAAAACAGGAAACTCAGAATGAATGGATTGCCTTCGTATTTCCTCCCCCGGCTGAAAAGCTATCGTGCCTTCTTTCGCCGGAACAAACTTATTGAGAAAACCGAAGATCCGGATCATCGTCCCCGGGAAGAAATGATTGAGTTCATGGATGACTTTGGCGGGAACGCCCAGGATCGTGAAGATTTTTTTATGTCTAATGGCAGATACTATATCCCTGACCGCTTTATCCGCGCTGATGGTGATCATCGGGGCGGTGGACATGGCCGCAAAGAGCTTGAACTCTTTCCGATTATTTCTCTGGAAAAGGGCGTTGATAAATGAACCCGTCCGCATGAGTCCCGGGGCGATGGTGGTCACAGCGATCTTATCCTTCCGCAGCTCGGCCGCCATGGCGAGTGAAAATCCCACCGCCGCATATTTGGCGGCGACATAGGGATGAAGCTGCGGAACCGGAACGAGCCCGCCGATGGAAGTCACATTCACAATTTGTCCTCCATTCATCGCTTTAAAATGCGGGAGTACGGCCCGGGTTGCGTGAACGATTCCCCAATACATGATGTCCATGGCACTTTCATAATCCTCGAGAGCAAAGGATTCCATCGCACCCACCGTGATGACTCCGGCATTGTTCACGAGGATGTCGATCTTCCCGAATCGGGCGAGGACGGATTCGATGAAAGCGTCCACTTGCTCCGGTTGGGAAACATCGCAGACGGAAGTGAATATTTTGAACCCATGACTGATGAATTCTAACTTGGTGAGCTCGAGGTCTCCTTCCGATCGGGCGCAAAGTGCCAGGAAGGAGCCTTCATGGACGAGTTTTCTGGCCAGGGCGAGACCCAATCCCGTAGATCCTCCGGTGATCACGATAACTTTATCTTTTAAACTCTTCATCAGTCTCTCCTCTTAAGCTATACTGGGGTCGATGAGTACGAATCCCAAAGATCCCCTGCACGGCAAGCGCCTCGATGACATCCTCACGGAACTCGTGGATTTCTACGGCTGGGAACAGATGGGTAACATGATCACGATCCGCTGCTTTACTCACGATCCGAGTATGAAATCGAGTCTGACCTTCCTGAGAAAAACTCCCTGGGCGAGGGAGAAAGTTGAAAAACTTTATCTCCACATGAAAGAGCAGACCCGATAGGAATTTATTTCCAGATAGCGGCCACCCATGATCATTTTCATGTTCGCAGTTCCGGATGATTCTTCAGGCTTACTATCTTTGTCGTGCCACATCTTCTGGGTGTAAGTCCATTTGCCATATCAGTTTCCTGTCCGTCTTCTGAATGCGCGATAAGAAAAGTTCACCTCACTCCGGCTGAACTGAGTTTTCACACGACCGTAGTCTTCGAGATTCCGTACGTGAAGTGGCAGGCGATAATACATGTCGGCCTTCACGAGGTAACAGTGCTCGGAACCATAGCGATTGGAACGGTAATGCCTGTATGTGGAAACAGGACATGTCCTATTCGAATGCATGAAGATATCGGTCCATGTTTTCATCTGGCGCGGGCCGCTGGTGTAGCGACGATCCATGACTCTTTCCTCTCCCTGAACCAGGACATAAGGAGAGACGTGGAACCACCAGTGATAGCGGTATCGTCTGATGTAGGTGTTCGTGAAAAAGAGAAAAACTTTTCTCGAGATGAGATCATTCTTTCTCATTTCCTCATAAGTCCAGACATGGGCGCGGTCGGTACATTCTGTCCGGGAGTAGTAACTGCGGTTCATGCCTCTGAAGATCCGGACGGCCTCTTCTTCACTCGGTAGATCGGTCTGGTAAAGAGAACTTCCTCCGGTTGTCGCTTCCGCTTCCGGAATCACGGGATCTTCGGGGAGAGTGGAGATCGAAACGAGATTCTGATTCTTGTCCACTTCGAGCTCTACCGAGGCCCCTTCGTAATTAGTCTTCCTTGACAGGAGTTGACTGGCGGCCTTCACAAAAACAACCTGCCCATCGGATAATTTCAGAAGATGGTCCTGATTTTTTTTACCGTAATCAACGGAATCGACTTCGCCCCGGATGCGTTTTGCCCAGGCTCCCGGAATCAACATCATCAGAGTTAAGGATGAGAGGAAAAATATTTTCATAAACCCTCCATGGTTTTACGTCATGATAATGGAATCGGAGGAGATGAAAGAGGTGCGACGCTTAAGCGGTCAACTATTGAGACTGAGTTTTCCTCATCGCAAATGAGAGAGCTGAGATACTCAGTCCCATGAGAGCGATGACAAGGAATGAAACGCGCAGGCCGGAAGCGCCGGCGATCCAGCCGACAAGCGGAGGGCCCAGGAGAAAGCCAAAATAACCGGTGGTCGCAACCGCGGTCACGGCCGAACTGGTGGACATCGAACTGGATTTGCCCGCAAGGCTATACACAAGCGGAATGATCGATGAAACTCCGGCGCCCACAAGTAGAAAACCCGCGATGGCAGCCGGCAGAATGGGAAACGTAACTGAGAGAATGAGACCAGTGAAAATAAGCAGTCCTGAGAACAGAAGAATTTTTCTGGTCCCCAGAATCTCCCGCAGGTAATCCGCCAGAAAGCGGGTGCTTGCCATGGTGATCATGAAGGCGGTGTAACCGACTCCGATCCAGCCGCCCTCGGCACCGACGACTTTCTTGAAATAGATCCCGCTCCAGTCAAACATCGTGCCTTCACACAGAAGAGAGAAGAATGCGATCACACCTAAAAGCAAAAGCGGGCGATCGGGAAGCTCGAAGAATTTTTTCTTTTGGGTTTGAACTGATGGGCCATCGGGAAGAAGGT
>JAKFFP010000259.1:0-7255 GCA_036675045.1 Bacteriovoracales bacterium | reverse complement strand
GTGCTGGACGAACGCCTGGCCCGAGAAATCGTTGCCGCCGTTCTTATGAAAAAAGAAGGCGATACACTTTTCACCAAGAATACTCCCATCAAGATGGCGTTTCAGGGGAATGGTTTTTCTCATCAGATTAAAAACTTTTACGAAGATGAGGCAAAAAAACAGCACATCGCCCGGCTTATTAATTACTGCCCGATGGATAATTTCCGCATGGTCGCACTCAATGAAAGCCACGGTTACAAGAGAACCGGCAAGGCCTTCGGTGTCGCCAATAACATTATTGAATGGGTGAAGGTCCTCTAATGGCCAAGAAGTCATCAAAGAAGAAGTCCGGAAAGAAAGCGACTAAAAAAGCGATCAAGAAAGCGACTTCGAAGATGGCCCTGATCAAGAAAACGTCTGCTAAAAAACCCAGTATCTCTTTCATGAAGCCACTTAGCCCTTCTAAGGAACTGGCACTGATCGTCGGGACCAATCCACTTCCCCGCACGGAAGTGATGAAGAAAGTCTGGGCCTATATCAAAAAGAATAATCTCCAGGATTCTAAAAATCGTCGTTCCATCAATTCTGATGACAAGCTCAGGGCCATCTTTGGTGGAAAGAAGCAGGTCACGATGTTTGAGATGACAAAGCTCGTTTCCAATCACCTTAAATGATTTTCAGATCTTTTTCACATTCCTGAACTGAAGAATCTTATTCTCAGGCAGGATTTCCGCCGCAAGATCTGAGTTCATCAGATCCTGGCACTTCATGGTGGGATTTCCTTTCGAGAATTTCTTTGTGCCGCCGTAGTAAGCCACGCACTGACTGGCGTAGTAGTCAAAATACTCCGGGAAATTTGTCTTAAAGTGGCGCAAGACGGCCCGGCGCTTGACGAGATCAAGGGATCCCATGATGGCATCAGGAAGGGGATCAAGATTTTTAAGCTCTTCCATTACAAGGTCCCGGCGATAGGCATTTTTCCCCAGGAGCGTGAGGTTGGACCAGGCCAGATTCATGAACTCGCCCTGAGAGGGGTGCTCAAGAAGATAGAGCGTGTAAAAGAAATCCATGAGATTCTTGTCGGCCTTACCGGTACTTTTCAGGATTTCAAAGGCCAGTTCCCGGTCAATCTCGGACTGGGGGTGATAAACCCGCTGCCGGGATTCCTTGAGAAGAGAAGGAAGGCAGTCAGCGTGGATTGTTTCTTCAATCTTTGTCAGGAATTTTCCCTCAACACCCAATTTCAGGTAATCCAGACCGAGTTTTTCCCAAAGGGCGGTCATGATGAAGGATTTCTTGCAATAAAACTCACTGAAAGGGGTCTTGAGCGGTTGTTCAAGAAGTGTCCAGAGGGAGTAGGGAGCATCTTTGCGGTCCTTCACCATTTCGGCGAGACTTACCGCCATGTCCGGATCGCTTGAATCCTCTTTCCAGAACTGAGTCAGGTCATTCCAGCAAGGTTCGGGCAAGCGGGTACAGTGACGGAGGTATTTCACCCCGATTTCAGTCCTGCGGGCCCGGAATACATCGTCCTGCCGGAGGGATGGCCAGCGGTAGAGCTCTTCAATTCTTCTGAAGTCTTTCCGGGGAATAGGGTTTTGAGAAAGGGCCTTCTGAGTCGAAAGCAGGGCCATTTTAGCGACCAGGGACTTCCATTCATCACCCCTTTCAGAGGGGCGGATGTCCATAGCATGGGTTAAAAATTCCTCGTAGGATCCGTCCTTCGTGAGGGCCCGAAGATCGTCAAGGTTATAGACATTCCCGTAAGCCTTGAGGCCTATAAATATCAGCGTGAATAAAAAGTATCTACCCATTCCTCTCTATTCTAGTTTTCCTCACAATGAGGCGTCAAATTCTCTGAAAGTGATTCTTTCCTAGAACCCGTTTTAAAGGTAAATTGTGAGGGTTCAAATCTCAGGAGGTTCTGTGCTCAGTTCAGGTGTGCCTGTTGTTGTAAAACGTGTCGTTTCCGAAGAGTGGCAGGTTTCTTATTACGAAGAATTTCATGAACTGATTTTCGAGAACCAGCGACTGAAAGCTCCTTTTCAGGACCTCATCAACTTTGCCATCGCGGAAAAGACCGGAAGCTTCCGGCGGGAAGTTGTCATCGATGCTTATCCTTTCCTTTGCGCCCTCCGGGTTCAGGAAAGAACGATCTACATCGGGACCAGACGCCTCTCGCGCGAGCTGTCCCTCATGAAAATCCATGAAGTGATTCCCTTGCCTCAGGATGAGTATGTCGACAAGGCGATGTTCAAGCTAAAAGATCATGTCGAAAAGATTACCACTATCTCTCCGGCCCAGTTTCCGACCGAGATTGAGTGGGTGACCCATGCCAACTCCCTTCCCAGATTCTGGAATGTCACTCAATGGGAAGATGTGAATGAAGAAGCAAAAGAGATTCTAAGTGTTCTCGTTAAAAAAACCGCTGAGTACAAGTCGAGTGCTTTTGAGAAAGTTTCTGACTACGGACTTTCACTTACCGCTCAGTTTGATCTCATCCGCGTTCACCTCCTGAAGTTTCTGGCACTCCTTCCTTCGCTGGACCATGATAAGTCAGGGGATGAAGTGAAAAGGAATCTTCTTGAAAGCCTTCGGCGCCTGCGTGAAGACAATGATGCCATTTCACAGAATAAAAAGAGGGGATCCCGTCCCTTGCCTTTCCACATCACGATCGCCATGGGGATCGCCCTGCAGCTGGCCTCGTTTCTCCCGGCGAGACTTCTGGCCACGATTGTCCGTCACCTCGTAAGGAAGATGGCGAAACGCTTTATCGCTGGTGAAAGTATCCGCACATCTCACAAGACTCTCCGTGATCTGCGCGCTTCTCATCGTCAGTGTACGCTCGATCAACTGGGTGAGCTGGTGGTTTCGGCCCGCGAGGCCGATGAATATTTTGAGAAAGTGCTTCAGCTGATTCATGGAATGAAAGAGCATATTCCGCGGGGAGAGAAAAATTCCGCCGGTATTCTCAATGCCCACGTCTCCATTAAAGTTTCCGCTCTCTCGCATGACTTCCGGCCCCAGGCCTTCATGGCGACTTACGTGAAAGTTGCCCCGAGACTCAAGCGGATTCTCCAGGAAGCAAGCCGCGAGGAAGTTTTTGTCAATATCGATGCTGAACACTATCACTACCGTGATCTCGTCCTGAGGATTTATGAAAAATGCCTCCTTGAAACACCAGAACTCAGAGATTATGCCCAGACAGGAATCGTGGTTCAGGCCTATCTGCGTGACGGGGCAAACCACCTGCGGGACGTGATCAGTGTGGCGAAAAAAAGAAATCTCAGGATGCCCATTCGCCTCGTGAAGGGTGCCTACTGGGATGCCGAGACAATAGAAGGGGAGGCCCATCAGTTTACTCCGCCTCAGTTTCTTAACAAGGAAGAATCCGATCTTCATTTCCGTCAGCTGGCGTATCTGACACTCGAAAACCATGACCATCTTCAGCTCGCGATCGCTTCCCATAATCTTCAGGACCATGCCTTCGTAGAAGCGCTTCGCACCCACCGTTTTCCGAAAGCTCCGGTGATAGAACATCAATGTCTTCACATGACGTATGAGGCCCTCTCGCACGGGCTCTCGAAAATGGGATGGCCTACGAGAAACTATATGCCGATCGGGAATCTCCTCGTCGGAATGGCCTATCTCGTCCGCCGGATCATGGAAAATTCCTCGCAGGTGGGAGTTCTCTCCATCATGCGCTCACATCAGAAAGCTTCCGGACTTATTTCTCCGGTCGAAGTTCACAATGAGAAGAAACGCGCGGGGAAAATCGCTTACGACAGTTTCATCAAAGAGGCCAAGGGTGACTTTGCACCGGTCAGACCGCTTCGTCTCTTTGTTCCGCATGAGCTTTCTTCTCTGGAGAATGCCCTCATCACTCTCGAAAAAGATCTCACGGCGAGGCAATCAGAAATTGCTAACGGCCCTGACGTGAAAGTCGTGTGCAGCTCGCGTCCGGAATTTCTTCTGGGAACTTATAAGCTCACTTCAAAAGAAGAAGCTCTGGCCCAGGTGGAAAGACTTGAAGATGCACTTAAGAAGGGATCGTGGGGCAAGGGAACGCACGCGCTGTCGCGGGTGGGAATCATGCTCCGGGCGGCCGACCTCATGCTCTTGAGAAGAAATGAACTCTCCGCTCTTATTATCTATGAGGCAGGGAAAACCATGACGGAAGCCCTGGCCGATGTGGATGAAGCAATCGACTTCATCAATTTCTACGCCCGCCAGGAAATCAATATTCAGCTGGGAAATGAGAAGTTCGGTAATCGCGGTGTCTTCACAGTAATTGCTCCATGGAATTTCCCACTCGCAATCCCTTGCGGGATGGCGGTTGCCCCTCTCGTCGCAGGGAATGCCGTAATCCTGAAACCAGCGGAGCAAACCCCTCTCATTGGTGCCGAACTTTACAAGCTCCTGCTTGAAGCAGGTGTTCCTTCTGATGTTATGGCACTCGTTCAGGGAGATGGAGAGATTGTCGCAGCACCATTAGTCACACATCCAAGAACCGCCGGCGTGGTCTTTACCGGCTCCAAAGGTGTTGGTACCTGGATTTATAAAAACGCCGCCGGGCACGTTCTTCCTCATTATCATCATCCTCTTTCGATGCAGAAAAAAATCATCACCGAAATGGGTGGTAAGAACGCCATCATCGTCACGAATAACTGTGAACTCGATGAAACGATCTCGGGGATTCTTTACGCGGCTTTCGGACATGCGGGACAGAAATGTTCAGCTGCCTCCAGAGTCATTGTTCACCGTGAAGTGAAAGACGCCCTGGTTAAGCGCCTGGTAGAAGCGATTAAAGATCTCAAGGTGGGTGAATCCCTTGATCCCTCTACCTCAATTAATCCGCTCATTTCTCTTCAGGACCAGGAAAGAGTCCGCGCTGCGGTCGTTTCCGCTCGTGATGAAGCGATCCGTGTTCAGGGTAAAATTCTCATTGATCGCTCTCACGAAAAGCTTCCGGGTTATTGTGTGGGACCTGCTGTGTTTGAACTTCCTCCACATGCAGCGGTTAAAAAAGACTCCTGGGCCCAGAAAGAAGTTTTCGGACCAGTGATTCACATCGTGGAATATGAGTCTCTCATTGAAGCGGTTGAGCTATTTAACGGCACTGAATACGCTCTGACCGGAGGTGTTTACTCACAGTCTCAGGACGATATTGATTTCCTTATTCAGTTTCTCCGTTCCGGTAATCTGTATGTGAACAGGCCCAATACCGGGGCCCGCGTCGGGATCGAGCCTTTCGGTGGATTCAAAATGTCCGGCACTGGCCCCAAGGCCGGCGGCATGGAGTACTTGCGGGAGTTTCACTTTCCGCTTACCCATCAGGACAACAGATACGAAGAGATGAAGTGGTCCACTGACAGTGGTTACGATCTCAGTGTCCCGAGGCCTTCTCTTATTTCCATCAAGGGCAGAATTTCCCGCTTTGAGATTTTCTCTCTCGATTTCATGGAAAAATATGAGCTTTTCATGGGGACAGTGAGTGAGAAGGATAAACGCGAGATCATGAATTTCATCAAGTGGGTGAAAGAAAATCTCAAGGACTATCTCAATGGTCGCCACCTGAACTTTGTGATTCCGGGGCAGCTGTCTTATAACGACAAGGCCCTCATTAAGGAAGCCGGACTCATGGTTGCTGTTTCGGGGCGACCGGGACTGCGCGCTCTCCAGTATTTCCTGGGTGCCATGGCCCTGGGATCGGGAATTTCCATTGTGGCCATGACTCCTGAGGCCTATGAAACCTGGAAGAGCATCCTTGATATTGCCTGGAAGTCGGGATTCTCGAAAACAAATCTCGATATCGCGATGATGTCACCCGAGGGCCTTAAGAAGATTCTCCGTTCTCCTCACTATAGTTATGTCTTTGCCGGCTCTTATGTGAAACATCATAAAGACCTTTATGAAGGCCTTCTCGAAGGAGATGCTCTCACTAAAGACATGAGAAAAATTCTTTCCGAGGCCGATGGTGTTTCTCTTTCAGATCCACAGATGATTCTTGATCAGCTGGTCTGGACGAGGTCCCTTGCGATCAATACCATGAGGCACGGAGCACCGCTGGAGCTCTCAACATGAAAGTACTTGTTATTGGCGCCGGTAAAATGGTCGGCGCTATTTTGGCGGGATTGTCCTCCGAAGGCGTGTCCTCTTGGGGAATCGCTTCAAAGACAGGTGTATCAGCTAAGAACCTCGCCACTCTATACGGAATGCAGTTCTGTGAGAATGTCTCGGATTACCATAACCCTGACTGGATTCTTCTGGGGTGCAAACCACAACAGTTAAAAGAGATTGTTATTCCCGATGTGCCGGTCATGAGTCTTCTTGCCGCCATTCCGGAACAAACCCAGAAGGAAATTCTCAAGGTTTCTCATCTGGTGAGAGTTATGCCGAATCTCCCGGTGAAGACCAGAAACGGAGTCATTTTATTGTCTTCGTCTTCAAAGCAGCATCTTAAAATGCCCGAGGAATTGTTTTCAAAGCTGGGCCTTGCCCGAGTCATGTCGGAAAAAGAGCTCGAGGAGTTGACGCTCCTTTCTGGTTCGGGGCCTGCACTTTTTTATGAATTCGCGAAAACCCTGGCAGCTTCTTTTACTTCATTGTCTGAGAATGACCGCGAAGCACTCGTGAAAGCGGTTCTTCAGGGATCGGCCTCTTCCCTTAATGAAGAATCACTTCAGTCGATGATCGACGCTGTCACCAGTCGTGGTGGAGTAACGATTGCTGTGCTCGAAGAATGGCGAAAGAAAGGTTTGTCGGATGTGCTTTTGGCTGGTGTGACGAACGGGCTGAAGAGAACAGAAGAACTTAAAGCACACCTTCTTCAAAACTGAAGTCGGCCTTCTCGGCATTGAGTGCCCGGTAAAGTTCGCTCTGGCAGAATGTGTCCTGAACAAAGGCCATGCAGCGGTTGATTTCTTTTTCCGAGCGCTTCAGAGAAAGAGTTTTTCTCTGGGTCTTGGTGAGGTTCACCAGGTGTTCGCGCAAAAGATCATCTACATAAAAACAAGTGCAATTCTGGTCGCAGGTCCCGATGAGCTTCTGGACTTCCGCTTCCTGATCAAGAAGTGCTTCCATATCGTCTTCCACTAATTCCATCCGGGGGCGAATAGTTCTCAGAAGGAGAGACGCTTCATCATTGTTAGGCACGCAATCAAGTGGGCCCATCTCGCCATCAAAGATCTTAGTTAAAAGCTCAGTACCGAGAATGACTTCTCCGCGGGAAAACTCTCTGGTGCTGGCAGTTGTCGTTTTCGTCGGAGCTCTTTTA
>JAKFFP010000360.1:0-7332 GCA_036675045.1 Bacteriovoracales bacterium | reverse complement strand
GACTCCTTGCCAAAGCAGGTTTCGAGCATGCTCTTGGATGACTTCATGTCTTTAACTGAAATCTTCGTGAACTCTTTACGATTGAGAACGTGCTTGAAGGCTTCCTGGCTCATTTCTCCAAGACCCTTGTTCCGCATGATCTCCTTAATCTTCACTTGCTTGTTGTTCTTCAGTTTTTCGAGCTCATTCTCTGATTCGCAGTAGACCGTTCCCTTGTCCGTGACAACTTCGAAGAGAGGGGCCTTCGCGATCTGGATCATGCCCATTTCAAACATCTCAGGCCAGAAGGTGAAGAAGAAGTTTGTGAGAAGAGTATTGATGTGGCCGCCATCGACATCGGAGTCAGCGAGGAAAACGATCTTCGTAAAACGAAGGTCATGAGTTTTCGCTTCTACTTTCTGACCGATCGCGAGTCCTATGGAGCTCATGATATCGGCGAATTCCTGGTTCTCGAGGACCTCTTTAATGGAGGCCTGAGAAACGTTCATCGGCTTCCCTTTAAGCGCGATTCCACCCTGATAAAGCTTGTCGCGGGCAGAGCGAAGTCCACCGATAGCGGAATCACCTTCGCAGATGAAGAGCGTGCACTTCGTGCGGTCCCGGCGCTCGTTGGCGTCGAGAAGTTTTTCCACGCGCTGGCGCTTTCCTTTCTTCGCGAGCTTTGAAGCATCCTTCAGGTCCATGAGGCGTTGGCGGGAACGCGCGCGCTCCATGATGTGATCAAGGAGTTCCTGGTTCTTTCTAACAAACTTAGGCAGTTGATCGCCCATGAATGTTTCGATTGCTTTATCCAGAAGGGCATCACGAACGAGCTTCCGCTTGGTCTGTGATTCAAAACGCGGATTCGGCATGACGATACCGATGACCATTGTCATCCCGGCGAGCACGTCATTATCTACCAGCGTGAGCTTGTCTTTTTTTGCGGTTCTTTCAAGCTTCTCTTTCACCATATTGATGAAGAGACGCTTAATCCGGTCATGGTGAAAACCACCATCGTATGTCGGAGTCGAGTTAACGAAAGAGATGATTCTCTCTTTATCATCGGTTTTTTTATCAAAGCAGATGGAAAGGTGAAGATCGTACTTCGCCTTAACTTTCGTGCCCTTGATGTTAGTCGTCTCGTAAACGAAACCTTCTTCACCGAAGAGCTGGGCCGAAGAAGAGTCAATCCGTTGAGCAAGCTCAAAGAGGCCTTTCTTATAAAGATACTTCTCATCATTGAAAGTGAATGTGAGCCCCGGATTATTATAGGCGAGGTCGATAATGCGCTTACGAAGAAGCTCTTTATCAATGACCTGGTTCTTATAGACTTCTTTGGCGAGAGTGAGTTCCACCCTGACACCCGATGGTCCCTTGAAAGGCTTCTCTTTAGATTTCTGAATCTTCAGAGCTCCGTCAATAAACTCGTAAGTCTGTTCTTTCTTGGAATTATAATGGCGGACTGTCGCTTTGAACGTATCTGAGGTGAGACAAGTCGCCGATGCTCCGAGGCCATTTTGACCGAGAGTCCGATAGAGAAAGCCTTTCTCATCAACTTCTTCATCCTTAAACTTCGATCCAGTCCTGAATTCTGTATACACGTCCTTGATCTTCGCGAGAGGAAAACCAATTCCGTTGTCATTAACGGTCACCACTTTTCCATCATTCGAAAGATTCACGTGAACTTCCGTTACGTGTCCGCGATAGAACTCATCAATACAGTTATCAAGGATCTCTTCGATCGCCTTGGACTTTGCCTGGTGAAAATTGACGGTCTTAAATTCCAGAGAATCTTTGGTGTAGACGTAAGTGTCGAGTTCCTCAATGTCATTACTTCCGAAAACCAGTGTGACCCGATTCCGGACGTGCCAGCGTTGGTCTTTGCTTTCAATTAAAGCTTCTTTGACCTTTCCGCCACGGCGCTTCACTTCTTCAACGGCCATTGTCAAAAGCTCCTTTCAGGTTGCTTGCAAGAAAATCAATAGGATAAGATTAAAGGTATCTTGAACACAAGGTCAACAGATGAGATGGCGAAAAATTTCGGGAGCCTTTGGAATACTGATAGCTGTGTGTGCTTTCGCCCAATCCCCACGGGTGAATCTTTCTTCTTCGTTCAATAAACCTGTTTTGGAGGAGCTTAAACCTTTTTTCTCGCCTTCAGAAGGACAAACCGAGGATTTATTGAAAGGAGACGTAGTTTCCGTAGGTAAAGTGTATTCACCGACTGAGAAAGAACAACAAATGATGTTGTTTGTCTCCGGTATTCATCCCAGAAATTGTACTCGCGCCATGAGAAAACTTTCTTATTACGAGAATTATTCTTCCTACATGGAGTTCATCAAGTCTTCAAAATACAATGATCAGACACAGAAATTTACTTTCACCGTGGATCACGCTCTCCTACCTTTTCCCATGGTGGTCGGATTTAAAATTCCGCGAATAACTAAAGAGGGCCACTATCCTTTCACCTTCGAAGATGGATTTCTGAAAGACCTGAAAGGCACTGTGATTGTTAAAGAAGTGGGAAAATTTTGTCTTCTGGGACTCAAGGCTGATTGGCGGGGTCCGGAATCAAAAATTCCCAATATTGTCTTCGGCACATTCGTGCAAACAGTAGGAAAGATCGCTCTCGAACGACTCATCAGGGTATCTTTATTTTAAATTCTTTTCAAACGGTTCCTGACGCTTTACATTCTTTTTCGTGGAAGTACTAAGAATCAAAGCAAGCGACACTCATCACATCCGTCACAAGATGCTCCGGCCTAACGGAACTCTCGACGATTGTGTTTTTCAGGGCGACAACGATGAACTCACCTTTCATCTGGGTGCCTTCGTCGAAAAGAAGCTCGTTAGTGTTGCCTCATTTTATTTTGAACGTAATGAAAAATTTCCGGACGTAAACCAGTATCGCCTTCGCGGTATGGCGACTCTCCCGGATCATCAGGCGAAGGGTCTATCCAGCGCCCTTCTTCGCACCGCCTTTCCTTTGATCAAGAACAATCAATGCTCCCTCCTTTGGTGTAATGCCCGTGAAAAGGCCATGGGGTTCTACTCGAAGGTTGGCTTTGCTCCCGTCGGTGAGCACTTCTCCATTCCGAACATCGGGAAACACATCCTGATGTGGATCAAGATCGATTAAACTCTTTTTCTTTTTTCTAAAACCAATCCGTGATAACTTTGTGGGATAAATCTCAGGAGTTTCAACGTGTTCCTTTACCACGATCACTTTCGCAAGGCCCTCGCAGAATCACTTTCCCAAGGCGTCCATTCCGCCCTGGGTGTGGAAATTTCCTGGGAAAAGATCTATCCCCTTTTCGGAAACATACCGAATAAAGCGGCCGGCGATCTCGCTTTTCCGCTATTTATTATCGCCAAAGAAGCAAAATCCAACCCGGCCCAGGCCGCAAAGAAACTGGAAGAAGCTTCATTTGAGCTTCCTTCTTTCATCAAAAAGAAAACCGCCGCTGGTCCTTATCTCAATTTCTTTTTCGACTTCAACACCATCGCGAAAGAATTTCTGCCAGAAGTTGCCGACGGCCGCGCCTTTAAGAAAAAGCTGACGGATAAAACTCCGAAGACAATGGTTGAGTACTCTCAACCCAATACCCACAAAGAACTTCATGTGGGGCACATGAGAAATCTCTGCCTGGGGGACGCGCTCATCCGCCTTCATCGCTACGCCGGCTTCAATATCATCGCGAGCACTTTCCCCGGTGACGTCGGGACACATGTGGCGAAATGTCTCTGGTATTTAAAGTTTCATCATCAGGGTGAAATACCAAAGACAAGAAAAGGAGCATGGCTCGGGGCCATGTACACGAAGGGAAATAACAAACTCGAAGAAGAGCGCAACACCGACAAGGAAGCCGCCAACCGCGAGCAACTTACTCTCATTCTTAAGCAGCTTGAACAAAAATCCGGAGAGTTCTATGAACTCTGGAAAGATACACGCGAGTGGTCCATCGAGCTCATGAATGAAGTCTATAACTGGGCGGGAGTAAAATTTGATCAGTGGTACTGGGAATCAGAAGTTGACTCGGACTCCGTGAAGCTCGTACGCGAATACCAGAAAAAAGGTCTCTTTACGGAAGACCAGGGTGCAGTGGGAATCGATCTCTCAGAATATAAACTCGGCTTCTGCATGCTACTTAAAACCGACGGCAATGGCCTTTACGCCACCAAGGACATCGAGCTTGCCCGCCGGAAATTTGAAAATAATGGGATTGAAAAAAGCATCTACGTCGTGGATAAGCGCCAGGAACATCACTTTAAACAGGTCTTTAAGGTGCTGGAGCTCATGGGCTTTGAAAATGCCGGCAAGTGCATGCACCTTCAGTACGATTTCGTGGAACTTCCGGACGGGGCCATGAGCTCACGGAAAGGTAATATCGTTCCCCTTCAGTCCCTGATTGAAGAGATGGTGAAAATGATCAAGGAACAATATCTTTCCCGTTATCAGGACGAATGGTCGAAAGATGAAATTGAGGCCACTGCCCAGATGGTCGCAAAGGGTGCCATCAAGTACGGCATGACCAAGATTGATCCTCAGAAAAAAATTGTTTTTGACATGAAGGAATGGCTGAAGCTCGATGGCGAATCGGGACCGTACATTCAATATGTGCACGCTCGGATTCACTCCATGCTGTTAAAACAGGGACCGCCCACAACCCAGGAGCTTCTCTTTGAGACGACTCAGGAAAACGATGTAATCGGGCATCTCATGAAATTCAACACCGTTGTCCAGGAAGCAGTTGAGCAGTACAAGCCCTCTTATCTCACGGCCTATCTTTACGATCTGGGTCGTTACTACAATAGTTTCTACGCTGAATGTCCGGTAGGTTCAGCTCCGGAGCCTGTTCGCTCATCCCGTCTGGTTCTTTCAAAGGCAGTTGCGGAAACCCTGAAGCAAGGCCTCGCTCTTCTGGGAATTGAAGCGCCTGAGAAAATGTGAGTTTTTTTTTTAAGAGAAGAGAGCGTTACTTGCCATGGCATAGGTAAAGGAAAGTAAAAGCACCCAGGCAAACAGAGTCAGGACCGTGCTCTGAAAACTTTCTCTTTTCTCGTCTTCGATCCGCTTCTTACTTTTCTTGATTTTCGTAATGCCAGTCTGATTTTCATTCTGAAGAAGTGGCCTGATATTCACCATGGAACGGGTGAGTTCAGCACTTGAGAGATCAAACACGACGTAGCAGTCACCCATGTGAAGCTGCTGAGTCATGCTGTATTTGGTTTTCACATCCGGCCGCAACTGGACGTTATCGACGAAAACTCCATTGGAACTATTGAGATCCGTAAGATAGATGGTCTGTCCCACGATATCGACCCGGCAATGCTCACGGGAGAGCTCAGAACTCTTCACAGCGACATGACAATTGGGAGATCTTCCGATGACGAAAGCTTTCTGCTTTATCGGAAAACTCTGAATAAGGCCGTCCTGAAATGTGAAAGTGACTTTCATAAGCTTACTCTAGTTCATCTTTTTTCAGTTCATCAAGAAGGCAGAACCTGTTTCCGTGTGCCTGTGACACCATGTAGAGCTCCCGCTGAAAACAGGACCTTTTTGTGGGAAAGGTTCCCAGAGATGCACAAGGAAGAAACTTTTCTTTTTTCTTTATCGCCTCTGCCCGCTTATCTTCACAGGCCTTGTTATCTTCCGGAAGCACACATACAAAGTGCTTCTCTTCACAGTCATAAATAAGGTGAGCGCCGGCAAAGTATTTCTCAGAAATATTGTCTTTATTAGGCACGAAATCCAGGGGAAGAGGATTTTCTTCTTCCGCAAACGCGAGACTGATCAGAAACATGAAAAGAATTGCTTTCATTTGTGCTGATCTGCTCCCACGGGCCGATCTTTCGTCGAGGACCGGTTGAGATAGATGACGATCCCTGCGATTAAAACGATGGCGATCACCAGACTGATACCATTTGAACTGGAACTGCCCTTTTTTTCAAATTTTCTCTCGGCCTGTGGCCTTGGGGCCCCTGTCTTTCTGGGGCGTGGAGGCGGCGTAAGAGGCCGGTAAAGCTCGGCAGGGTCAATCTTAGTGTAAGTCTGCAGGGAAAGATGATCAGGATCCCGGAACTCTTTTGAAGGATCCAACGTCAGAAAGGCTTCACCTATATAAAGGGGCAGCTTGGTATCGTAAGAGACTTTGAGCTTCGACGGTATTCGCACGTGATTGATAAAAACACCGTTTTTTGAACCCAGATCAGTGACGTAGATGGCACCGTCGACGACTTCAATCAGACAATGCTCACGCGAAAAACCCTCGTTATCCAGCGAAACACGGCATTTTTCAGAGCGCCCGATGGTGAACGTCCGTTCAAACACCTCATGCGTGACAACTTTACCGCTATCAAATTTGAAGGCTAATTTCATGAGACCCTCTGTTTAAATGCTGTTCGGACGAGGCCATGCTAACTTAATGATCTTTGTGGCAAGCACATTGTAAAATCACAGAGAGGGATTATAATTTAAACATATGATCCTTAACGTGAAGCTGATCACAGGTGAAAGCCTGAACTTTAAACTTGATAAGTCCAGTTGCGTAATTGGAAGAAGCGGCCAGTGTGACGTGGTCATTCCTCATGAGTCGGTTTCACGCAAGCACTGTCAGATCGATTATATAAATGGCGAACTCTTCGCCACGGATCTCGGTAGCATCAATGGTGTCATGATTGACGGAGCGAAGATAACGCCGAATAAACCGGTTCAATTCCAGTCTTTCTTCACTCTTTCTTTTGGAGCAGTTCAATCGCTCAATATCGAACTCGAGGAAGAAAGAACTTCGGTACAGCAAAACCCCCTTCTCACCACTACGCTCCAGATAAAAGAAAATCGTCCCAGACCTCAAAGAATGTCGGCCCTAACTAAGAATCCCGATCCTGTGAAAAAGAGCTCAGAAGAAAAGAAGACCGATCTCCCCATGAACAATTTCATTATCCTGTGTGTGATGGTGATTCTGGGCTTTGCTTTCTTCCTATTCCAGGAAGAATTCACGGGCCTTCTCGAGTAAAAAAACCTCAAATTCTCAGATACTTAACGAGTTGCTAAAAAGAAGTGCTTTTTAGCCTTATTTACGTTATGATGGCGGAAAATAAGGCAAAAAGAAGCGTATTTATGATTAAGATCAACCGGAAAGTCGAATATGCCTTGATGGTGCTGAAGTTTATGAAAGGGAGATCCCCGGATGAACTTACAACCGCAAGGGAAATCTGCGACAAGTATCACACCCCGTTCGATACAACTTCGAAAGTCATGCAGCTCATGAACACCGCCGGCATTCTTCACTCTCAGAAAGGAGTCAAAGGTGGATACACACTTTCTGGTGATCTCTCGGATGTGTCGTATGT
>JAKFFP010000328.1:0-7343 GCA_036675045.1 Bacteriovoracales bacterium | reverse complement strand
GGCGCCCCCGGCGGGGCCTTGCGCATTGCGGTCGGAGGCGCGGCCACGGTCCTGGGTTTCGCCGTCGCCTACGCGCCGTGGGGTTGGCAGATGTGGCAGCAGTTCGGCAACCCGGTTTATCCCTTCGCCGACCCCACTTTCGACCCCCTGCGCACCTTGTTCGGGTGGCGAAGGCCATGATCCGCTTCATGCCGGACAGCTGGCTGGACGTGTTGATGCGCCGGGACGACAAGCGCAAGTTCACGCTGTCTTCCGATCGCTACGGTTTCAAGATGGCCGACGGACGGAAATGGCCGCTGGAAAGTCACTACGGGTACCAAGGGTCACGAGACCCCGAACTTCGATCGCAAGCTGGAATCAGATGCCCGCATTTATAACCGTTATTCTTCTTCCAAGTATCCAGGCGGGGACTGGCAGGGCTTCGGTAACATGCCATACGCCATGTTCATCCTTCGCGGTTTTGCGATCCACGGGACAACCGGTACGGATACAACCGGAAACCTCTCTAAGCTCGGAACGAAGCCACTTTCTCACGGATGTGTTCGGATCCATTCTTTGAACGCCAGAGAGCTCAATAAGGTCGTAAGAAAGTACGGCGTAGCGAATACCTGGATCCGCGTCGTTCCTTAGTCTTTCAAAGAAATTCCCAATAAAGGCCCCGGAAGGGGCCTTTTTCTATTGAGGAGGGCAATCTTTTCCCACGACATTTTCCCTCAGGTACATAGTTTCATCTAATCCGCTGTGTCTTCGATAGGTAGTTATCGGAGACATTATGAAAACTGCCTTATTCGTCCTTCTTCTTTCATTCCCCCTTATGGCAGACGTGCTTACTGTCTCAGGTATCAAGAATGAGCCTGGCATGCACCAGAGCTTTATCATGAAGACCCAGCTGGAAGAGAAAGTGCTTCTCGACTGCCAGAGTTTCATGAATGGGATTTACATCGGTCCCCGCGATACAGGACTCTTCTTCATGCTGGACTCAAGCGAGTGCCAGTCGCTTTATAACAATATCCGCGGAAGCCTACGGAAATTCAAAAAACACTGCATCGATATCGAAGATGCGGTGAACGCTGATGAAGCTTGCTGAGATCCTTCCTCATCTCCTTTATACATTTCCCCACGAAAGCGACCTGCTGAAAGCCATCGAGGAACTCTCGCGGAAATTCACCACGGATCGTGAAAGAATCAGTGACTATCTCAAGGATGAGCGACTGGTTTCGGCCTACACCGCGTTCTATCTCATGACGAATGTTCCGAAGCTAAGTGCGGTGTTGAAATGGATGCCGGAAGAATGGCTGAAAGATATCCGTGATTGTTCCCTGATTGATCTGGGAGCGGGGCCGGGCACCTTCAGCCTGGCGTGGAAGGAAATCTTCGGGGCCAGAAACTATCTTCAGGTCGAAACATCTCCCGTCATGAGAAAGCAGGCGAGGAAGCTCTGGGACGGACTTCATTCATCAGGAGAAATGAAGCAGGAAGGAAGTGCGGAGGGAAATAAAATTCTTCTCTTCGGACACTCGGCCAATGAAATGGGAGTGGAGGCCGCGCTTAACTACATTAGTAAGTACTCACCCGAACATATTCTTTTCATCGAACCAGGGACAAAAGAGTTCTTCGGGAAAATGCTGGAAATCCGCCGGAAGCTTCTTTCATCCGGCTGGCACGTTTTATATCCCTGCCCGGAAGAAACCGAATGCCCGATGACGGGCACTGAAAACTGGTGTCATCAGTTTGTGCATGTATCGCATGATCCGGAAGTGGAAAGGCTCTCCCAGATCATGAAGCTCGACCGGAAGCTTCTTCCCTTAACCGTCCAGGCCTTCTCAAAAAAATCTTATCCCAGAGTGGATGAGAGGCTGGTACGGGTCTATCCGGAAACGAAGTTCAGTTTCGAGTGGCAGGTCTGTCACAATAACGTGCTGGAAGAATATCAGGTGATGAAAAGAGGGATGGATAAAAGTACTGAAAAACAAACCGGAAATTTGTTATCCGGCACCGGCCTCAGCACGGTCACGGAAAAAGAAATGCCGGATAAGAAACGGGTCAAGCTACGCTGATAATCTCAGCTCACTTTTTAAAAGTGACCAGGCGTACTCGTTGATTTCTTTCCAGGCCTCTGGAATACTTTCGAGCTTCACACCCGCTGAGTGCTCACCCGTCCAGATGACATTGCCATGAATTTTCATCCGCGTGCTGTCTTCCATGTCAATGATCACGGATATTTTTTCTCCCACTTCAAAATCCATGTTGGTGATCTTCAGTGCCAGTCCGTGCAGGGCGATCTGATGAACTTCTCCGCTCCGGATCCGGCTCGAGCTTTTATTAATGATACTGGCCCGGTACCGGACAGCGATTCTGGGAGAGGAGCGCTGATAGGCCATGTTCTCCGGAGCTGTCGGAAGAATCTTTTTGAATTCCTCGAAGTGATAATATTCAGAGAGAAAGAATTGTTCCTTCGCTGTCAGCTGACTCAGGATTTCGTTTTTCTCTACGAAGAGATACCTGAACTCGTTCGCCGATAAGACCTGGCCCAGTGAGATGTGATACTTCGAGCGCGGCAGGCTGAAATTCACCGGATGATCTTCAAAGAGAAACTGAGAAAGCTTCGTCTGGTTTTTTAATCTTGCCTCGATCCCGTGCAAAAAAAGAACCTGGGAGATTTCTTCACTGTCTGGTTTTGGACTGGTAAGAAGTTTTCCCTGCTCGATCGGCTCAAAAGAAAAGATCGCCGCAAGCTCATCACCCATATCTCTATCTGAAGTGATGATAAGAGCATCTGCGCGCATAACACTTGATGAGAACTCATAAACGAATTTCAGAAGGGGAATCAAATACGCACCCGGCGTGAATCCGGAAATTTCCAGGAGCCTTAATCCCTTCTGTCTGAATCTCCCAAGGTTAAGATGAGCATCGGCCGGTAGACCGAATCCGGAGTCCGCTACCAGTGATACGGAGGCCAGAACTTCACCATGAGATTTACAGATGAGAGTCGTTGTCGAGGGGAGGCAATTCCATTTTGAAAGCGGGAGTTGCTCAAACTCTTCCACCTGATCAGCGATCTTAAAAATAATTTCGGGTGGGATGTCTGACTTCACTTCGATCATTTGCCGGAGGGCACTCAGCCGCAGTGGTCGGGGCAGGTACGAGATCATCTTCCGTAACGTTCTCATAGGAGACTCCTTCATGAGGTTATTATGCGGGGATATCTCAGAGTAATTTGATTAAAAAATGGCTGGGATTCTAAGTGGCGGTTTTACGGCCAAACACCTCTTCTTTTATTGTTTGGCCTTGCCCATTCTACGTGGCATTAAGTCTTAAATTTATGTGAGGGCCTTCCTTGACACGGGCCGGGTTGGTACCATCTTCCTAGATATAAAGACTTAAAGCAGGAGTGAATATATATGAATAAATTTGATCAAATCGTGCTGGGCTCGCTGGATATCGCACAATCCGAGGCCCTGAAACGAAAAAATACGGAACTCGCTCCTGAGCATCTGCTGTGGGGGCTCATTCTCAATAAATCTTCCTATGCCTCCAAGGCGATGAAGGATAACCAGAAAGAAGTGGAAGGCTTACTGAACGCCCTTCCCAAAACAACATCGAATGTGACCATTGAAAATCTCCGCACCAGTTCCAAGCTCCAGGAATGGATCACACTCGCCAGTGGTGATTCCGCCCAGGAAGGAAAGGGCGAGGTGGCCGAAAAGCATCTTCTGAAACATCTTCCGAAATTCTTTCCTAAACTCCAGGTGGACTACAGTAAGTTCGGGGACGCGGCCGAAGAACTGGAGGTACCCTCCTTCCTTATTAATCTTAACGAAATGGCCGCCGACGGCAAACTCGATCCGGTCATCGGTCGCACAAAAGAAATCCGATCCGTCATTGAGATACTGGGCCGAAGGGCCAAGAACAATCCAGTTCTCGTGGGCCCCGCTGGAGTTGGAAAGACGGCCATCGTTGAAGGCCTCGCCGAACAAATCGTAAAGGGCCAGGTGCCTGACGTCCTGAAAAATAAAACCGTTTATTCCCTGGAAATGGGCTCACTCATGGCGGGTACGAAGTACCGCGGTGACTTTGAAGAAAGAATTCAGAATCTCCTGAAATTCGTGAAATCAAAAGCGGGCGAAGTCGTCCTGTTTATCGATGAAATCCACCAGCTGGTCGGTGCCGGACGCACCGACGGAGCAATGGATGCTGCAAACTTATTAAAACCTGCACTGGCGCGGGGTGAGCTCCATTGTATTGGTGCCACGACTTCTGATGAATATCAGAAATATATTCTGAACGACCCTGCGCTCGAAAGAAGATTTCGTTCCGTTCCGGTTAATGAGCCGACACGTGAAGACTCAGTTGAGATCCTCATGGGTGTCCGCTCAAAGATGGAAGCACACCATGGTATCAAGATTTCTGATGATGCCGTCTATAATGCTGTCTTCCTCTCTGATCAGTACATCACTGACAAGAACCTTCCGGATAAGGCGATCGATCTTCTGGATGAATCTTCTTCGGCGCTGAAACTTTCCGCTGAGGCGATGCCGGCGAAGCTGGTAGAGCTTGAAGGTGAACTTCGCTCGAAGAAAATTTATGCCCAGATGGAAAAAGACAATGAAGAGCTGAAGAAGGAAATTGCCGATCTTGAGAAAGAATTCTCTGAGGGAAAATCCGTCTGGGAAAAGGAAGTGGCCTCTCTCAAAAAAGTTTCTGAGATTAAGAGCCGCCTGGACCGGTTGAATTTCGAGCTGGAAGCTGCCCAGAGAAACGGGAACTTCGAAGAGGCTTCGAAGATCAAGTACATGCTCATTCCCGAAACCGAAAAAGAAATTTCCGGGCTTCAGAATGAATGGGTCCTGGGGAAAAAACATATCGCGCAGGTTATCTCACGTCAGACGGGAATTCCGGTCGAGAAGATCCTCAAGTCAAAACAGGATTCTATCCTGGGGCTCGAGGACTTTCTTAACAAGCGAGTCTTCGGTCAGCACGAGGCCCTGCATGAAATTGCCGAAACACTCATCGCAAGTTACGCGGGACTTTCAGATGAAACGCGACCATTGGGATCATTCCTTCTCCTGGGGCCAACCGGTGTCGGTAAGACAGAAACTGCCAAGGCACTCACTCAGTATCTCTTTGATAATGAGGAGAACATCGTGCGCTTTGACCTTTCCGAATTCTCCGAGAAGCATTCCGTGGCAAAACTCATTGGTGCTCCTGCGGGATACGTTGGATATGAAGAGGGCGGGGTCCTGACTGAGGCCGTGAGAAGAAAGCCCTATGCGGTCATTCTCTTTGATGAGATTGAAAAAGCGCATCCGGACTTCGCGGATATTCTCCTCCAGATCCTCGATGACGGTCGTCTTACTGACAATAAGGGACGCACCATTAACTTCAAGAACACGATCATCATGATGACGTCGAACTCGAAGAATCCGAAGGAAGAATTCAAGCCGGAAGTCCTGGGACGGATGGATGCAGTTCTCACCTTCCATGCCCTTGATCGAAGTATCATGAAGCAGTTGATTGATAAGCAGGTGAAGCTTTTGAACGAAAGACTCAAGTCGAAGAAAGTCACCCTGAAGCTTGATACGAAAGCGTATCAGACGCTTGAGGAGCAGGGCTTTGATCACCAGTATGGCGCGAGACCTTTGAACTCTGTCTTCCAGAAACTAGTCACGCGACCACTCTCGAAGAAGATTCTCGAGGGGAATCTGAAGGAAGGGGAGATGTTCATGACCTGGAATGGTCACGAGATGGAGATCCTCACTACGCCAACAGAAAATGTCGTTCATTAAAATTCTTACCTAAGGGGCCTTCGGGCCCCTTTTTTTTTGATCGCATTCATCATGGGGCAGATATCCTTCCATTCTGATCATACCCGAAATTTGTGGCCCTCGAGCCCGGATCAATTTGAGAGTATATTTGTCCCACGCTGTCTCGGAGATAAAGTGTAATCCGTCCCAGCGAATCGATTTACTGAGAAAGATTGCCGAACCCGTCGTAACAGCATTTTAAATCACTACGAGTTCCGTCATTCTTTTTGAGCGTTAACCTTACTGTACATTTCGAAGTCCTGAATAAAAGATTCGTTATCATTTATTATGAGAGGCAAGAATATCCTTCCCCTCGTACTCGTTCCGATTTCAATAATTCTAAAAAATTCTGGACCTCTAATTTTTTTGTACATCAAAGAATTCCATGTCAGCTTTCTTCTTCTCATGACTCCAGAGATCATTAAATATTCAGTCGAAGTTCGATAAAGTATAAATTTAAATGGCAATGCGAATATTCCAGCAAAAGAAAACCAAATTAATCCTGAGGAAATATTTTTCACCCATGGGAAGTCAGATGACATATAAACATACCTGTTTTGGAAATAAAAAAAGATTACATACAATGGAGTTCCAATCAAAAGAATTAGCACCCATTTCCAAATTTTCTTTAAATCATACTCGCTCATTGTTTCACTCTTGGGTCAGGGATTGTTTTAACTGGAATTTCTTCCCATGATGGGTTTTTCATTACTTGTGAACAATCTTTAACTAAAAGAGTTCCATCAGAGCTTTTGTTAGAAGTCTCATTGATATTATTTACAAAATCCTCTACTTCGGATTCACACTTATTCTTTTTAACTTTTCGAATAATATTTTCCACCGTGATGACAGCTGTCACTATACAAGTTGTCACAAGAACTGCATTTCTCCCGATGGAGTCAGAATAATTTAAAGGGTCATTCAGCACATACCCATAAAGATTTGAATCTCCACCTTCAAACCGTATTGGGTCTTTACTCAACCACCTCCCAACACTTCCATCATAATCTCTCGCACCGAATCTCACGAGCTTCGTCTCATGATCATAGAGTCCACCCGCAAATCCAAATGGCTGAAACCCTGGATTTGTGTCCTGAAGAACTTCTCCGAACTCAGAGTACTTCATCTGCTGCTTCAGTTCACCGGTAGCGACGTCTACCACTTGAAGGATTGATCCCCTGTGATCTTTCACAAAGAAATACTTTCTTCCTTCAAAGATCATGTACTCCGGCGAGTTCACACCTTCGGCGTATATGAACTGCTTTCTTACAGTTCCGTCAGGATAAAGCTCAGCTGCGAGTCTTAGTTGGTCCTGCCACATATAACGGAGTTCGATATTTCCCCAGCCGAGCTTAGCGACCCTGCGGTCTTGACCATCTACGATGTACGAGATTTCTTTGCCGAAGATACTTGCTCCGCGGAGATTTCCAAAGGCATCATAGGTGTAGGTTGTAACCTGCGGACCTTCGGTTTTGGTCGCCATATTTCCGTTGAGATCATAATTGTACGTCGTGTTGTTGTGGCGAATGAGGCGATCTT
>JAKFFP010000391.1:0-7374 GCA_036675045.1 Bacteriovoracales bacterium | reverse complement strand
ATTGAGTTCCTGGAGATTCATCCAGAGTTTATTCTTATAGCCGGATGAAGAAACCGTCAGGATATCGGGATATCCGTTCTGGTCGATGTCGCAGGAAGAAGATCCATAAGTCGGCCGGGCATTGGGAGGAAAGAGCTGATCGGAACTCTTGATCGCTTCCCGACGCAGGAGCGGAGTGACTTCAACAAACTTCCCTTTCACATTTCTGAGCAGGCGGTCCGCCACCGGAAGATGCTGGCCATTTTTTGTTTCAAACCAGTTTCCGAGAAAAATATCAGGCCAGCCATCGATATCGAAATCAATCACAGTGAGAGAGCTTGTCGGTTCCGCCGGAAGGTTAAAAGCGTCCTTGGCCTCTTTAAATGAAAGAAACCCTTTTACCACTTCTCCCCTGAAGTATTTCGGAGGAATCTTACTTACTTCCGAGCGCTGATTGAGAACAACCGAAAGAAGGTCCGGAATCGTGTCCTTATTCATGTCCACGATCACCAGAAATGATGACTTGAAATCTTCGGGAAGAGGGTCAAAGGAAGAAGGTACGAATATTTTCTTTGCCGGATCGAAGATCAGGAAATTCGGCCGTGAGTAATAGGTCGGAAGAAGAACGAGATCCGTATAACCGTCAAAATTGAGATCCACGGCATTGAAGCTCACCGCTTTGTAACCGGAAAGACCGTAGGCTTCGGTTTTATCCTTAAAGTATCCGCCCTCTTTTAAAGTTGTTCCGTAATTGGCATTCTGGACTTTTTTTGAAAGCGAATCGAGTTCCTCGTCAAGGGCAATCGATTCCTCGTCCGTACTTTTCTTCACCTTGGGAGAAGAGCACGCCACAGCGAACAGGAAAGATAAAACGAGGGCCCCGTTAAAGAGGCCCTTATGAGTTTTAAAAATCAATGATGTCGAAACCAAAGCCGTCTCTTTCAGCCACATGCTTTGAGATTTTTGGTGTGAGCTTGTCATAACTTGAAGTCAGACGAGCGTGGTTTTTGACGAAGTTCTGATGCGAATCCCGGCAAATAGATTCAGTCATGAGAGTGACATAATCCTTATCACTTTCAGAGATTTCCTTATTGTTTAGGATCGATGTGGTTCTTGAAAGAACACACAGCTGAACATAAAGCTCGATAGTCATGTTCGCGATTCGCAGTTGCGCCAGCTCATTACCGATAATGTCTTTACCGTACTTCATGATGGTATTTTCAACCGAAACCGAGAAATCCTTAAGCGAGTGAGTGAATTTCTGCGAGTGACGATCAAGACTTGGATGGCACTTGGTAAGTGTCTTCGTCGTAAACTGCTTGGTAATTCTCTTCTTGGCAAAATTTGTGAGGACACCGAGAGACTTAATCGGATCCTGAAGCGCTTTTGAAACGTCGGTGATTTTCCCGAGCTCTTTCAGGTCATCAGAAGGACCCTTGATCCCGGAGAGAGCGGTAAAGATCCGGAGGATCTCATTGGTTCCTTCGAAAATAAGATGGATCCGCGAATCTCTCATGATCCGCTCGTAAGGATACTCTTTCATGTAAGCATTACCGGCCGCAATCTGAGTCGCTTTATCAATGGAATCCCACATTTTTTCTGAACCATAGATCTTACAGATCGCTGACTCGAGCTCAAAGTGCATTCCCTGCGTGATCTTACCGGTTGTCATATATACCAGTGACTCAGCGGCGTAAATGTTGGCCGCAATAGCTGCGAGTTTTTCCTGGATAAGACCGTAGTTAACAATAAAATCTCCGAACTGCTTTCTTTCCTTTGCCTGCTTCGTTGCGAGGGCCAGAACAAGTTTCATGCCGCTGACGGCACCCGAACCGATCGAGAGGCGGCCCGTGTTCAGAACGTTCATCGCAATCTTAAAGCCCTTGCCCGGCTCGCCAATGATATTCGATGCCGGAACTTTAACATTATCAAAATAAACCGCGCGGGTTTCCGAAGCGCGAATTCCCATCTTGTCTTCTTTTTCACCGAAAGAAACTCCCGGCATGTCTTTTTCAACGATAAAACAGGTGATTTTTTCGACTTTATTTCCCTGAGCGTCCGTGTGATCGGTCTTGGCGAATACCGAATAAAAATCGGCAAGGCCCGCGTTCGTGATCCAGAGTTTCTGGCCATTGATGGTATATGTGCCATCGTCGTTTTTCACAGCTTTTGTCTTGATCGAATAAGCATCTGAACCTGAACCCGGCTCCGTCAGACAGAATGAAGCGAATACTTCTCCGCTTGCGAGCTTCGGAAGCCATTTCTTTTTCTGCTCTTCATTCCCTTCGTTGAGCAATGCTTTATACCCGATCGACTGGTGAGCACCGAGAGTCACACCAATAGAAGGATCAATCGCCGCAATCTCCGCAAAGATCCTGGCATAGAGTGTAGAATCAAGACCCAGGCCGCCGTACTCTTCAGCTACTGCCATCCCGCAAAGACCCAACTCTCCCAGGCCCTTCAGAACTTCAGGTGGAAGTTTTGAATCGCGATCGAATTTCGCCGTATCAATAGAAGTTTCTGCGAACTTCTGAATGGCATCGGTCATCATCTTTGCCATCTCTTTTTGACTTTCAGAAAACTGGGGAAATGGAAAAACTTCTTCTTCCACGATCTCGCCGTAGAACATTCCCGCAACGATTGAAGGAATTTCTTTACCTGTAGGATTAGTAGCCATATGAGCCTCTTATTTTGTGTGAGATAAATCCTCATTATTATACGAGCGCATCAGAATCAAAGTACAGAAAAAGTGAATTTCCCATAGGGGCAGTGAGTGCATTCTATATCCGACAAATCTGCTTATGATTTACGCCGACAGAAGCACTTGCACATCACATTAAATTTTATGACAATAAATTGATGATAAATAAAATCAAAGACTTCCTGAAAACCAAGTTTGGTAAGAAGCCAGATTATGACTTTGATGAAGAGGATTCGTCGGTTGTTGATCTGGGCACTAAAACCGAACTCACAAATCCGTTCAGGAAATTCAAAACATCACGCTTTGGCTTGAAGAAATTCTTCGCTCCGAAAGCGATGAAACTTCCTTCACTTAAAAAGAGTGAAAGTGGTGGCCCCATTCTTTCGCCGGGTTTGTCGAAGGGAATTGAAAAATTCTTCTCACGCAGTTCACGCGAGCCCATTCATCAGGCCGCACTGGTCATTCTCATTTGTGGATTCACCTGGTCAGTAGGGAAAATGGCCGCCCTCGCCCTGAAAGGTCAGCCTACCTTCTCCACTCCGAGAGAGTATGCTCTCAACATTAATCTTGATTCGGATTTTAATCCGACCTCACTCAATAAAGTGAAGGGGATTAATCCCTTCCGCACGAATACGACCGGCGGGAAGAAAAAAGAACTCGCCAAGTGTGATGATGCCACCAGAGAATCAAATCTCCGTCAGATCAAACTCGAGAATACTGTCGTTCTTCAGGATGAGGTGAAGTCAATTGCAAGTGTTCAGGTAAGTGGCGAGCGCGCCCTTCTGGAAGTAAGACAGGGTGATAAAATCCAGAACCTGGCAGAAGTTTTTAAGATCGGTCGTCTTTCGATGGTTATCCGGAACCTCGAAACCATGGAATGCGAGCTCATTTCTTCAAACAAGGCAACAAGTCGCGGCTCACCTATTTCGATCATGTCGAAAGCCGATGGTGCCGCCTTCCGTGCCTCGAAGAAGATGAGTGGAATTGAAAATGTCGGTAACAAGTTCAAAATCAAGAAAGATCTTCTAGATGATAAGATGAAAGATCTTCAGGCCATTCTCACTCAGGCCCGGGGTATCCCGATAACGAATCCGGATGGGACGATGGCATTTAAAATTGTCGAAATCGATCCGTCGGGGATTTTTTCTTATCTGGGGATTCAGGATGGGGACATCATCACATCCATCAATGGGAAACCAATTTACAGTCTTAATGAAGTAATGAATTTATTTGGAAGAATCAGAAACCTCGACCAGCTTTCTCTCGGCATCAGGCGCGACGGAAATGAGTCAGTTCAAGATTATTCCATTCAAAAATAAGGGATTCTGATGAAATCATCTGCCTTGTTCCTCGCCCTCCTCCTTATCTCAAACGGAGCTGGTGCCCAGTTCAACAAGTACCGGTCACAAACAAGGTTTAATAACCCTGCGGACAAACCGGCGACAAACGATGCTTCAGCTGCACAGCCGGAAGCTAATTCGATGTCGGCAGAGGATGCGGCCGCTGCACTCAAGGCAGCTGAGACCATTGAAAACGACTCCGCTGAACCGGATGTTGAAACAGAATCCGCTTTTACACCGGACACGGATGATGAAGCCAATCAGGAAGCATTCGGAAACCGTCCGGCCCCGAATACCAATCCTAAAAATCCAAAATACGTGAATCTCAATCCGGAAACTGCTTTCGGACCGGAAATCGTAGAGAGCTTTGACTTTCCCGATACCGACATCATGGAAATTACCCGTCACATGCAAAAGCTGACTGGTATCAATCTCATTCTCGATAAAGACGTAAAAGGGAAAGTTTCTATCATCGCCCCGACTCCGATCACTGTCGGGGACGCGTGGAAAGCTTATCTCGCTGCCCTTAACATGGCCGGTTACTCTCTCATTAAGACCGGTGCTTTCTACAAGGTGATTAACTCGCGCGATATCCGCTATACGCCAACCAAGATCTATACCGGTAACTATACGCCTGATACCGAAAACTACGTGATGAGAGTTATTTCTCTTAAGCACGTATCTGCTGCTGAGATCGCGAGAAATTTCCGTCCTTTCATGAGTCGTTACGGAAGAATCATCGATCTCAAGCAGACCAACACTGTGATCATCGCCGATACCGGCTCGAACATTAATCGCCTCGCGAAGATGATCAAGTTTCTGGATATTCCGGGACACGAAGAGGCCCTCCAGATCGTGCGGGTGAAGAACTCTTCCGCCCAGGAGATCGCGAAACTTCTTGATACTATCCTGAAAGGTGGAAGTAGTACTCCCAGCGCCCGTCCGGGAACAGCGACACCGAGATTTTCTTCTTCCAGCTCTGGTTCTGATTCAACAAGTTCCATTTCAAGGATCATTGCCGAGCCAAGAACAAACTCGATCATCGCCATGGCCAACGCTGAAGGTGCCAAGCAGTTAAGAGAACTCATTCAGAAACTCGACGTGAAACTCGTTTCTTCAAGCTCTAACCGCGTTCATGTTTACTACCTCAATTACGGGGACTCTGAAGAACTTTCCAAGACTCTTTCGAGTATCGTAAGTGGTGCCAACACGTCTCAGGGCGGAGGTGCCGCGACGGCCGGATCCGCCGGCGGAGCTTCACGCTTCTCTTCTTTTTCAAGCTCTGGCGGCGGTGACAATCCGATTTTCTCTGCTGAAGTGAAGATTACGTCTGACAAAAACAACAACGCTCTCGTCGTGACTGCCTCCCCTACTGACTGGCTCACACTGAAAGACGTTATTTCCCGCCTCGATATTCCACGTGATCAGGTTTACGTGGAAGGTTTAATTCTGGAAGCAAACGTGACCAAGAATAGAGCATTCGGTGTGGAGTATGCCGGCGCTTACGGTCAGGGAACGGCCCAGCGGGCGGGCTTCCTCACTCCAAGTTCAGGTTCAAACGGACTTCTCGGGCTTCTCACTTCCGGTGTACCACAATCTGTCGGCGGTCTTGTGGCCGGATTCGGAATTGGTCCATCACGTACGGTTGAGTTTAAGAATCCTCAGACGGGTGCTACCGCCGGCTCTGCTAAAGTAAACGCCGTGAGTGCTCTCATCAAGGCCATTGCTTCTCACGGTTCGACGAATATTCTGGCGACTCCGCAGATTCTCGCCATGGACAACACGGAAGCAACCTTCGAAGTCGGTGACACCAATCCGATCGTGAACCAGACCATTGGTCAGGGAACCTCGGCCTTCAATACTGTTGACCAGGAAGCTAAGTTGACTCTCAAGATCACTCCTCAGATCAACAAGGTGACAAGATTTGTCCGCCTTAAAATCAATCAGAAGATTGACGCCTTTAAAGCTTCTCCGAGTGGTGACACCAGCCGCGGTTTACCAAAAACAATCCGTGCTGCTCAGACCGAAGTCATGGTTCGAGATCGCGACACTATCGCCATGGGTGGGCTCCTGCGGGAAGTAGAAACTGTCAGTAATTCTAAGGTACCTATCCTCGGCGATATTCCGGTTCTGGGGTGGCTTTTCAAAAACAAATCCCGTACAGTGGAAAAAGTTAACCTCCTCTTCTTCATGACTCCAAAAATTCTCGCTCCCTACGCTAAGACAGCTTCCGTGAACACCCGGGAACTCCTTAATAAACGTAAGGAAGGCATGAAGAATATGTTCGAAGAAGATGAGACAGATCCGAACGCGAAAGTTTCTGCTGATCTTTCCGCGAAGATCGATCGTCAGGTTGAAGGTCCGCTTTATGACCTGACCGATGCTGAACACTACAAGAATCTGAATAACCAGTCGGTTAATCAGGGCGAAGATGAAGAAACGGAAATTGATACTCCTGATTATCAGGAAATCAGAAACTCCGTTCAGTAATCAATAAGAGAAAAGATGCATACTGAGATACTTCAAAACTTAGAGCAGACCAAGGAAAAGATCGGGGATCTTCTCGTCAAGCACACCTCGCTGACGAAGGCCCAGCTGGAAGAGTCGCTGGAGATCCAGCGCCTCGAAGGCGGTCTCCTGGGAGAGATTCTTCTTCGTAAGAATTACATCCTTGCTCACGATCTCATCAAAGTTGTCTGTCATCAGATCAATATTCCCTACCAGGTGGATTTCAAGGTCGATGACATTGATGCCAATGTCGTTAAAGACCTTTCCATTAACTACGCCAAACATCACGAAGTTCTCCCCTGCCTGGAGACTGATCACCAGGTGACGGTCTACGTTTCGAACCCGTTTAACTTCAACGTACTGAATGACCTGCATATGATCTTTAAAAAAGAGATCAAGATCATCTGTACCACTCCGACCAAAATTCAGGACGCGATCAACAAGGTCTACGAAAAAGCGAACAGAAATCTCGTTGATTCAATTGAAGATGAAACTTTCGAGGAGAATCTCGACCTCGAAGGTCCGATCGATATCCTTGATGCCACCGCCGATGAAGCGCCGGTGATTCGTTTTGTGAACTCGATTATCTTCCGCGCCGTCAAAGACCGCGCGTCTGATATTCACATTGAGCCGTATGAGCGTGATGTGGTTTACCGGTTCCGCATTAATGGTGTGATGACTGAGATCCTTCGCCAGCCGAAGAAGACTCACGCCGCGGTATCCTCCCGTATTAAAGTTATGGCGAGACTTGATATCGCCGAAAAGCGCCTGCCGCAGGATGGTCGTATCAAGATCAAGATCGCGGGTAAGGACATTGATATCCGTCTTTCCACCGTCCCTATTCAA
>JAKFFP010000190.1:0-7425 GCA_036675045.1 Bacteriovoracales bacterium | reverse complement strand
CAAAGCGCGACGCCTATTTTCTCCATCATGATCGCTATTCTATGTTGGGGGGATTCTATAAGAATGGTTACCGGATTAGTTTACTGATGGGCGAGAACTTTCTTCGTTCATCCGCGCTTCTGAATTAAAAATATTCCACCAGGATTTATCATCCCAGGCCCGGGCGGCCCTGTAAAAAGAGTTGAGGCAGCTGTCACCGGAATTATTTCTCCGAAGAACTTCCAGTTCCGCTTTCGTGACCGGCAGGCGCGGACGCTCCGGAACTTCCAGAGACACTTCCATCCCGCGATTAATCATTGTCATAAGTGTTGAAACAACTTTTTCATTTTGCTTTTTAATATTCCGGCAGTTGTGCGAAGGCACGTGGATAAAACCGAAATTGAGATCCACCTCATTGTAAGCTGTCTGATAGGCCAGGTTATTACACACAAAAGTTCCGGCACTGTTTGAGACAATGAGCTTTGATCTGACTTCGGGAGTGAGGGCGCAGTACATTTCCGGAAGGGGATAGGTAAGTCCGATGGCAGGCCTTCCTCCCGGGATGATGGGAGTATTTCTTCTTTCAATGCCGGCATTATCCGGGCCCTTCGTGCGGTCCAGGTTTCTTGCCATGAGTTCAACTTTGAGATCACAGCCCGTTTCACCGAGAGCGATCACCATCACGGGCCTTTCCGGCAGAGAATTCACGCAGTCTTTCAGCTCTTCAAAAGAAACATCAAATTTCGTCTGCACTTCACAGGTTTTGATATCAAAAAAGAGATCCATTTTCTTTATCCGCGCTTCGAGCATTTTTCCGACGGTGCGTGAGTTATTTTCGGGGGCCTTTCCAAAAGGATCAAAGTAGCCCACCAGGACGGTCGGTTTTGCCCAGGCGAGGCCGGATATGAAGAAGAGAGCAAGGAAGAGATTCATAGGGTTTATCTCCCAAAATCGGCCCTCTCCGGCAAGTGGACCCGGTAGAAATTTCCCTGCCGGAATTGCACTCAATCGACCCCGGAAACCATCCGAAAAGTCTTAAACAAAGACTTAGCCAAGGATGGTTTATGAATAAATGGATTTTCTGTCTTTCCGTTCTTTTCTCCCTCTCAGCGATTTCACAATCGGCCCAGGCGCATGATGGACATCTTTCGGTAGTCCCGATGTCACTCGTTGGATTTGATGGAGAGAAAGGCGAGAAGATGGAAGCCGCATTCCATGCCCTGGAAGAAGTCGTGAATTCTGAAGAATTCAGGGAAAGAGTGATCAACTTCAGAAATAAAAAAGGCGAGCGCGCTTTTGCTTCGAATAAGGGTCTCACCAATGAAGAGATCTATGCCCGTTTCATGGAAGGACGCGAGACCCTTCAGCAGGATACTCCCAACGAGATGAATTTTTACCTGAAGCTTTACAATAAGCCGTGGTCAAAAGTTATTGGCTGGACGAACCAGAAGATCAACGTCATCCATATCAACTGGAAATATTTCAAGGGTAATTCGATCAATAGTGTGGCCGCTAACCTGGCCCACGAATGGGTTCACAAGATCGGCTTTGGTCACAAGTCAGCGGCTGAGCACGATTCCGCTCCGTATGCGATCGGATACATCGTCGGACAATTAGTAAAGGCCCGTCTTGCGACAGGCCTCTATTAAAATCAAATTATTCTCTCGAGAGTTCAATTAGTTTATCTACGACCTGGATCAAAGGCTGTGGTTTCGGATAACGGAACTCACAAGGAACTTTTTTCGTAGGCTCAGGGTTACTCTTATCTGTAGCGAGTACCGTACAGGTCGGAGACACTCCCCAGAATTTAGCCGATTCCTCATAGGTAAAAGCATGTGCGACCTTCGCAGCTTCTTTCCAGCTAGCCGGTGGCAGGGCCATGTTATCTTCCCAACGGCCGATGCCCGGAATTGGCTCGAAGAATTTTTTCCAGTCACGAGGAGCAAGCCAGAAGTAATCTGGCTGATTGGTAGATTGCTTAAAGACTCGCTGGCCACCTTTCTTCGAAACGCGCCACTGACCACCAATGACTTTCCCTGAAGCCGAGATCTCGAGGTCATAGTTGAACTTATAATCAACAACCTTATCGTCAGCAGGAGTGTTTGTTTCTCTCTTCTTCGGAAGTTCCCAGTCGATATACTTGATGTTCATGGCAACACCGACGATGTAAGCCGTCTCAGGGTTACGGTTTTCCTTATAAGGATCCTTATCACCGTAGTCACGGACGTGGATCATTGTTTCATTAAGTGTTCCATTTTTCCCGGTTTTCGGGTTGAAGTACTCGAGCTCATAACCACCAACCGGCTGGTTAGCGATGGCGTATTTCGGGTTGTGATCGAGAACGATCGGACGTCCTTCGATACCCATGACGTTTACGATCGAAACGTGGAAGACTCCCGGGTGAACGTCGGCGCAACGAGGGAGGAGTTCGGTATCGTTAAGGTCGATCTTGGTGTCGATGTAGCGACCGTGTTTGTCTTTATCCGGATTTTTCATGTTACAACGGTTCCCTTCAAAGAGAACGTTGTCCTGGATATTTGAGTTTGCCCACATGAGAGACGCAATCGCCTTGATGTCATTCGGGTAGACCGCCATCTTCTTCCCGTTAGGAAGTGTGATGAAAATAGTTTTCTCCGGACGCGGAGTATATCCTGCGCCCAGTGCCCAACCGTGACAGATACCTTCCCAGATCGCCATGAATTTTGAAGCATCCGGAATGCGATATCCTTCTGGAAGCTCGATCTTGGTGAGAAACTCCCACTTTTTCCCTTTCCCCCAGCGCTCGACGAAGTTCCACGTGCGGTGAGTGAGATCGAAGCTCGTGTCTCCGAGGATCAGATCGTATTTTTCTGAAGGAGCAAGTTTTGCGAGCTCTTTTTCATCGAGCTCATAGATTCTCGGATAAACCTTTTCTTTTCTCTTCTTCCAGTCGCTGTAGTTCTTCTGCCACAGAACGTTCTGGAGCGGAGTCGTGATGAAGATTGTCTGATCTTTTTTCTGATACGTGTTTGCTACACCACCACCGATGAGTGGCCAGAAAGATCCACCCCATGGTTGTACGCGGGTATTGGCGCGATTGAGACCACGTCTTTCCATTTCACGGATGTCTGAGAGATAGTTTTTATTCTCAGTGATGCGTTCGAGTCTCGAATCCATTTCTTCAGTTGAGAATGGCTTGTAGGGATAAATATTTTTATCAGGTTCTTTGACCTGCGATTCAGTGCTACTGCAATCGGATTCAGTCGGATCACAATCGCTGTCACGCATTTGCGCGAAGGCAGATGTGCTGAGAACAGAAAGCATCAAGGTTAAACCCAGGTACTTCTTCATGGAGACTCCTCATTCAGTTAAAAAAAGAATTCCCTCTTTTTTACCAAATGCGCGGCGTCATTGGTTGTAAAATCCACCATTTAGGTAAAGTTTACACTCATGAAAAAACACAGGTTTAAATCCATAATCTGATTCTTATCTGGGGATGCGGGCCTCGGAAAGGGGGTGAACTAACTGCGCCTCCAGCGGCTTCACAGGATGACCCAGTTTCGCGATGACGGTGAAAAGTAGAGCGGTGACAGTGAGGAAAACGAGCTTCATGCAGAACCTCCTTGGGAACGAGAAAGTACTCTCGACCCGTGGAGTTCGTCACCTGAAGCTCAGATCAATTTTTAGAATCTCATCGCAAGTTCAGCACCGACAGCTGTTGTGTCCGGGCGGAACTTTACCAGCGCCTGAGTGAAGACACCGATGTTTGTGATCTTGAAGCGGTTTGGATAGTAAGAGATCGTCGTTCTCACACGGTGAGGAAGGTTATTATTGAACTCACGCGAGTTCGCCTGAACCCCACGCTGATCCCAGTCGAGAATGAGCATGTTACCCCAGTTCCATTTGTCAGAGATGCGGTAGTTCACATACGGGCTGACAGTAATGATCTGAGTCTGGAGCTGAGTCGGCGTACAATCGAGCGGATTACAGCCCGGGATCGCTTTCTGATCATTCTCATAGAACATGCGATAGATCTGTCCGGTAACACCAGCAGACCACTTCGTTGTCGGATCACTCTTGAAAGAAAGGTTCTCAGTCAGCACCAGACCAAATTTCATCTCGTCATCTTTTGAGATTTCAGAAGTCGGGGCCTCATAAGAGAAAGTGGAGTAAAGATTAGCGATCCCCAGGTCGAATGAAGGCATATAAAGGTGTGCCCTGGCATTGTAGAACTGAGATTCAGCATTGTTTGTGACTGTCCCCCGTTCACCGCGGTTAACAACTTCCTGGGTATAGCCGTTACTCATGGCAAGTGAAGCACCAATTCCCCAGCTCTCAGTAATGTCGAAACGAAGAAGAGCTGACTGGAAAGACTGAAGGGGAGCGCGGCCGGTATTCGGATTATCCACGCCTTCCTGGAAGACGTTATACGTTTCATTGGAAGGGCCACCGAGAGTCGGGCCCAGGAACATGTGATAGTAAGAAAGAGATGTCTTCTGGAGAAGCGTTCCCATGAAAGTCTTCTTCGGCATCTTCGTCGTAATGACGTTGTTCCCCTGAAGCGTATTCTGCGAGTTCGCGTTGGCACCGGAAGACTGGGCCTTCGCCATCTGAATCGTCAGAAGCATCAGGATCCCGGCAAGTACCAGGATGAGGATCTGTGAAGAAGCGCCGGAGAGTTTTTCTTTCATAGCTGATTCCCTGCTGTTTTCTGGTTCCCGGCAATGTGTGTACCGTCGAGCTTCTCGCGATCCGTGAGGAACTCTTTCAGATTATTGATCACGACCATTCTCTGCTCAGACTCAATGTCTTTACCGAGACGATTCATGATTTCTTCTCTGATACCCACATATTCAAGAGTCAGGTTGTGATAAAGAGTCTCGTACAACATGCTCGTACGCGACCGGGCCATCATCTCTTCAGGTGAGAATAACTGTCCAGTTACGTCGCGTTTAATGAGAAGTGCCAGCTCTTCGCGTTTAGCGGAGAACAAGCTTTGAAGAACCCAGACGGTATTTCGTACCGACCAGATGTACATGTTAAGACCCATGTTCGCGGCTTCTTCCGCCTTCGCATTCTGCAGGAAGAGAATTTCCCACTGACGCTTCATGTATGAACGGAACTCTTTTGTGCTGTAAGTATCTTTCTGCTTAAAGAGGTCCGAGTTCGCCTGGAGATTTTTAAGAACCGAATGGTGTTCCTTGCGGTTCTTCGAATAGAAATCGGCGAGCTTCTGGATTTTTTCAAACCCTTCCGGCTTTTTGAAATCCTTGTAACGCCAGCTAAGGGTCTGGGTCATTTCCTGAAGGAAAACAAATGAACGTCCGACATAGTAGTCGCTTCTCTTTTGTTCCTTGTCTTCATCGAGCATCACGTATTTCTGATCGAGGATGAACCTCGCGAGACGGTCCCAGAGATATAACTCCAGCTGCTGCGTGCGGTTTACTTCATTGAAGAGATACTGCTTCATCTTCGCTGAAAGATTCGGGTTCTGTTCACGAAGTTTGAAAATAAGATTGTTATAACGTTCGAGCTCTTCCCAGGTTGCTTCAACCTGCATCGGGAAATTGTACTGTGTTTCGAGCTGCTCGAGGCGTCCCATACGGGAAGCAAACTCAATATTCTCCTCGTAACCAATCTGCATCTGCTTCATGGCACTCATCCGGTCGGCCCACGACTGGCCATTGACTGCCTGGACATCCGTCGAGAGAACCATATTGAGAACCGACGGCTTATTCGCCCCGGAGTATGGGCCGGTGGTTACAGCGGAAGGATAGATAATATTGGCGAGAATCTTATTGTCGATCGTCGGGGCCGCAGCTTTACCGGAAACGGTCTGGGTAATGACCGGCTCTTTTTTCGAGGAAGCCACCGCCTCTTTTGAACCCGTGACTTCTTCAATGACAGTTTCGCCCCTTGAATCAACCAGGCGGGCGATTTCTGTGCGCGCGTCCAGGAAAGTTGAACGGACCTTACCAACTGCCTGCATGGCGTGCGGGTTCATCGGCATGGTAATGAAGTAATAAGTAAACGGACCGTAGACCGCGAGGGCCACTGAATAACCGAGATTATCTTTAACTGTCTGGAAGAACCAGATGAGCTTTCCGATAGTGTAGCGGTGAAGAATACCGAGACCGTTGTTCGCCGGGCGCGCGATTACGCGGGCGAGGAAATTTCCCGTTCTCTTCTTCATGATCGAAGAATTCACGAGGGCAGAATTCAGGCGGTGAGCTCGTGCCTTGGTATCAACGATCTTATTGAGTGTTTCTCTGTATTTTTTAAATACCAGCTGGCGCTCTTCCCAGGTGAGAACCGGATCCATCTCAGCTTTGAGAATACGGTTAAAGACATTCGTGACAGCTGGATCGTTCCCTTTTTCACGAACAGAAAGGCGGATGATCTTTGAGTTGTAGAGGGTCCGGAGGTAGCGCTCTACGGAGTAAACCATCTCGGTACACGAAGAAGCTTCCGCGGCTTTCTTGTATTCCATTGAGAGGAAATTGTAGAGGTGATTCAGGATAGGGCAAGTGAGGTCCATTTCATAGAAATCGACGATCGCCACATTCAGCGACTCAGAATCGGAACTAAAAGACAGCTCGCCCTGCGCACTAAAATAATCAAAGCGCTGAATTGATTCTGTATCACTCTGAAGAGTGCGTTTCAGAACATAGCCAGATCCACCGAGGATCATCCCCAGGGAAAGCGACGCATTCAATGCGCCCTCTTGATATTCGTAACCCGAATATCCCGAGGCATTGGTAAACGTTTTGATGTCACCTTCAATGGAGTAAAGCCGCTTTCCGCCATCCTGGAGAACTGTTTCTATGAATGGAAACAGTCCGGAAACGTCGGCCGTAAGGAAATCAAGTCTCATATAGTCCCTGCAACTTACTGTTGCTGTTACTGTTGCTGCTGCTGCTGAGTCTGGTTATAAGAGTTCCCCAGTGAGATCGTTGAAAGAATCGGACGAAGGGTAATCGTCCTTTCCAGATCAAGTTTTCTCGGGAAGGAAACGCCGTAGAACTGATGGTTACCGATAGCGGTAAGGGCCTCGTAGTCCGGGAACGCCTTGTTGATCGCTCTCAGAATCTTAGGTCCGTAAACCTTCAGTTGTTTTTCATTGGCACTTGGAAGAGCGGAGCGAACTTCATCCCATCCGAGCTCAAGACCCAGCTCTTTAGCGAACGTGATATTTTTCGCGTTCTCAAGAGCAGGAATAACTTCCTGGAGTGCTTTAACTTTTACCTGATTCGAGTTCGGCATCATGTAACCAAAGAGCGAACCATATTTATTGAGAACTGCTTCGTATGCTTCCTGGTCCTTGTTAATACCATTCCTGAGTTCGGTCACCAGGTTCGAGTAAAAATAAGGAACAATCCGGTCAGCGAGTCCGTAAAGAGGCTGGCGCTCAACCGAGATATCCACCGAAAGGCCTTCGAGAGACGCTGCGGAAATTCCGAGGAAGTT
>JAKFFP010000254.1:0-7442 GCA_036675045.1 Bacteriovoracales bacterium | reverse complement strand
ATGAGGGGAGCGAAGTCATATTTAAAGGAGAAAGGAGCTTTATAGTGGAAGGATTTCTCAATCAGGCGGAGAGTTTCCTCGAATAATGAGGGCGATTCTTTAAGGGTCGTACGTCGGGGGAAATTATTGCCCATCCTGATTCCTCTTTGTTTTCCATAGTTTAGACCCTTTTTGCGGGCATTGTCGAATTTTTCTACAGCATAACTAAAGTCTTACGCTCCTGTGTCGAAAAGTTATGCATGAAGGACACAAATGTCTTTCATCTCCCTCTCAAGGATTGAGAACGGAGAAACCCGATCAAGGAGGATTTATGGGTTTAAGGATTAACACCAACGTTTCATCGCTGAACGCGCAGAGGAACTTGGGAGTCACACGTGGTGCTCAACAGAAAGTGTTAGAGCAATTGTCATCAGGTAGCCGGATCAACCGTGCAGGCGACGATGCTGCCGGTCTCGCGATCTCGGAAAACCTCAGAGCTCAGATCAGAGGTCTCGGCCAGGCGGAAAGAAACGCTCAGGATGGTATCTCACTCGTGCAGATCGCTGAAGGTGCATTAGCAGAAGTCGGTAACATTATGATCCGACTCCGCGAACTTGCAGTACAGGCCGCTTCTGACACCATCGGGCCAACAGAAAGAAAGTTCCTTAACGTTGAATTTGAACAGCTCATGTCGGAAGTTGATCGTATCGCGAACTCTACTGAGTTCAACCGCGTTCCACTTCTTAACGGTACTGGTTCAGTATTCGACATTCAGATCGGTACTAGAAATGACCCTCTCGCTGACCGTTTGACGTTCGATGCTTCATCAGCAGACGTTAACGTAGCAGCTCTTGGTCTTAACCTCGCGTCTGTTTCTGACAAGATTTCTGCTCAGAACTCACTCGCAGCTATCGACCAGGCGATTCAGAACGTTTCAGGGATCCGCGCTGACTTCGGTGCTCTTCAGAACCGTCTTCAGTCAACGATCAACAACATTCAGGTTAGTAACGAAAACTTGTCAGCTGCTAACTCACGTATTCGTGACACTGACATTGCTTCAGCTACTTCTGAGATGACTAGAACGAACATCTTGATGCAAGCAGGTACTTCAGTATTGGCCCAGGCGAACCAGTCTACGACGAACGCCCTTAGCCTTATTAATGCCGCTGCTCAGGGGTAATCCCTGAGAAGGCTAAGGCCTTAAGAACGTACTGATGTAAAAATTCCTGCAAATACTGTAGTGGGTGTTTTCAGAGAAGTGTAGTGGATTGGTTTGTGTTTTTAACAATAACAATCGTGGACATGAAGTCCACAACTGAACATGGAGGTTCGATTTATGCTAACAGGAGACTAAACTATGGGTTTAAGAATTAATACGAACGTTGCCAGCCTTAGTGCTCAACGTGCTTTAGGGATTACTAAGAATAATTTGGACAGCAACCTCAGGAAGTTGTCCAGCGGTGAAAGGATTACGCGCGCGTCTGACGATGCAGCTGGATTGGCCATCAGTGAAAAACTCAAGGCTCATATCCGCGGACTCAGACAAGCGAAGAGGAACTCAGATGACGGCATCTCACTTATTCAGACAGCGGAAGGTGGCCTCAATGAGATATCCAACATCGTTATCAGACTCAGGGAGCTCGCTATCCAGGCAGCCTCTGATACTGTCGGCGATACTGAGAGAGGATTTTCGAACATCGAATTCAAAAACCTTCTTGAAGAGATTCAAAGAATTTCTCAAGGGTCAGAGTTCAACGGAAGAAAGCTTCTCGATGGTACAGGCGGGTTGGTCGAAGTTCAGGTCGGGATCCACAATGATCCAACACAAGACCGGATTGCTTACGACTCAACTCAGACTGATTCTACGCTTGAAAATCTCGGCCTTATCGCCGAGAACATCGCAAGCAAGGAAGGCGCTCAGTTATCATTGTCGAAGCTGGACGACGCTCTGGTGCGGATTAACGGAACCCGCGCCAACTTGGGAGCACTACAGAACCGTCTGCAATCAGCGAGTAATACCATCGCGATTTCAGAGGAGAACTTCAGTGCGGCCAATTCCCGGATCCGCGATGTAGATGTAGCGGCTGAGACCGCGGACATGACCAAGAATAACATTCTTGCTCAAGCCGGTGTGTCAGTGCTCTCTCAAGCGAATCAGACTCCGAATTTTGCCTTGAAGCTGCTCGGCTAAGAAAACACCCACTAACCTTCCCCCGAATGGGGGAAGGTTTTTTTATTAAATCACCTCTAATTTTCATGCTAAAATCTGTTCATGCGTAAAACCGTCATGATCTTCGGAGTCTCATCATTCGTGGGATCGAATCTCGCGGAAATCCTGAAGGATGAATTCAGGATTGTAGGGACTTATCATAAAACCCCGGTTGAAATTCCAGGGATCACTTGCTTTCCCTGTGATGTTCTCAAAAAAGATTACGTGAATCGTCTTATTGGAATCATAAAACCCGATTTCACGATCTATGCCGTAGGGCTTTCCTCTCTGGCCGAATGTAAGGTAAAACCCAAGCTCGCCGATGCCCTTAATTCCTCTGGTGCCGCGAATGTTTGCTCTGCCAGCGAACGGCAGCGTTCAAAATTTGTTCTGATTTCATCCGCTTTCGTTCACGGTGGGGAAAACCTGACTTATACAGAAGGGGATACGCCTTTTCCCAATACGGCTTTCGGAAATTCCCTTTCTTCCGCTGAGTTTTATGTTCAGCGCTCGTGCCTGAACTACCTGATCCTGAGATGCGGTACTCTTTATGGAAGAAGTTACCGGCCGGAACATCCCAATTGGTTCGAGTACCTGGAACGAAGTCTCGCACGTGGAGAAAAATTCTCCGTGGATGATTCCATTAGCATGGGATTTCTTGATATCCAGATTATCGGCCGGATCATTAAACAAGCTTTGCTCGCCGATATCACCAATCGTCTGATCCATGTTTCTTCCGCTGATACCATGACCCGCTATGAATTTGCCCGAAGCTATGCCCGTATCTTTAAGTTCGACGAAGGTCTTGTGGTTAAGGCCCAGTTTCCATTTCCTCTCGAGAGGAAACCACCCAAGGACTCCGTTCAGAGTTTTACCTACAGACTTGGTGTGGGTAATATCGAAGAGTTTTTGAAAACGAAAATGCCCAGCGTGGATGATTCACTGAATTTTACACGGAAGAGACTGGAGAATTTCAGCGAGAAGAATTCTTAATGAACTCTGTGAGGTAGTACTTCACCAGAGCTTCTGTCTCTACCGGCTCACCCTGAAATCTCCATGAGATCGTATTGAAAGGACCAACATGGGCCTTGATTTCATGAATGGCGTGAACAGATTGATTTTCATTCGCAAGACGGGCGGCAAAAAGGCCACCATTGTTCGAAAGAAAGCCGATGCTGATCACATCAGGTGAACGACGGGCAACGATAAGCTTCAGAGAATTTCTGAAAAGAATAAAATCATTAACGGTATTGGAAATGCGGAAGATCTTAATGGAACGTGAACCGTCACGGTTATTACGATACTGATTGAACAGTGACACGTAAAACTCAAAACGATCTTTCATTTTATTCACGAAAGCGAGAGATGATTCTTCGAGAAGTGCCTGGGTATTCAGGTGTTCATCAAATCTGATGATGCCTGATTCCTCCATGTTCACTTCTTCAAGCGCCAGGCCCTCAATCCATGAGACATTCTGGTAATCATTCACATTGATATATTCCATACTTTTATTTTTGGGCCGGGGACCTGTCCCGTCAAGATAAATCAACTTTCGAGGGCCTTAAGGAGTGCGGGATCGATTCCTGCCTGGATAAGCTCAGGTCGATGGAGACGAATGAGTGGGAGAAGTTGTCCATCGAGTTGCTTCTGGAGCCATCTCTGAATTCCCTCGATCCGGGGATCACAGTCAGGGGCAAGACCCAGCGAATTTGCTCCCTGAGCGCTGGTGATGAGACCGGCCAGCTGACCAATCCCCGAGAGAGTCTCCTCGGCGCCGGAAACCATTGTCGGCTCGATTCCACGGTCAGTGATCCGGACATTGGTGATCCGGAGGGCGGACATCGCCAGGCGGGATTTATTTTCCGGACGGAAGATAACACCCATATATGACCTGAATTCAACTTCTGAAACTGTAAAACGGTTTCCGTTGCGGGTGAATTTCCCCGCAGCTGTGAGCTGGTCACCGGCCTGGATGTCGGCCACATACTTATCGGTCACATCCAGTGTCTGCTGGCGATTGAACTCAAAATTGAGATTTACGTTTCCGTACATGGGAACATTATCAAACATCGATGGCCCATTACCCGGACCCTTGAAAATATCCACGATTCCGTCCACAACGGCTTTTGCGTCTCTCGGGGTATTTTGTCTTCTGATGGTTGAGAGCTTCCGGAAAGCGAGATCCATTTTGCCCTTGTAACGGGACTCGATAACTTCGGCAATTTTCTTCTCCAGAGTCTTTTCAAGAATCGGGCTATCAGTATCAACAGTAAAATGTCCGTTCTTATGATACTTAATAGAGTTGATCTTAAAGACAACTCCCGACACTTTCACGACCAGAGCTTTATTGGTCTGAACTGACAATTCATTTTCTGAAAGATAATAATCCATCCGCACATTTTTTCGGAGTTCTACAACCGATGGTAGTCTCAAAGGCCCCATCGGGATAGTCGAGCGACTGATTTCTACATCTCTCCCGAGAGCAATATCTCCTGTCAGGCGGGCGGGAGTGCCTTTCAGCATGCTGACGAGATTTCCCAATCTCTCATTCTGACTTGAGAGTGCGGGCATAGAGATGAATAGAAGGAATAAGGCGAATTTCATTCAAGGGAGTTATCGGCAGAAGGGGGGATTTCCCAAAGGGGCGGGAATAAAGACAAAAAAAGAGGTCCGGGGGAAGGCTTAATACGGTTTCGCGCCCCTAGAAAACTAGGTGGGCGCAATTAGTAATCACTTTAGGCTTCTCACATTCTGGTCTAATACTAGACCAGGCAAGCTTGCACACCGTGATCAGGGACCGCTCCCGAAAATAAAATCGTAGGGGCGAAACTTTATGGCTTCGCCCCGGACCCAAATTCATCATAACTCATTTTGTGGGCAATGAAGATAGGTAAGTTTCTCTAACCGCAGTCCGGCGGGAAATAAAATGTTAATAGTTTTAGCATGTTACCTGTTTCAAGGGGGTATTTTTCAAGAAAATTGACTTAATGTGTTATAATGTTCTCATACGCTCAGGGGACCCTAAAGTTTTGTCGCAAGTAAGACGATAAAAAGCAGGTACCTTGAAGGGGGAACATTATGAAAGATAGGTTCATCGCTTATCTTAAAGATGAAACGGGACAGACTTCTACGGAGTACATTCTCCTCGTAGCAGTTGTTGCCACGATCGTTTTTAAGTTCAAGTCGGCGATCACCAAAAAGCTCTTCGGTGAAGCTGGTGACGGAAGCGGCGGTATCCTTGGAACCGTACTCGACGAAAACAAATTCGCAGATTTCGGTAACCTCCAGTAGTAACCGCGAAAAGCTCAGCGGGGGCTGCCCCATAGCTTTGCGGTTACTCTGGAGATCAGTTATCATTCTGGTATGAAAACAAAGAAGACTGGTGGTCAGGCCACTGTCGAATATATTTTTATCCTCGCCTTTGCCTTCTTCCTGGGCATTCAAGTTACAAATCAGTTCAAAAATTTCTTCCGCGACGAAATGGGGAAGATCGGTCACGTTCTCTCTACCCACCTGATGGTGGGGGTATGCCCTTCAAACTGCTTCTTTGATGGTTATAAGAACGGATACAAATGAATCTTTATCTCTATTTGCTTCTCCTCCTCGAGCTATTCGTCGTGAGCTTTATTGATGTCAGGGTTAAAAAGATCTCTAACCTCTGGTCTGTTACGCACATTTTGATTTTCACGGGCATGAGCGTTTATGTCGGGGCGGTTCCGGAGATCGCACATTTCTACTTCCCACTAGGAATGATCGTTGTGGGATTTATTCTTTTCGTGTTTCACATCATGGGCGCGGGAGATAGTAAGTACCTGGCGTCTCTGTTTCTCCTGATACCGACACCAGCACAGATGCTGTTCATGGAGAAGTTATTGACGGTGACGATCTTTGTGGGCACCATTTTACTCATCATGAAATTTGTTAAAAGTGCTGCGAAGATCAAGGCTTACCTCACAACTTTCTACTTTAAAGCTCTACGGGCCGAGATCCATTCACGTTTTAGTTATGCACCTGTTATACTCGTAGCATGGATCCTTTTCGGGACAGCCCTGTGGCAGTGAAGCAACAGAAAGGTCAGACGCTGGTGGAGTATATGCTCCTCTTGTCCGTCGTTGCGATGATCGTTCTCACTTTTTACAAGTCAAAACTCTTTCAGAAATATTTCGGGAACCGCGGGATGATCGGACAAACGATCAAAACGCGATCTGAGTTTGCCTACCGCCACGGTTACATGGGTACTGAAGATACTTTTCCCAAGGGATCCCGCAACGGGGCCATTCATCCGACCTACGACGATCCCGCCGGCGGATCGCGATTTTTCGGACCGAAGGATAAGTATCCTCAATGAAATCTTCTAAACAAAGCGGTCAGGCGACCATTGAATTTATTCTGACCTTTGCTTTCGGCTTGTCACTCATGCTGATGATATTTAACTCCGCCATGAACTATGCCACGGGCTATCTCGTCCATTATGCTACTTTCATGTCGAGCCGGGTGTATCTTACGACCGAAAGATACTTCGGTACTTATGGTCAGTATGAATTTTCTATCTCCAATGCGGAAGGTGAAGCAAGGGCAGCTTTCAAGCAATACAACCTGGGAATTTTCGGAATCGATGAGAATGAATTTTATGTGAATAAATCCACTAGTGGCCAGGACTCCAGCGAGTATCTGACTGTGGGAACGTACTCCCGTTACAACCAGCGGGTAGATGCTTTGGGCAGAATCGCGGGAAATACCGAGCTCGATCTGGTGTCGGAGTCATTTCTTGGTAAAGAACCCACCCGGGTCGGATGTGCTGAAAGGGTATGCCAGGCGCTCACCGGACAGACTGTTTGCAGCGAAGACATGGACATTACACTTTTTGATGATGGATGCTGATGAAAGATGATGAAAAGGGCCAGGCCCTTTTAGAATTAATTATTTTTCTTCCCCTCATGTTCACGATCTACGCGATCGTCACCGGATTTGCGAACGCCATTTTTGGCTCCATTAACCAGCAAAAAGCGACCCGCGCTTATTTTTATTATAGGGTCCAGAACAACTCAACTATTCCCCGGCGTCCGCCTGACGGGGTAAACTGGAATAAGTACGGAACATACTTTGTCGGTTGGCGCGAAAGAGAACAGGACGATCGACCGTTCGCCCCTTGCTACCGGATTTCCATTCCCGTTGCCAATGCCGCCGATGATTCGTGCGATTCTGAGTACACGGTTACCGGTGATGATCGTCCCAGTACCCAATTCATGCGGGT
>JAKFFP010000278.1:0-7491 GCA_036675045.1 Bacteriovoracales bacterium | reverse complement strand
AAGGTTATTAGCTGTCCCGCAGGGGATCACCAGCACCGGCCGGTTTATCCTGAGAAGAGAAGACAGGATGTGATTCACACTGCCATCACCACCAGCGACACAAACGATATCCGTTTTATCCTGATGCTTCAGAATCAATTCATTTGGATCAACGTTTTCTTCATGCAATTCTGGAAGAATGACTGTGGCCCCTTTTTCTTCGAGGGCTTTCAGGATCAAATCTTTGACTGAACTTCCCTGTCTCGAGTGAGGATTGATGATAACCAGGACAACCGGACGATCCTTATGAAGCCACTGCGAATTATCCATCTCTCCGACATGCATTTTGGGAGGATCTACGCGCCCGCTTTCCATGGACTCAGAACTTTCCTGTGGGATCATCGCCATGACATTCACCTTGTTATTATTACCGGGGACCTTACTCAGCGGGCGAAGGAAAAAGAATTTTTACTCGCCAGGGAATTCCTTGAATCACTCTCCATGCCTGTTTTCATCATCCCCGGAAATCACGACGTCCCACTCTTCCATCTGGGACTTCGTTTTCTCAATCCTTACAAACGCTTCTGTCAGTTCCTGAAACCCTGGAGCTCATCGTGCTACGAGGATGACAAAGTCATGGTCTGTGGTCTCTGGACGACAAACAACTTCACGATAAAAAAAGAACTTATCCACGGCCATGAACTTGAAATGCTCGAGAAAAGACTTCTTACCGCTCGCGGGAAGTTGAGAATCATCGCTTCCCACCATCCCCTGACGCCCGATCATCTTTCATTAAAGCTGCAAAGGCTTCTGAAGCTTGAGCCACATCTTTTCCTGTGGGGTCACGAACACCAGAGTAAGGTCACGACGTTTTCTGATTTCCCGAACACTGTCGCCGTTGCCGGTGGAACCTGCGTCTCATCCAGAATCCGATCTGAACAAAATAGCTTCAATGAAATTCTCCTCCACCAACATCAGGTCTCTGTCAGAACCCTTCACTTCCATGATGAGATATTCCTACCTGCGCCTCAGGAAACAACTCTCTTACTTTCTTGATTTTTTCTTAGAAGCTTTCTTCTTACCAGTTTTTTTCTTGCCGGTTTTTTTGGAAGATTTTTTCTTCGACTTTTTCTTTCCCTTAGCTCCGCCGTCCTGCTTGTTTACCGTCGCCCAGGCAATGCGTTCAGCAGTCTTCGAACTTCTGCCTTTCTTCTTGGCACTGTCTTCAATGTGCTCGGCTTGGCGTTTTTGCTTACTGGAATAACTCGATTTACTACCGCGTGGCATTCGTACCTCTGTGTTTAAAACGAGGAAATACTAATGCGCGGATATCTTGATGGTGAACTTAATGGTGAATGAATTTTACGAAAAAAAAAGGGCCCCGAAGGGCCCTGTTTAAGCTGCTTTGTCTTTTTTCTGATCACGGAAGGCATTGATGTCCACCACATTGCTATTCGGATTTGCTGGTGTTCCCTGACCATGACCCTTGTTCGCCATTAGCTTGGCGTGGTTCTGCGCTTTAAGCTCTTTCTTAGTGAGCTTTTTCTTGTTTTTATCACCCATAAACGTACCTCCATAAAAGAGCACAAACTTTGAATGCTCATAGTCTTATCGACCTTTCCCGGGCTCTTCTTGAGTCTTTCGGTCGGTTAAAAAATACCCTGTGCTTTTAATGACTTGCAGCGCAAATATGAAGTGCTTTTAAGTTTACTTGGGAGTATGATCTCTCTATGCATACTCCAACTAATCCCATCCATCATAAAGTAGATAATAGTGTCGCCGCCATCTGGTCCATGATGCTACCCGGTCTGGGTCAGCTCATGAAGGATCAGATCATGCCGGGAATTTTCTGGGCCGTGTTCACTGGTTTTGGTTATTTCAGTTTTTTCTGGCCGGGACTTTTCATTCACGCACTGTGCATACTAGATGCAGCATTCAACAAGGGTTCTAATTCCTGGATTGGTTTCAACACTCTGACACAAAAAATCATTTTTGGTATCTTGGTGTTATTGCTATTGACCTATATCGTCATCAGAAATTTCTAAGAGACATTTTGATACCAGTTACTTAAACCTTGAGAGAACCTGAGCATTACGCTCAAAAAATCTCCGGGGTAAAAACATGAAAGTTTTTTCTGTAACGATCCTCTTCCTCTTTTCGCTGACTGCTTTTTCTCAAACTACCCTTACTGATTTCCGTTTCAATTTGACCGACATCTCGAAGCGCGGTGAGACCAAAGATACCCTCTTTACCAAGATGAACCGGAAACTCGTGAAGACCGGAAGTTCGATTTGTTCTAATCGCGCGCTCCTCTGGACTTACGATATGAAACGATTCCAGAACATTGATGCTGGAAAGATCTTTCTCTTCTACACCGGAAAAAATGGTGAGATCGGTAGCAAGAAGTGGTGGTACCACGTTGCTCCGGTAGTGAATGATCGCGGACAAGTCTGGGTCCTCGATGGCGGATTTCCCGGTTACGTGAGACGCCCGATGCAGGTCGGAGAATGGCTTGCAAAATTCGTGAATACCTCTCAATGCAAAGTGATCAATGCACGTGAGCGCGAACTCTTTGAACTCATGTTCAAGGGCCGCATGTATCCGGAATACACTCCACAGTATGGAGCCGCTGATTGTTACACGTACACAGCACCAGGTCCTTTCTGGACGCCGGCCACTGTCGCCATGGGCGTCCTTCAGGAAGATGAGGATGGTCGTCCGATCCGCTTCACGCGTGATCATTACGATCTGGACGAGCTTCTCCAGGCATGTAAAGAAGCAGCTGCCGGAAGACTCGGTTCGATTCTGGGTGGGGCGAAGAAAAAATGTAAAGAGTATCTGGGAATTGCAGATTAAAAAAAAGCCCTCGTAAGAGGGCTTTTTTTATCACATGGTAAAACTCGTGTAGCGGCAGGCCTTCCAGTCATCCCACGGGTTCTTATCAGACTTTGAAGTGTAATCGCGATTGATACCCGGAAACACCAGATGAATCCGCGGCCGCTTATCCATCTCAATAATCATTCTCATCGACGCCCCGGAAATATCTTCATAAAGCTTTCTGTCTTCATTCCACCTGGATGTTCCCGGATCGACGGTGTGATTGTCACCTGCTGCTGAAACTTCCGGAGCAAAAACCCAATCAGTGTTTTTTGAAAGATGGGCAAAGCCCAGGCGATGAAGCTCTCCCCATTTCCTTCCGGAAACCTGTTTTAAGGCTTCCTGATACACGAGGTGCATTTCGGAACGCATTCTTTCATCGGGTGAATCCAGAAGTCGCCATAAGCCGAATTCATTCACCTCCCATTTCTGCATGAGAAGATCCATGAAACGCCGGTAGATTCCAGGAGCGATATGATTTTCCGCGGTTGAGTAATCCCAGCTTGTGAGTTCAGGCAGCTTCATCACCCCAAGCAGTTTAGGCACAAAGTACTTTGCGTCGACGGCCTGATGGTCACATTGAATCGCTTTAAAAGTTTCAACATCCTGCTTCGGCTGAAGGAGCTCATCAATCCGGTTACCGCGGAAAGAGTGGGAATAGCCTCTTCCTCCTGACAATTCACCGTCTGCCGGCCAGTGACGATTGTTCGCTGAGTACACATAACCTCTTCCAGGCTTCATGACATGCGGCCGTTCTGCGGGTGAGAGAATCTCAGTTGAACTGAACTCCTGATATGACAGTCGTCTCATTCCGAAGGTGCTCGTTCCTTCTTCACGATAAATATTCCCGATTACGCGAAAACCAATATCTCCCTTGGTATCAGCGAAGACAAAGTTCCAGGAAGGAAGACCGATCTTCTGAAGAAGCTCGTCAAGGCCTTCGACATTTACCGCCGATGGAATGGCAAACATCGGGATGATGTCATGGGCCTTCAGGAAAAAACCCGTCCAGCGCAGGAACATCTTTTCGTCACTCTGGATCTCAAGCGGCAGAACCGGATATCCCTGCTTCGTCTTCTCAAAGCTCTTAAAGAAAAAGGGCAATTTAAAAAACCAGAATTTGATCCAGACAAAAGGACGGATGGTTTCAATATCTTTCGCCGGAACATCATTCACGAATACGGCATCGGCGGTGTTAATGTAGGAGTTTGTTAGCCCCCATGCAACTTTGCCGTTTGTTCCACTGGCAACGATAGGTACACCGGGAAGACTGGCCCCGATCACCTCAGAATCCGGACTCCGAAGGTGAATCCAATACCAGAAGAGGGGCGTTTTAAGATCGAGATGCGGATCATTTGCGAGCATCGCCTTTCCGGTAGAAGATTTTTTCGAAGAAACGACCCAGTTATTGGATCCGGATTCTTCACCGAAAACCGCCGGGAAGCTGGCCCAGAGATGAGGAAGAACGGATGAACTTTGTGGGCGGACGGCAGCAGCCTTCCTTGAAGGATATTCACCACGTTTAAGGATCGTATTTTCCCATGGCACGTTATCGTTATCCATGAGGAAAGCTGCCTTCTCTTTCCAGCGTGCTTTGAATTTTTCCTGTTCCCAGTCAGTCGTGAAAGTTTTCCGGGTTTGATCAAAGGATTGAAGCAGAAGAACTTCGATGGTGTTCTCCGGGACCCACGGTTCCGGTTCATAACTCTTGTCAGTGAACTCCCGCGCTTTCTTTCCTGTCCTGAAGCCCCGGTTCACTCCACGTGCATATGCTTCGAGTTTCTTTCTCTCATCGGCGGGATATTCAGACCAGATTCGTGCCGCGATCGCTTTCATATCCAGAAGCCGCATCATGAGATCGGATTTCATATGGGCGAAGCCCAGGACTTCGGCGTTTCGTCCTTCCGCACTTCTACGGAAGTAATCCATCATCCAGGCGCGGTCGGTACCGTGATGGAAACCAAAGCAGTAATAAAACTCATCCGTGCTCTTTACTTCCTGCCGGATAATATCGAGTTCAATGTAAGTGGCCTTGCAATCGTAGTCCTGGGAGAAGCTGAAGCTTCCCCATAATAAAAGAACAAGGAATGGGACCATGACTATTTCCTGGTGCGGAGTTCGTAGATGAAAGCGATCTTGATATGAAGAGGGACATTCGAATAACCAAAAAGAATTTCTTTTTCGATCTGGTCAATGTCCTGACTGGTGAGTTTCTGATGAATCGGTCTGGCGGGCCAGCCGAAGTTCCACTGCTTGTTTTCAAACTTGATCGGAGAATATGAGCCGAGTCTTACGGCGTGATAAATAACCCACGCGATTTTCGGATAACCTTTATCTTCAACACATTCTTTTAATCCGAGATCAGCTTCATCACGATCTGCTTTATCTCCACCAGACCAGAAAAGCATGTCGTGCATGAGACAGCAATTTTTCCACGCGGTTCTGTTTTGTGGAACACCTTCGGGAATTCCTGTGCAGTAATCGGTCTGGAAAGGAACCAGAGTATCGTTAGAAGCGATAGCTTGAGCATTCATGAAGAGTGTTAAGAGTATGAAAATTGCTTTAAACATTAGCCCTCTGCAAGCAGTAATTTATTTTCCAATTCAAGTCTAACCCCATGAACCGGACTTGCGAAATACTTTTATCACAGTTACAACCCGCGAAGCCGTTCAAACTAAAAAGGAGTTTTAGAATGTGTAAGAAGTTCATTGTTTCTCTCATTGCCCTCTGCCTTTTAACTGTCCAGTCATTCGCAGGTACCAATAACGGTCTTAAGACCGCTTTTGACGACCTGAACTACTCTCTGTCCGTGGAGTGGGACCAGACAGACCGTGCCTTCTACAATGCCCAGATGGACAAGTTCGCCATGGCCCTTCGTACGGCAAATGTCTCGAATCAGGAGCTCGTGGAGTTCACTGTCTCTCAGGTAAAAAATGAGAAGATTGCGAGAGACCTTCGTACCGCTCTCACCATGGTTCAGATTAATAAAATGGACCAGAAAGACGCTCAGAAATACGTCGTTGATGTCATGAACAATTCATACGCACGTGGAGCAAGCTGGAACGGCGGTGCTGTTATCGGTGGCGCAATCCTGGTGGTGATTATCGTTGCGGTTGCGCTTCTCGCTTCTGGTGATGCCCGAATCAACGACCATGAAGACTGCTATGAAGTCTGGAGATGTGAAGACTACTGTGCCGGCGGTGTTTGTTACGAAGATTGCGGTTACGAGTGTATCTAAACTGATTCTTAACTGCGGTAGGGCCTCTGGCCTTACCGCTTTCTTCAAGCCAGAATGATCTTATGAAAATCCTTATCCTGTTAATTCTCGTTGCCTGCGCCCATCGTCCTCCCCTTGCGGACAAAAAAGATGATCTGGTCCACATCTCATCGGTCATGGATCAGGTGCAGTTTTCCTACATGAAAGGATGTGTGGATGCTTACAAGGACCTGAAGCTCGGGCCTTCTTTCCCTGATTGCCGGGAAAAAGCAAAAGCTCACAGGATGGAAATTAAAAGCATCATTGATCAGTAGATCTACGGGATTTTGAGATTCGTCATCTTCGACGGTACAACCCATTCCTGAAATTGTTTTTCTGAAAGATACCCCAATGCCAGGGCCGCTTCCTTCAGCGTGAGATTTTCCTTGTGCGCCTTCTTCGCTATCTCGGCGGCCTTGTCATAGCCGATATGAGGATTGAGAGCAGTCACCAGCATAAGCGAGTTCTCCAGATGCTCCTGAATCCTCTCAAGATTGGGCCTGATCCCCTGAGCGCAAAATTCATCGAACGAATAAAGAGCGTCGGAAAGGATTCTCACACTCATGAGGAAGTTATGAATCATCATCGGCCGGAAGACATTGAGTTCAAAGTTTCCGGATGCTCCACCAATATTGATTGCGACATCGTTCCCCATCACCTGTGCGCACACCATTGTCATGGCCTCACATTGAGTGGGATTCACCTTCCCCGGCATGATGGAAGAGCCGGGTTCATTTTCAGGAATGGTGATCTCTCCGATCCCGCTTCTGGGGCCAGAGGCGAGCCACCGGACATCGTTAGCGATTTTCATGAGCGAGGCAGCGAGCCCCTTGATCGCACCATGAGCGTGAACAATATTGTCACTGCTCGCGAGGGCTTCGAATTTGTTCGGGGCCGTGGTGAACGTAATCCCGGTGTACTTGGAAATTTTTTCGGCGACACTTTCCGCGAAACCCTCGGGCGCATTAAGGCCCGTACCAACCGCGGTTCCCCCCAGGGCAAGCTGCGATAAATGAGGAATGGTAAACTCGATGTGCTTCATCGCATGCTCCAGCTGGCATGCCCAACCGGAAATTTCCTGACCCAGAGTTATCGGAGTCGCATCCATGAGATGAGTGCGGCCGATCTTGGTCACTTTCATGAACTCTTCAGATTTTTCACGAAGAGTGCTGCCTAGTCTTTCCACCGCGGGCAGCAGATCGAGCATGAGGCTCTGAGTAGCCGCGATGCTCATGGCAGTCGGAAAAACGTCGTTTGAACTTTGAGATTTATTCACGTCATCGTTGGGATGAACGATCCTTTTATCTCCACGCACGCCACCCATGACTTCACTTGCAATATTAGCAATGACTTCATTCACGTTCATGTTTGTCTGTGTT
>JAKFFP010000253.1:0-7496 GCA_036675045.1 Bacteriovoracales bacterium | reverse complement strand
GATCAGTCGGGGCGTGAAGTATCCCGTCACTGCTGAGACGCAGATATTAACCAGGATGAATGCCGCGAGAAACCACTCTGACCTAAGCCAGAGGTAATTCCACAAGCTGCTCTTTGAAGAAGTGGACAACCTTATTTTCCTTCAGGACCTCTGCTACAGGTCCGACACTTTCAATTCCGTTTTCATGCGAGATATAGATCGCTTTGTGAGAAAGCCGCACGGTTGTGAGCCGGTGGCTTGAGATCACGAATGTTTTTCCTGCGCACTCGGGACTATTTTTCAGGGCCTCCATGATTCGTTTCTCGAGGATGATATCCACTGAAGAAAACGGATCATCCCAGATCAGGATCTTCGCACCTGACATGAGTGAACGGATGAGAGCGATCCGCTTCATCTGACCACCCGAGAGGCGCTTCCCATTTTCTCCCACCTCAAGCGCCATGACCTTCTCAGGATTTTCATCCAGGGAATCGAGCTGGAACATGGTAATAAAATATTTTGCCCTTTCCCGTGCGGCCTCATCCGGCACCGGTCCCAGGAAAATATTTTCCTGAATCGTATCGTTAAAAAGATACGGCTCCTGCTGAACCATGGAGATGCGGTCGCCCTTTAAGATCATTGAGACAGCGAGCTTTGAAAGAAGATAGCTCTTCCCGCTACCCGTCTCACCGAAGAGCACATTCCATTTCCCCTTATCGATTTCCAGATTGACGGGTTTTCCCCAGAACATAAAAGGAAAGGAAATGGTGTTACCTCGATCCTCAATCGGAATATGCGTAAGTTCTTTTTCTTCCGCGGACGGTTTTTCGAGAGAGTTATGGAGCTCCTTCACCCTCTTCCAGGCGGCAAAGCCCTGTGACATCACCACGGCCACCCAGGACATGAACATCACGGGTTCAAGAAAGAGATATAAGAAGCCCGAAAAGAAAACGAGATCAGACGTTGAGCCGCCGTTTTGCTTGATGAGAAGTGAGGCCCAGAGAAGTGAAGCCCCGAGGCCCAGCTTCACGTAGGGGCCGGAAACCGCAAACCCGATGGATGACTTAAAGAAGTAGGAAAGTTCCTGCGCCGAAAGTTTCACAAACCCCAGGATGAAATTCTTTTCCTGATGGAAATTCTTGATCGTCTGCTTGGCCTCGTACGCCTCGATAATGTACTGCTGGACCTCGCCCTTTTTGTCCGCCATCTTCTTAAAAAGTTTCTGGTTGATGAAGGTCATCACCGTGAAAAGAACCACACTCGAAAAAAGCGGAATGAACGCAGGCCACAGATACGGGTCAGTGGAATTGAGCTTCGGAACCAGAATGAAACCCGCAATGATAAGATTACAGACCTGAAGTAAACCGAAGCCGATGAAGGCTCGCAGGTTATTGATGTCATCAAAGATAATCTGAAAGACTTGTCCCTGTGAGAATGTCGAAAACCTGGAAGCCGGCACACTTTCCAGTTTCTCCAGAAGCTCCATCCGGAGAAGTTTCTGTTGCACGCGCGCGGGATAAAAGAACAAAAGCCGCGAGAGCGTGCGGAAGATCAGAATCCCGGCGGCAAGACCCACGAAGACCCATTCCGAAATTTCCGACAATCTCCCTTGTCCCATGAGTTCCGTGAGCGTGCGGATCCGTTCCGGAATCTGAACCTGGAGGAATTGCAGGAGAGCGAGACTTAGGAAGGCCCCGAGATAGAACCATTTAAATTCCCATGCATGATGGAGAACCCATGGACCGAACCGGCGCTGTAGTCGCGAAGTCATAGGGGGGTAAAATTAACGCAGATTTTGCTCAAAGTCATCGAACCGACGGAGAGATTTTCGTGACAGGGCCCGCATTTTTTCCTAAGATGTTTTGCACAATGCGCCCGTAGCTCAGTTGGTTAGAGTATTACCTTGACATGGTAGGGGTCACAAGTTCGAATCTTGTCGGGCGCACCATTAAAAAAATCCCAAAAATTATTCAAGCAATTTCATTACTTACAAAGTTCGAGAGTGGACTTAACTGGAAATGCTACTAGGTTGATATGAAAAACATCATGTTTCTTTGTACTGGTAATTCTTGTCGCTCCCAAATGGCAGAAGGCTTTTGCCGAAAATATTGGGGACACGATTTTAACGTTTATTCTGCTGGTACAAAGAAGCATGGTATGAATGAAATTGCCTTGAAAGTCATGAAAGAAGCAGGAGTCGACATATCTTCACAATATTCAAAAACAGTTGAAGAACTTCCTAACGTTAAATTCGACTATATTGTTACTGTCTGTGACTCTGCTAAAGAGAACTGTCCTTATTTCCCTGGAGGCAAGGTGATTCATATTGGATTTCAAGATCCTCCAGCTTTAACTATGAACATGACCGATGAAGAAGAAATCTTAAAGATTTATCGTAGAGTTCGTGATGAAATTGAAGTCTCGATTAAAAATCTTCGTCAAAGTTTAAAGGATCTAAAATCAGCCAAATAAAGTAAGCATGAGACAAGAAGTTCGAAACTCCTCAACTCGGGCGCACCATTCTCCCCTTACTTTTAGACAAGTTTTCTAACGGCCTTTCTCAGGAATGTGAGACATGGCAAACTCTGCAATCGCAGTAATGGTGAGACTCGGGTTAACCCCGAGATTTGAGCCAAGAACTGAACCATCACAGATATAGAGATTTTGATAATTAAAAATCCGGTTTTTAAGGTCACACACGCCCTGATCAGCGGAAGCCGCCATCTCCGCCCCCCCGATACAATGCGCGGTCATCGGAATGTTAAACAAGATCTCAGTGATGGAAGTCAAAGCTGTCCCGCCTGTGGCCTCGGCTGCCTTGATGGCAAACTCATTGGCAGCGGGAATAAAGGTGGGAACCTTCGGTCCTTCGGTCACCAAAGTCTTTGAGAATGGCCAGAACCAGCGGCGCTTGAATCGCATGCGAAGATGACCCTCAAGCGTTTGCATGCAAAGAAATATCATCGACTCTTTGGCAAATCCTCCGGGCTTCAGGGATTTGAAAGTGATGATGGGTTTCGTTATGAGTAGCTTCAGGAAGGTCAGGGCCCAGGTGAAAATTCTCGTGAGGTCCGGTTTACCTTTCGTAAGCACAGTCGTGAGAAGTCCCATGGAATCAGATCCTGCGGGATAGCGGGTTGCCTCAATGTGCGTATGTTCATCAATGTAAATACCAGAGCCGATGGCGATTCCCTCTGAAAGATCGATCTTTGAATCCGGATAACGAACTCCGATCAGCGACTCAGCATTGGTGCGGACCTTGTCACCGAGAGTATCCGAAATATGGGGAAGTGAACCATTTTCTTTTAGCTTAAAAAGGAGTTCCTGAGTTCCCAGGGAAGAACCGGCGAAAACAACTCCCTTCGCTTTAAAAGTTCTGTTGGTTTTGCCCTTTACAGTGACTTCATAGCCGAGGGAACCATCCCTTGCACCTGCGATTGGTGTCACCTTAGTCACTCTTGATTCCGTGAAAGCTTCCGCGCCTTTTTTCTCTGCCAGATAGAGATAATTCATATCCAGCGAATTCTTTGCCCCATGCTGACAACCGACCATGCAGCCGCCACAGGCAATACAACTTGTCCGCTCCGGACCTTCTCCGTCGAAATAAGGATCTGCGTGCTTCTCCCCGGGTTTTGTCCCGAAGAAAACTCCGACTTCGGTAGGATAAAAACTTTTTTCCATCCCAACTAATTTTGCCATTTCTTTCAGGCGCAGATCAGCCGGTCCAAGAATCTTATTCGTCGTTACTCCCAGCATCTTCTGTGCTTTGGAATAGTATGCCGGCATGACGGACTTCCAGTTATGGAGCCCGGCCCAGGTTCCCTGGTCCCAGATATGATCCGGAGGGACTAAAAGTGTATTGGCATAAGTGATCGAGCCGCCACCATAAGCATTACCGTGCAGGACAACGACATGCTTGAAAAATCTCATGCCGAAGAAACCTTTAAATCCTAAAACCGGAAGCCATAACCAATTTTTCAGTGACCAGGTGCTTTTGGGCATGTTCGCTTTGGTAAAACGCTTACCCATTTCTACGACGGCAACCTTGTAACCTTTTTCAGTCAGACGGAGGGTGGAGACGCTTCCACCAAATCCCGAACCAATAACAAGAAAGTCGAAATCGAATTGATAATTTTCAGACATCATTCAGAGTACCTTCAGTTACTTACAAAGATAAATAACTTCGATACAAGTTTCGCCTCTCTGTCTGATTTCTTTGATATCGGTCGGGCGGTTTTTAAAGAGCCATTCCAGAGAATCATTTTTGTCCGCAATGTAGCCATCAAGGCTTGCGGCCGCGAAATAGATCGTCTTCATTTTTGTCCCGGAATCGGAAGACACTCCATGATTTCCACATTTTCTCCGGGGAAAATTGAAAAGTGCGGGTGATTAAGGAATTTCTTTGCCGCTTCTTCATGAGTTGCAGCTTCAAGGATCACATACCCGCAGTCTCTGTTGATTATCGGTGCAACTCCCTTCTTATCCACCTGAAGCGTCTTGCCGAGAGGTCCACCGATATCAACGACACTACCGCTATTTTCCTGCATCCATCTGCCCCAGCTTTCCATTCCCTGCTGGATTCGCTTCTGTCCTTCTTCCTTGGAAAGTTTGTCCCATTCAGAGTCCCCTTTCGAAGGCTCTCCCCTGTAAATTGCCAGAAATTTTTTCATACATTCTCCGGATAGAGTTTCACGTGTTCATTCAAGGCGCGCTTGAATGCGGGCCTGGCCTCATTTCTCTCGATGTAACGGGAAAGGTTTTCGTATTTCTCCATCGTCCCCAGAAAAGATGCCGTCTTCAGAACGGTCGTCATGATGATGTCGGCGATACTGAAGCTTTTTCCAAAGAATTCCTTATCACCTAACTCACCAGAGAGAGCACGAAGACGCCCATCAATCAGCTCTTTTGCCCTGGTCTTTGTCGTTTCTGCGGCATCCGGATCATTTTTCAAGAGAAAGTGATGAAACAGCCATGGCTCAACTGAATTCAGCGGCGCAAACATCCAGGTGAAAACATGAGCACGCTCGATTTCGTCTGTGGGAAGAAGCTTTTTATGTTTCAGAGCTAAGTGAAGAAGAATCGCACCGGTTTCGAACATACAAAGATCATCCGATTCGAAGTACGGCACCTGCCCGAAGGGTTGCTTCTTCATGTACTCTTCTTTCTTTATCTCCTGATGTGGATAACGGACTTCTTCGTAGGAAAGACCCATTTCTTCATGTGCCCAGCGCACACGAAGCTCACGAACTAAACCCTTTGTTATACCCGGAATTCCTGTCAGGACACTGAAGCGGTTCATACTAATTGGCCTCTGTATATTTTCTGAAGTTTTCAAGAATCTCCTGCCACCCGTCCCTTTGCATCTCTAGGGGATGAGTATTTTCCGCATCGAAAGTTGTGGTCACTTTGGTTTTTCCGTCAGCGTTTTCAAATATCGTCACCGCCTGTCTTCCGTCTCCCATCGTGTACGCGATTTTCTTATGAACGCTTACTTCATCGTAGACCGCTTCAAAATCAAATCCGAAACTGCCGTCTTTTGCTTCCATGCGGGATTTCATTTTCCCCCCGACTCTCAGATCATTTTCAGCATGAGGGCAGCACCAGTCATCAGATGCAAAATTCCACTTCACGATATGCTCGGGCCTCGTCCAGTAGTCCCACACTTTTTTCGGGTTACCGGATACAGCAGTTCCGACAGTGATTTTTGAATTACTCATTGGTTAATCTCCGGTTCAACCAATTGCGCGAGCTTCGTGAGCGATTCCTGCCAGCCCAGGTAACACATTTCGGCCGGAATCATCTCCGGAATGCCTTCTTGCTTAATGGTTAATTCAGTCCCACAGAGAACTTCCCTGAAGGAAATGGTAACAGTCATTTCACCAGGGAGATTCGGGTCATCGAACTTATCCTTATAAACGAGAAGTTCGTTCGGCTTGATCGCCGAGAAACTTCCGGTCCACGAATGTTTCTGATCATTCGTAAAATTGGTGAAAGACATCTTGTAGTTTCCACCGACTTTGAAATCGAAAGAGTGAACCTGACAAATGAATCCGAAGGGCGGAAGCCAGGTCGCTTTTGCTTCGGCGAGAGAGAAAGCTTTGAACACTCGCGCGACGGGAGCTTTGAGGACGCGATGAAGGTTTACCGTATTGGCCATGATATTCTCCTGGGAAGTCCTACTTCTTAAAAAGTAGGTGAATATAATTTTCTAAATGATCAATGCTTTCTGCTGCGTGCTTTGCCACTCCACTCGCCTTGGCGAGAATAAAAGCGCCTTGAAGAACGGCCTGCGTGTGAAGCGCCAGGCTTTGCGGAGTCCACTCTGCTTTGGGAAGGTACATTTCCTTTGCGGCCTTAATATCTGCTTCGAGAACCTCGGCGTGATGAAAAATCGATTGATAGCAGGCCTGGTTAATTTCCGGATGAGACGAGTAAACTTCCTGGGCCATTGTTCCCACGAGACAAGTAAACTCCGGCACGTCCCCTCGCAAAATTTCTTTGCGGAAACGAACGTAGCCAAGAACTCTTTCCAGCGGATCATTATGCTGATGATAAGGAGCTAAACGGAAAAATTCTGAAGTAATTTCTGACCACCGGTTGGCGGCCGCGACTGCGAGATCTTCTTTGGAACTGAAGTTATGAAAGAATGTTCCCTTACTCACTCCCGCTTTTTCGCAGAGATCATCCACCGTCGTTGAAGTGTACCCCTTTGTCCGGATGAGTTCGGTCGCTGCTTCAAGAAGCAGTTCACGGGATGGTTTTTTGTTCTGATCGATCTTTGGTCGAGCCATGGGATCAATATACCAACTAGTCGGTTTATTTGCAAGACTCTCACTAAGCTACTGTAATAAAAAGAGTAATCACTCTAACGCCAGGCTTCGCTGATAAAAAAATCAGCCCGCATTCACCAGCACTTTAAACCCGCCCACGGAAAATCTCTTCATATCAAATGGCATGGTCTTGAAATTTCCCGGTGCCATCCGCGGATCTTTCATGACTTTTTTGTTCACGCTGTCCCGGTGAGCTCTGGACTTATAAATGACAAAGGCAAAGATTACGGTCTCATCACGCTTCAGTTTGCAGAGCTTGGGAAATGGAAGTCCCCACGGATTATTCAAATTGGCGCCTTCACATTCGTAGTAGTCCAGGGCTCCGCATTCCATCCAAACCTTGCAGCCAATAGTCGCCATTTTCTTGTAGGCCTTCACATTTTTCTTTTTGATAGGAATGATATAACCGTCAACGTACTTGCTCATAGATTCTCCATTTTTTGATTATTGTTTGGTCCGGAGAGACTCTTCAATCAATATCCTTAATGAGTCACTCATCTTTTCCTGACGGGTCAGTTCAATAGCTTTCCCGGAAATTTTTCCATGGCATCGATTAAGATCCAATTCAATCGCGCCTTCCTGAAAAACACGCTTCTGGGGATTCAGTGACATCGAAACAAAAGTGAGTGGAAAAACCTTGCGATCATCAATCAAGGTCCATTGATAAATCTGGCCCGGCGTCGCCTC
>JAKFFP010000074.1:0-7526 GCA_036675045.1 Bacteriovoracales bacterium | reverse complement strand
AAGAACAATATCTGTGACGCAAAAGAAGTGTTTGAAGGGATCGACTCTACCGGCACAGCGATCTGTCGCTCGATTAACGATTATCTTCCCTACCTCGTGCAGCCTGGCACTAATCCCTGTACCGGCGCGAAAACCCAGGTTGGTATCGTGAGAGATCCGGTGACAAATAAAGTTTCCATCGAGTGCTGGTAACTAATTCCTGATAACCACCGCCGCACTTACCTTATCTTTCCCCCATCTGGAAATTTTCAAAAATTGCTCTTTCGGAATAGGAATATGAACCCGTGAAATGTGACCTTCGTAATCTTCATCCGCCGTCTGGTCAGGATCATGGATGTAAACGAAGTGATCATCATAGGCAGTGATCACCACCCAGTGGGGCACCCGGTGAAAATCAAAATGATAAGTCGTGATGAGAACGATGGGTATTCCGCCTGACTTGAGAATTTCTTTGATATCCGGAATGGTGAGCTTCTTTCGATGAAGGGGAATTTTTCGTTCCGCGATTTTCTTTTCCCAGCTCTTGTGAACAAGCTCGATGATATTTTTCTTTTCCTTCGATCTCACCGTATCAATGAATAGCGTATGAATGTGAGAGAGATAAAGTTCGGCCTTGAAGCCTCGTGCGTGGGCCGCGAGGGCAAGCCCATGGGGACCACAACCGCCGTGACCGGAAGTCATGAAGATGGTCGTCGCTTCTCTCCAGAGATCAAGCTCGTGCGTGAGTGACATTTCTGTTTTGGACCTGAAAGTCTTCATCGCCATGAGAAGCGAGGCAGGGCCGCAGGTAAAATCCGTTCCCTGCTGATAATAGGGAATATTCAGACGCGGCTTTGCCTTCAGGGTCTTGATTCTTTTTTCAAAACACCAGGCGGCCTTCCCGTCATCATAATAATCTTTTTTTACTGTGAACTTCCGGTAGCCGAGCTTCCGGTAAAGAGAAATGGCGGCCTTGTTATTCTCTTTTACTTCCAGCCTCAGATAAGCGCAGTCTTCTTCATCGGCTGAAATTTTTTCCAAATGCCCGATGAGCTCAGTGGCCAGTCCCTGTCCCTGAAAATCCTTGTGAGTGCAGATCGAATAAAGCCGCGCGAGACTCGTCCCGGCATTGATCAGAACGAGCCCATACCCGATCAGTTTCCCTTTGAATTCCTGCACAAGAAAAACTGAGTGAGCGTGTTTAATCATCCACTGAAAATTCCGCCGCGAGAGCTGGTCATAGTTAAACGATGCTTCCTCGAGGGAAACGAGCTGAGACAAGTCTGACAGACGGGCCTTTCTGGTGACTATTTCCTTTCGCTTAAACATTTTTTTCACGGACCGCGCCTCTGGCAAATGACTTCCTTCTGTTATTGTACCCAGGGAGAATGAACGTGGCCAAGATCATTGTCATCGTCGAAAAACTAAAAGATTGGAACTCCTATTATCCGGTAGAGCAGCTCATGACGCCCCAGGATTACCTGGTGAACTGGGACGAGAATCTTTACACGAATAAGAATTCTAAAGAACGGATTAAGATTATTAATCTCTGTCAGAGTTATAAGTACCAGAGCTATGGCTACTATTGTTCCCTTCTGGCGGAGGCGCGCGGGCATTCCGTTATTCCGAGTGTGAAAGCGATCAATGACCTCTCGCAATCTTTTCTCTACAGTCTCGACACTGTTGATCTCGACGAGGAAATTCAAAAGGCCCTGAAGGGGCAGATCCCGGGAGATGGATTTTCCATCTCAAATTATTTCGGTCACACTGATTGCCTCCCCCTCCAGGATATTTCACGACAGATCTTCGATCTCTTCCCTGCACCCATTCTTCATATTGATTTTGAGTGGGAAAAAAAATGGAAGATTTCGGGTATCAGAACAGGATCCCTCTCCGCACTCTCCAGTACCGACGAAGATAAGTTCGCCATGTCCCTGGATGAGTACTCAGCTAAGATCTGGAGAAAGCCGAAAACAAAAAAGAAATTCCGTTACGATCTGGCGATCCTTCACAATCCCCATGATCCTCTTCCACCTTCGGACAAGAAAGCTCTCGCGAGCTTCATCAAGGCCGGAAAAGAGCTGGATGTTCAGGTCGAGCTGGTGGAAAAAAAAGATTACGCCCGCCTGGCGGAATACGATGCGCTCTTTATCCGCGAGACGACCGCGCTTAATCATCACACTTACCGATTCGCCAAGAAAGCGGAGTCCGAGGGCCTCGTTGTGATAGATGATTCCATGTCTATCCTCCGCTGCACGAACAAGATTTACATGCATAATCTCATGCACTCAAACAATATCCACGCTCCCAGGACAGTGGTCCTTTCCAAAGACAATTCCGAGCAGGCAAGGATCGCTGTGGAAAATATCGGCTTTCCGATGATCATCAAGATCCCCGACGGCTCTTTCTCCAAGGGAATCTATAAAGTCGAAGACCCTGAAGCGCTTCAACGCGTGACCGAAGAACTTTTTAAAAGGACCGCCCTCCTTCTTGCCCAGGAGTATTTTTATACCGATTTCGACTGGCGCATCGGAATTTTAAACGAACGCCCGATTTTTGCCTGCAAGTACTACATGACGAAAGGTCATTGGCAGATTTATGATCACGGTAAGGTGAACAAGAAAGACTTTTCCGGTCCTTCGGAAACTCTCCCGTTATCGAAAGTGCCGAAGCACGTTCTGAACACGGCAATCAAGGTTTCCCATCACATCGGGGATTCCCTTTACGGAGTCGATCTGAAGGAAAAAGACGGAAAGGCCTATGTGATTGAGATTAACGATAATCCGAACATCGACACGGATATCGAAGACGCCATTGCGGGAATGGATCTTTATCACAATATTGTTCATGAGTTCGTAAGGCGTATCGAGGAGAGAAGATGAAGAAAGTCCTGGTGTTCGGCGGTACTCATGGGAATGAATGGACGGGAGTCTGGCTGGTCCAGAAATACGCTGATACTTTCAAAAAAAAATATCCCAAGCTCAACATCGAATTCATTCTCGCCAATCCCGAGGCCCATAAGATGAACAAGCGCTTTAAGGATGAAGACTTAAACCGCGCCTTTCAATTTCTCGGCGAAAACCGTCCCGGTTCCTATGAACACCAGCGCGCAAAAGAAATCCGCGACATGATTCTTAAAGAACCCTGTTTTGTGATCGATCTCCACACCACAACTTCCGCGATGGGAAAAACACTGATCATCACCGACTACAACCCCCTTGTCCTTTGGCTTTCAAATGAAGTGGCGGCAAAAGTGGCCGATTCAAGAGTCATTGGCTCACCCGATCCCAGCAAAAAGTACCTGGCCAGCCAGGTCCCTTCGAGTCTCATGATTGAGGTGGGGCCCGTCGCCAATGGTGTGATTGAGCCCGCCGTTCTCGAAGGAACCGTGGCCCTCCTCGACCAGTTATTGTTAAGTCTCTCTGAAGCGCCGGCGCGGCCGGAAGGAGAAATTGAACTCTATGTTGAGGTGGAGGATGTAAAATATCCTCTCGATGAAAAGGGACAATTAAGTGCCTATATCCATTCAGGATTTCAGGGGAAGGATTTCAGCGTTATTGAGGGCGAATACACTCCCTTCCGGAAGTTTTCGGGTGAGGAAATAACCTTCAAAGTTCTTGGGCCCCGCTACCCCATTTTCATAAATGAAGCCGCTTACTATCCGCAGCATCTGGCCTATACATTGTGTGAAAAACGCACCGTAAATTTTAACGCGAAGCCCTGAAAAAGATTCTTCAAATCAGACCCGCATCAAGCCTTGAAAATAATTGAGTAAAACATCTTGCGGGACAAAAAGAGATTGGATAAATTTAATGGTAACAATTACTAAATTACGATCATTCAATTTCTGTCATTTGGATGAATCATTTAAAGGAGAAAACCATGTCTAAGTATTTCGTACTCGCTGCTGCTCTTCTCGTTCTCGTTGCTTGTAACAAGAAGGAAGAAGCTACTACTACAACTGAATCTACAACTGTTGAGCAAACAGCTCCTGCTGAAACAGCTCCTGAAGCTGCTCCAACAACTGAAGCTGCTCCAACAGACGCTCCTGCTGAAGCTCCAGCTGAACAGCACTAATCACTAGATTATTGTTCAATTAAAAAGGGCCGGATTTATCCGGCCTTTTTTATTTTTGGGCCTGCATGTCGTGCAGGACGTTTCATTTCTATCACCGCCTTAATCACTTCTTCAGAACTCTCACTCATTTTGATTTGCTAAAATTTCCTCATCTTCAGGAAGGAGGAAATATGGCAACGACTCAACCCATTTATACGACTGAACGACACGACATATCGGACACGATCTTCGAAAGAAAAGATGATATTGGAAAACTGGTTCTGAGATTATCCATCGGTGGTCTCATGCTGATTCATGGAATAAATAAACTCATCATGGGAACTGACCAGATCGAAGGACTAATTACTTCCATTGGTCTTCCGGCATTTTTCTCTTTTGGCGTGATTCTGGGTGAGATCATTGGTCCGCTCATGGTGATCCTCGGCTTTAAAGTGCGCATCGGAGCGGCGCTGATCGCTTTTGACATGCTGATGGCCGTCCTCCTGGTTCATTCCTCGGACTTCCTCAAGGTCAATGAAATGGGCGGCTGGATGCTGGAGCTAAATGCCCTTTATCTTCTGGGAGCGCTCGCGGTTGTTTTTCTGGGCTCAGGAAGAATCGGCATCACACATGGTGAAGGGTCTCTGGACTAAGGAAATCTTTCAGGGCATCATCCGCTCATGAAAATCCTCCAGAAACTTCTGGGCGATATGCCCTCTTCTCAATTTCTTGAGAAGCATTTTACGCGCCTTCCGCACTCGCGACCGGGGGGAGCTTTATCCTTTACCAATCACCTCGACTGGAGCGTCATCGAAAAGATCATCCGGGAAGATAAATCTGTTCTTCGAATTGTGAAAGATGGAAAGATGGTGAGTGATTACGTAAAGCTCACTTTCGATGAAGTAAGAAAGCGCCATGAAGAGGGATGCACCCTTCTGGTGAGGTTTGCCGAGAAATCAGATCCCGCTCTCAAGGCCCTCGCCAATGATTTCAGCGGCCCGTTTAAAACCGAGGTCGATATCCAGCTTTATTGCACACCCGAGGGCCACAACGCTTTTGGCTGGCATTATGACGTGGAAGAAGTTTTTATCCTCCAGTGTAAGGGCAGTAAGCATTACACGATTCGTCCGAACACAATTCACCCCAATCCGCTGGTGAAGTCCATTCCCAAGGACCAGGGATATGAGCAGGAGAAATCCACCGCAGCTATTCAGGTAACGCTCGAAGAGGGCGACTGGCTCTATATTCCCTCTGGCTGGTGGCACCGGGCCGAAACGAAGAGTGAATCCATGCATATCTCGATCGGTCTTATGCCCAGGTCTGCGCTTGACCTTATCGAGGCGTTTCCCGGCTTTCTGGCGGCCAGTCCATTCTGGCGCACGAGAATGCCGGTGCATCTGGAATTTTCGAGTGAGGATGAGGAAAAGGAATTTTATCAGTCAGCGATGATGAAACTGGGGCAGGATCTCGCTCGGCAATTCGCTGATCCGGAATTTCTTAAATTTTACCTTAAGAAGAAAAAGGAAATCGGCGTAACTCGAAAAGACTAAGGGCTTTTTAAAAACTCATTAATCTCTGTTTAGGGGAAAAATCAATTCCCGCTCTGGCCTCTTTTCTGAAATTCCTCTACAAGTAGGCATGGATTTAAAAAAGATCATGTTGATTGAGGACGACTTCGATACGCAATTCCTCTTCTCTGAATGTCTGCGCGCTGAAAATTACGATGTGGTTCCCATGGAACACGGAAAGACAGCTCTGGAATACATGGAAATCCATGGTGTGCCGGATCTCATACTCATGGATCTCAATACCCCATTCCTTACTCCTGAAGAATTTGTCCGCAAAATGAGATCGATCACCAATGGAGCGAACACTCCCCTCATCCTGGTATCCGGTAAATCTGACATCGAAGAATACGCCGAAAAGCTTGGTGCTAAGAACTTCATGAAGAAGCCATTTGATCTTGATCCGCTTCTTTCCATGATTTCAACGACTCTTCACTGACATTTGTGCGCCAAAAATCACTTTACCCCTTGCGGAAATAACACTGATTATTTAAATTATCAGAACTTACAGTTTCGGGGGTATAGCTCAGCTGGGAGAGCGCTTGCATGGCATGCAAGAGGTCAGCAGTTCGATCCTGCTTATCTCCACCAAAATACAAATAGGGCCGGTTAACCACTGGCCCTTTTTTTTCCCCTTACGATCAAACCACTCCAAGTTTTCTTAATCACTTACGAATGAGGATCAATAACTCATCTCGTTCATCCCTTCTTCTTTTGCCCCTACCTGTCTGGAAATTTCTTTGCTTTGCTCCAGAGTGCTCTATCGAATGCTCTGCAGGTAGCACGAAGGTTTTCAGGTAGCAGTTTTTTGGTAGCAAACGTAGTTAACCATCGAGAGTTGTTGAATAGCGGACGCTGGCTTAGAGAAAAAAGGAGTTAAAATGTCCGCGACGCTGAAACTAACGACCACAGACCTCAAAGCAATCCGACTTCTAAGGGAAGAAAAAGGATTTTCCAGAGATGATTTAGCTAACGCTCTAGGAGTTTCTTATAAGGCCGTAGAGAAATTTGAAAATGGAAGGCTGCTATTATCCAAAGAGAAGAAGGAAATGCTTTTTAATGTCCTTGGGCTTAATGAAAAAGAACTAAGGAGAATTAAAAAACACTGGGTCGTAATTCCAGAAAGGAAGAAGACGGTTTTAGAAAATAGCCAGAGACGGAGTTACCAAAAGGTCATCACAAAAGAAGTCAGAATCCTGGCGCTGCTAAGAAAAAGAAAGAAGCTTCCTCAGGATAAGGCTTCAGCACTTTGTGGATATTCGAGGCCTACCATTGGACACATTGAGAACGGTAGAATGGAAGTACCTTCAGAAAGAATCAGACACATTATTAGTTGTTATGGTTTTACTATGGATGAGTTTCAGATTCTGATGAAAGAAGAAATTCTTCGAGAGGATTACCTTGCCGAATGTCAGGAGCTACTAGCTGGGCTTTCAGAGGAAAGGCTAAAGCTTATTCACGCAATGCTAAAATCATTTTAAGCTATAGGGGCAAGGTCACAAGTTGTGACCTTGCTTTTTGGCATTTCAAAAAAATAATGAGACGATTATTTAAGGTGATGGATTTCCACCTTTAACCGCTTTAAGAGCCGCAGACACGGCCGCTGATGATTCCTACAATTTTTAGGAGTCGTATGCCCAAAATTCTCACAACGATCATTCTCTTAGTCTATGTCGGTGTCATTTCAGGCACCCTTTCTTCTGCATTTTTATACTCCTTAAACTTCGTCACATCATTTCGAATGTCCCATCCAATGCTAATTTTCGGTTTACCCTTTTACGGATATTTCTTCGGATTATTCATCAAAAAAATTCCTCATTATATCAATCAAGGAGTTCCTTACATCGTTAAAGAGATTGATAATCCGAATGAGAAAGTCTCGACACTCACAACACCATTTATTTTTATTTCTTCCATAGGAACCCA
>JAKFFP010000326.1:0-7546 GCA_036675045.1 Bacteriovoracales bacterium | reverse complement strand
GAATTGATATTCTGGATTTGCTTTAAGTTGAAGGCGTGAGCAAGCTCATGCGCCAGTGTGAAATAGACTGAGTTCTCCGACTGGTAACCGTTCAGGAATCCGGCACACACTGTGAGAGTTCCGGTAAATGGCATATACATGGCATTGATCATGTTTGTGCGACAATCTGACTCCATGATCTGACCGATGACCCCACCCACTCTCACGCCGAAGGGATAAGAGAGATTCGTTTGATTGATACGGTCTATTCGCTGCTGCTTTTCTTCCGCTGTGAGGGGAAGCGTCTGAAGGACGGCGATCATGTCCTGCCGGACTCTGGCGTATACACGCTGGATCCTTTCCCAGTTGGGTGAGGATTCAGTTTTTGCCTGGGTGAAAGTTTCCATCAGAGCACGATATTGAGTATCCCGTTCCGCAACTCTGTCGGCTTCGGTCGCGCTCTGGCCACTGGGGATGCGATTTTGAAGGGCCACAATCGCACGCTTGTTTGCGACGAGCTGAACTCCTTCAACGATATCATTCCTTGCCTGTGAAACATTCCGGTACCAGTTTTGCGAATTACTTTCATGTGCGATGAGTTTTTTTAATTTGTTCATCGGCCGCTGGAGTTCGCTTTGGAGATCCTGAGGCAGGTGTGAATGTGCTCTGGTGATGTCGACGAGGTTTGCTCTTTCCATTTCGGAGAGTTCACTTCTGGGTGACATGCCAATGTTGATAGAGCCAGTGGGATCGGTCGCTCTTCCGCCATTCAGTCCGAGATCACGGCAGAAGCTTTCGGTGATGTCGTGACAGGCAGGAGTGACTTTCGGATCAAAGCAATCTACCTGAGGTCCTGGTGGCCGACTTTCCAGAAGGTCGGTAATGGCGGAGAGATTTAGCGCTGGAGCATCCTCCGCGAGCGAAATTTGATGGGAAAACAGCATGAGGAAAATAAGGACTTTCATAGGGAACTCATCGGCTTTCCCCGGGTCTTTCTGAGGTTCGAACTATTCCAGTCGGGCTTTAGATTGTTCCCGGAATTATCCGATCCACCATCAGCTGGATGGTCTCATTGCCATTGAACCGGTTCACTCCCAGTGTGAACTGGATGGTAAGCCCGGATTTCTCCTGGAGCGCGAAGAGTTCATCGGGAGTCGATTCATTCCATTTCCCGAGATAATTGAAACTGATTCCCTGAAGCATCACTTTCTTTCCGGCGGGACCCATGAAGGTCCAGCGGACGTGAGCATCCTTCATGATCTTGTAGGACTGAATGGTGGCATTTTTCATGCGGAAAACCGGCTTCTCATGGCCCGGTCCCCACGGTTCAAGCTTATCGAGGTCTTTCAAAAGTCCGGCGTTGATTTCTTCGATTCCGACTTCGATATCATAGCTCTGGGTCTTCGTGCGAAGGGGAGCGGGAATTGCTTTGAGTAAGCTCAGCATGCGCTCTTTGAACGCCGGGAAATTTTCTTTTTTCATGGAAAGTCCGCAGGCCGCTTTGTGGCCCCCGAACTTGATGAAGAGATCCTTACACTGTTCGAGAAGTTCAAACAGGTTAAGCTCTCCAGCGGTGCGGCCCGAAGCCTTGATGACACCATCTTCTTCAGCGTTGGTGAAGACGATCGCCGGTACCTCAAAAGTCTCTACGAGTTTTGAAGCGACGATCCCGATGACACCTTCATGCCAGTTCGGCCGGTACATTATGTTGATGAAAAGTTCCGCTCCCGATAGGCCCGCGATGACATCTTTTTTTGCTTCCTGGAAAACTTCATTTTGAATCACGCGACGATCGCGATTGGCGACTTCTAGGTGCGTGTAGTGTTCAAGTGACTCACGGGCGTCCCCGGCAATAAGAAGACGGAGAGCGCGGTCCGGATGATCAAGGCGGCCCTTGGAATTAATATGCGGGCCCACGTGGAAAGAAATTCTTTCGGAAGATACGGACATGCCCTTCAGTTCCTCCGGGGAGAAGAACGCGCGCACTCCCGGATACTGGCTCGTCGGAATCTGTTTCAGTCCATGTCTCGTGAGTCGGAGATTGAGCGCACCCATGCGGGCCAGATCAGAAATCGTTCCGATCGCAACAAACTGAAGAAGGGGATAGAGCGTCGGGATATCGATACCCTTAAGAGCGAGATCATTTTTTATCTGAAGTGCGAGAGCGAAAGCGACACCGACTCCGGCGAGGGTCTTTAGCTCGGAATCTTTTTCATCGCGCCGATTGGGATTAATTACCGCGTACGCGCGCGGGATATGAGGAGCAGCGTCCCGGTGGTGATCGGTGATGATGAGATCAACACCTTTTTCATTGGCGTAATCAGCCGTCGCAGTGTTTGAGATCCCGCAATCAACCGTGATGAGGACTTTAACGTTTTTTTCCAGAGCAGCTTCTATCGATGAGGGATGAACACCATAGCCTTCCACGAAGCGGGATGGCTGGAACACTTCCACTTCTGTGCCGGTCATGGCGAAGAAATGCCACAGAAGCGCACAGGAAGTTGTGCCGTCGACATCGTAGTCTCCGTACACGCCGATCTTTTCTCCGTCTTCAATGGCACGGATAATGCGCTCGGAAGCTTTTCCAAGATCGATCATATCTGTCAGAGTGGGAATGTCTTTCAGGTTCCAGGAGAGCATGTTGTCGACGTCGGTGGGAGAGAGGCCTCTTTTCTTAAAGAGTCGAACCAGAACTGGACTGAGTTCTGTAGCAGGCCGTGCGACGGCCGCGGACGATGTTTGTTGAATCATTCTTTGAAGCTAGCACACGTTGAATCGGACTCACCACAGAACAAAGAGACCCTTGATCAAATCTTCATCCTCAATTTCTGCTGTTGAGGAGAAATTGGATTTCCATCTTTCACCGTGAGAAGCGTGGATTTTTTCGAAGTATCGAAGAGGTAGAAAGGATTTCTGGCAATGAGTGCAGCGTTCCAATTCCACGGAAGATTCATTCACGTGGTGGCAACGATGGCAAACCCGCATCAGTAATATTTCTTTAGTGTTTTTTCGTATTTCGTTCACAGAATGTGTATCGGAGGAACGTAAGAATTGTTTAGAAGGAGTAAAAAAAAGGGAGACTGAAGTCTCCCTTTTTAGTTGACTGATTTAGATCATGACACCGGCGCCGGTCGATACTCCCGTGACTGCCGGAGGAGTCAGGTTGAAGCCCTGGGCATCCATGCTGAAAGTTCCTGGAGTGTGATTGAACTGTGATCCGAGTCCCCACTGACCAGGCATCTGACTCATCATTCCCGGTGGCTGCATCTGCGGGTACATTCCCATTCCCATTCCCATTCCATATCCACCCATTGGCATCTGTGGCATCGGCATGGTTTGTGGCGCCTGATTATTATTCAGGCCGAAAATATCCGCTTGCGACTGCTGGCCCGGAACTGTTTGCCCCGGTTGAATCGGCTGGAGACCCTGTGGATAGTAAACCCAGTTACCCGCAACCTGTGGCTGATGGTACTGATAAGCCTGGTGATAATTAAAAGTATCTGACATGCGATACATATTCTGCATCATCATCATCTGCGACATGCTGAGAAGCTGTTGCATGATGAGTGACTGCTGCTGAATGAATCCCTGAAGCTGCTGTTGAAGAAGTTTATTCTGTTCTTCAAGAGCGCAAAGGATCGGATCTTTCTCTTCTGTTTTCGTTTCTGGTTTTGCTTCCGGCTTAACTTCCGGTTTCGTCTCTTCACTCACGACACTCGGAGCTCGTTCAGCATTAACATCGGGTTTTACTTCCGGAGTTGTTTCTGGCTTAACTTCAGGTGTAGTTGTTGCGACCTCAGTTTCAGGCTTGACCTCTGTCGTTCTGGCAGCAACCAGCGCTTCAGTCTCTTCAAGGTCTTTAAGAGAAGCTTCAAGTCTGATTCTCGCTTCAGAGATGCGGGAAGGCAGATCACCGACGTCTTCCGGATTCATGAGGTCTTTAAGGGAATTTTCCACCTGGCGAAGTTCAATGGCAGAAGCCTTGATCTCTTCGCGCAGCTTATCCAGAGCAGGTTTTTCAACTGTGTTCTTATCGAACTCTTCCGCTTTTGAAACTCGCGAAAGAAGTGTTGAGATATCTTCTTTCAGCATGTCTGAGTTCAGGTTGACCGGATTCGACCTGGCCGGAACTTCGACAGAAGAGAGAAGAGAATCCAGCTTCGGCGTTGTCGAAGCTGCTGTCTCAATTTGCGGTTCTGGTTTTGGCCCTGGCACTGGCTGAGCGACTTCAGGCTTAGCTTCCGGCTGTGGCTGAGCGACTTCAGGCTTAGCTTCCGGCTGTGGCTGAGCGACTTCAGGCTTAGCTTCTGGCTGTGGCTGAGCGACTTCAGGCTTAGCTTCCGGCTCAACTGTTTCCTGAACTACCTGCTGCTGCTGTGGCTGCTCAGGTTCAGGCTCAGAAGCGATATGACGTCCAAACTTTGTCTGGATATCCTTCGGTGACATGAGTAAGAGTCCAAGCACGGGCATCATGACCCAGAATTGGTGTTTTTTGTGTGACATAGTTCCCCCCTAGGAAACGTAGAATAAGTAACCCTATGACTCCAAGTTCCATGCCAAATAAGCGTGACTCCGAAAATTCCCGGGAAGTCCTCATGAAATCCTGACAATCCAAAGGGTTATTTCCTTGTCAGGAGGGGGGCGGATTTTTAAACTAGGGATTGGACTGACTAAAACTTTCACACCTTTTCTGAAACTGACTAAAGTTTAAACACTCATGAGAAAACGCCGCAGTCAAAACCGCACACCGAAAAAGATCCACTTCAATGTAGATCCGGCCCACTTTCTCAACCGGGATGTTTCCTGGCTGCATTTCAATCGCCGCGTGCTTCACGAAGCCGCCGACAAACGTAATCCTTTGCTGGAACGCCTTCGCTTCCTGATTATCTTCTCTACTAATCTCGACGAGTTCGTGATGAAGAGAATCGGTTACCTGAAGCATCTTCTGGGTTCGGGGATCTCTCACCGTTCGGTTGACGGCCTGTCTGTTACCGAGCAGCTCGAGGCTATTCGAAAGCATATTAATGAGGATCTTGAAACTCAACGGGCGATTTATATCCAACTCGTGGGTGAGCTTCAGCGAAACGATATCTTTATCTATGACTATGAAGATCTGGCGGCCGAGGACCAGGAACATTGTAATGCCATTTTCCGCCGGAAGATCTATCCGGTCCTGACTCCGCTTTCCGTTGATCCGGGGCACCCATTTCCCTTTATCTCAAATCTCTCTTATTCGCTTGGTCTGATTCTCCGGAATCCCCAAACCGATTCCATTCTGTTCTCACGGGTAAAAATTCCGGAGGCCATTCCGGGTCTCATTCTTCTTCCCCGGGGAGATGGAGAGAAGAAAAATCGTTTTGTTATCACGGTGACGATTGTCCGCTCGAATCTTGCGACTCTCTATCCGGGTATGGAAATTCAGCAGACTGTTCCTTTCCGCGTTTCCCGGAACGCCGATGTGGATCATCGTGAAGATGAGGCGCAGGATTTGTTGATCCTCGTGGAAGAAGGAATCAAGGAGAGGCGTCTCGCGGAATGTGTGCGCCTTGAGATCCACCGGGAGACCGATCCCAATCTCACGAACTTCCTGAAAGAATCTCTTGAGATCGTTGATGAAGATATTTATGAAGTGGATTTCCCGATCGACTTCGGACTTCTTAAGCCGATTGTGGATCTCGATCTTCCACATCTCAAGTTCAAGCCCTGGTCTCCGGTCATTCCGAAGATCTTTGCCGAGAACACATCCATCTTCCAGGTCATTCGTCAGGGAGATCTGCTCGTTCATCATCCGTATGAGAGTTTCTCCGGAACAGTTGAAAAATTCGTGGCCTCTGCCGCTGAAGATCCGCATGTCCTCGCCATCAAGATGACTCTTTACCGGACCGGTGATAATTCACCGTTTATCCGCTCTCTTATCCGTGCAGCCGAGAAAGGGAAACAAGTGGTCGCACTGGTTGAACTCAAGGCCCGCTTTGATGAACAGAGAAACATCGTCTGGGCACAGAAGCTCGAGGATGCCGGCGTTCATGTGGTGTACGGAATCCTCGGACTCAAAACCCATACCAAGACGACGCTGGTGGTGCGACAGGAGACCGACGGCGAAATTCTCACGTACGCGCACATCGGAACCGGTAACTATCATTCGCAAACCTCAAACCTCTATACCGATCTGGGGCTACTGACTTGTAACCAGAAAATCACCGGTGAAGTGGCCGAAGTGTTTAACTACCTCACAGGCTCCTCGCTTAAGACGGACTATAAAGAAATCCTGATTGCACCGATTAACATGAAGTCGACCTTCATTAATAAAATCCGTGATGAGATTGCTTACGCCAAAAGCGGAAAACGATCGCGGATCATCGCCAAGATGAACTCATTAGAAGATGAAGTCATCACCGAGCTACTCTACGAAGCAAGCCAGGCGGGAGTGAAGGTCACGCTAATCATTCGCGGTTTTTGTTCTCTTAAACCGGGGATCAAGGGTCTTTCGGAGAACATTGAAGTCATCTCCATCATCGGACGCTTTCTCGAGCACTCCCGGGTGTTCTATTTCAGTAACGGGGAAGATGAGCCACTCAAGGGAGAGTTCTACATCGGTTCGGCGGACTGGATGCACCGGAACCTTCACAACCGGGTGGAGCTCATCGTTCCCATCATGGAAATCAAGCTCAAGGAAAAACTCTGGGAGTTCATTGAGATTCTACTCCGTGACAATCGCCTTGCCTGGAAACTGAAGGAAGACGGTTCATATACCCAGAAAACTCCGGCGGAAGGAGAGGAAGAAAAGAACTCACACCAGGAACTCATGAAAGTCACCATAGCGCGGGAGAAGGTTACATGAGACTCATCTTCGTGAGGCACGGCGTGGCCGAAGGCCATTTCAATCTTGATCAGGACAAGGATTTTCTCCGTGAGCTTACTCCTGAGGGAATCGCGGAATTAAAAAAAATCTTCAGGACATTTAAGAAAGTCCAGAAACGCATTGATGTGATCTTCACTTCACCGCTGGCCCGGGGAGTGCAGACGGCGGAACTTCTCTGGGGAAATTATTCGGACGCGAACCTTGAAATGATGGCCGACCTGGATATTCTCGATAACCCCTCGCACCTCGTGGAATATATTTCTTTTCTTCCGAATGACGGAACCTATGCATTCATCGGCCATGATCCGCATCTCACGCGCGCGATCGCCAATATCCTGTCTCTTCATCCGGAGCATGATTTCCTGAATCTGAAGAAAGGTGGAATTTGTGTTCTGCAGGGAGGGATGTGGGAAGGCTTCACACTTGAGCTTCTCCTGTCACCCAAGGCCCTCAGGTCGATCCGCAGCTGATCAGGAAAAGATTCCCGTAAAATTGTCCCACATGCGCTGGAAGAAATTTTTCTCTTCCACTTGCTGCTTGTAGACATTCTCATCTTCTTCGATGATCTCATATTCCGCTTCTTCCCGCTGGATCGTTCCGGAATCATCCACAACACTCACATCGGTATCGATGTATTTAATCTGGTATCCGATGCGCTTGGGATTATCCGGCTGCCAGTTGAGAACAATATATCCCGCACGGTTT
>JAKFFP010000289.1:0-7569 GCA_036675045.1 Bacteriovoracales bacterium | reverse complement strand
ACTTCGATCTTGTTTTTCTTCATGAGGAAGGCGATCCCCTTCGACATGTTATCTGCGATCGTGTTGGCGCGTTTCACGGCGACACCGGCATCGAGACCCTTGAGATCAACATTGATCCCGAGTGCTTTCATATCGTGGATCTCGTGCACAGAATGCGCGGATTTCAGGAGTGCTTTAGTGGGAATACAACCGCGGTTAAGACATACCCCACCGAGTTTATCTGCTTCTACGATGGCAACTTTCTTTCCCAGCTGAGAGGCGCGAATGGCAGCGACGTATCCGCCGGGACCAGCACCAAGAACGACCACATCAAATGTTTTGGCCATGAGATTCCTTTGTTCCTAGAACGATAAATGTCCTGAAATCTTGGTCTTTGCGCCCTGCACTTGTCAATGAAACCATAGGCTTTTCTCTGGACGAAACTAGGGCAAAAAAGCTATAAGACACCCTATGTCAAGAGACCAGGCCTCGCTCACATTAACTCCTGAGGAAATTACCTCAATTCTCACCCTTTTTCCGAAGGGCGTGGTGGCGGTTGATCTAGAGACCACGGGACTTTCCCCGCTGGTGGATAAGATCATTGAAATCGCTGCCGTGAAGATCACGGCCCTGGGAGTGGTGACGACCTTTCACACTTTGATCAATCCCCTGATTGATATCCCGGAATTCACGATTCAGTTTCATGGTTTGAAGAACGGTGATCTCCTGATGGCGCCGACAATTAAAAAGCCGTTAAAAAGTTTCTGGGATTTTGTGGAAAGGCATCCCATGATCGCGCACAATTCGAGCTTTGATCTGGGTTATCTGATTAAGTCCTGTCATGACTTTCAGATCGAATTTCCTCCGCTCGATATTTACGATTCTTGTCGTTACGTCAGGGCCATTTACAAGCCACTCGATGTAGCGCCTAAGAATTATAAGCTTTCTACCCTTTGCGAATATTTCCAGGTTCCTTTCCAGCATCATGTGGCGATCGAGGACACTTTCGCGTGTCTCAAAGTGACCGCGGCATCAGCGAAGATGGATGCTGATCACCAGAAAGCTCTTGAGAAAAGTTTTGTTTTCCGTCTTTCAAGCTTTAACAAAAATGATTGTTTTAATATTTCCACGCGTCTCAGTGGACTCAAAGACCTGGTTCAGAAGAAGGATCTTATCCAGCTCGATTATCGCGGAAAAAACATGAAAGGAATCCGCCCGGTGAGACCCATCGGCCTCATGCCGCTTCCCAAAGGACCGGTTCTCTTCGGAGAATGTCTCATCTCGGGAATGAACAAATCATTCCTCCTTAAGAAAATAAAAAATTACTCACGCCTGGAGGCGAGCCTCTGGCGCCATGGAGAAACCGTTTGATTAAGCACTTTATCACCCGTGAGAATATTGGCCACCGTTTCATTCAGCTCCTGATACTCATCGCGCACATCGCACTCCTCAAGTGGATCCTCTACACACTTTACGAAGGCGGTGTTCTTCCGTTTACGACACTTATGTTTCACTTCGCGGGCATCTCCGCTGCCGGAGGCCTTCTCATCTTTACCTGCGCCCAGATCTATAAACGCCAATACCTGAATGAGCTAAAGAAGAATGGACAGAAACCAGAACTGGACCGCTAAGTTCCAGGAGTCATTTCGTGATCTCGCTTCGCTCTCGGCCTTCTTAAGCTGGGAATCCCCTTCGCGCGTAGAAAAAATTTATCCGCTCTTTGTCCCGAAGGGTCTCGCTGAAAGAATGAAGGCCCAGGGACCGGATGGAGTTCTCGCCAGGGAATTTTATCCACACGCCGATGAACTGATCGATCAGGGCTATCTGGATCCCATCGGTGACAGGAAATTCAACGTCGCTCCTCAACTCATTCACCGCTATGAAAACCGGGTTCTCTTTACCGCCACCAGCGTGTGCCCCGTTCATTGCCGCTATTGCTTCAGGAAAAATGAACTCTCCCCGCAGGATGAAATTTTCAGTCAGGACTTCGACCAGACCCTCACCTATCTGAATGAGCACCAGGAAATTTCCGAAATTATTTTCACCGGCGGAGATCCGCTCACACTTTCTGATCAGAAACTTGATCGCTATCTGGAATCTTTCAGTAAGATTCCTCACGTTAAGGATATCCGCTTTCATTCCCGTTATCCGGTCATTCTTCCCGAGAGAATTGATGAAGACTTTATCGGTCTCATGAATAAATGGGCCGGGCACTTCCGGAATGTCACGATCGCAGTCCATGCCAATCACGTGGATGAATTTTCCTGCGTGGCCCGGTCAGCGCTGAAGATGCTCGCGGCTTCGAAGGTTCAGCTTCTTTCTCAGACGGTGCTCCTAAAGGGCGTGAATGATTCTCCTGCCACGCTCACTGAACTCATCGAGCTTTTTCTCGATCACAAAGTGCGCCCTTATTATCTTCATCACCCGGATCAGGTCCGCGGGGGAATGCATTTTTACCTTCCGCTGGAAGAAGGCCGGAAGATCTATCAGGAACTCCGGAAGAGCCTTCCCGGCTGGGCGATTCCTCAGTACGTGATCGATGTTCCCGGTGGCTCCGGCAAAACTCCTGCCTTTAATCCGGAAACCCACTCTTTCTCAGGTCAATTGCTGACCCTTTCAGGAGAAACTCTCCCTATCTCCGAGCCACCTGCTCAGGCTTAAGCATTCACTTCCCCATAGTGAAAATTATTGGTCGTGCTAAAATTTGGGAATGAGTCAGACCATTCTGATTGAGACCAATGATGATCTCAGAAAGATATTCAGCCTTAATCTCAACACATTCGTCGGCACCGATGTGGTCCTGCGCACGGGCGCCGAAGACACTCTCGCTCTTTTAAAGATTCTTCCTCAGATCGCCCTCATCATCACGCGGGCGAAAATTGGCAATGAAGAAACCGCGGTGAAGATTCATCAATTCCTGAAAAACGAGGCCCTCGATACTCACATGATTATTCTTGGTGAGTGTCCGCAGCTGGCCGATCAGGTTCTCTGCTTACAGGAGCCGGTGAGCTGGGAAATTCTCATCCGCCAGGCCGCTCAGTATCTCGGAGTATCGCTTCAGGATATTTCCCACAGAGTGAAGCCGGACTATCTGCCAGTGGGTCTCCATTTTTTCCGGGATATCCAGAAAACTCCCTGCGATGTTTATATCCGTATCAAGAAGGGCCCGCACGAGTATCAATTCGTGAAACGCATTCACTCGAAGGACACTTTTGATCATGAGTCCATCCAGAAATACGAAGACCAGGGACTGAAAGAGTTTTACGTCTCGAAAGACTACATTCAGTACTTCACTACTTTCGTGACCAATGCGCTGGTGCAGAAGCTCGAGCGTGAAGACCTCACTCTCGAAGAAAGAATCATGGCCACTTCTCACGGTCACGAAATCGTGCGTGACTCGATTAATAATATCGGTCTTGATAGCTCGATCATGGATCTCGCCGACGCTTCCATCAGTTCGATGATCAAGTCGGTGAAGAACTCGCCTCAGGTCGCAAATCTTTTGAAATTTCTTTTTTCGAACAAGATCTCATACGCCTACCAGCACTCTCATCTTCTCGCTCTCATGAGCCACTATGTCCTCAGTAAGCAGAGCTGGTATCGCCAGGAGCATCTCGAAATTCTTTCGTTCGTGAGTTTTTTCTCCGACGTGACCCTGAAATCCCACCAGCAGATGCAGGTCGGATCCATGCGTGATCTTTGGGAATCTAATTTTTCGGACGAAGAGCGCGCGCAGGTCATGAATCACGCCAAGGATGCTGTGGCCCTTCTGGAAGATCACCCGCATGCTGACGATTACATCAAGACCGTTCTTCTTCAGAGTCACGGGAAACTTGATGGTGTGGGCTTTGAAGATAATCCCGGTGAAGACCTGCATCCTCTCTCAAAAGTCTTCATCATCTCGGATAATTTCGTGAAGATTCTCCTGAATCCTGCCATGCCGAAAACGAAAAAAGACATTCTTCCTATTCTCTTCTCGCGCTTCACCAATCCGAGTTATCAAAAGATCGTTAAAGCTTTAGAACAGAAGTTCGAGTAATCCCGTACTTATAGATTTCTGAGTTTTTAAAGGGTTGACGGGCCCATCCTCTCCTTTGTACACCCATTCCAAACAAAGGATTCCCATGAAGCTATTAAGCCTTGCTCTTCTTATTGCGTTTATGACTCCTGCCCACGCTGCCTTCACCTCCCTTGCCTGCTCCAATGCCACCAGCACGGTAGTATGGGAAGAAGGCGAAAACTCGAACATGGCCCATCTGACTTATGACGGATTTGTCGCCGGTGTCCTCGATATTAATAGACAAAAACTCACTATCGAACTCAAGGAAGTAGTCACTCTGAGAGAGCGTCTTCTTTCCCAATGCGGGGCCCAGTCTTCGCTCACAACCTTTGCTGCGAAGGTAGTGGTCACTCCCGCTCCTGAACACCCGGAAGCGCTTCTTTCGTATTTCCCGGACAATCGTATTGAAACGGACGTGATCTGCGAGAAGATCATCAGCAATCGTTCAGACTGCCATCCCTAATTGTCATTAAGCATCAAAAATTATTTTATTGAGAATTCGGGCCTCGAAAGAGGCCCTTCTTTTTTCTCCGAAACAGACTTTCCGTTGACAGGATCGAGACCCATCCCCTATTATCAACCACTCAAACGCGGTTGTAGCTCAGTTGGTAGAGCGTCTGCTTGCCATGCAGAAGGTCGTCAGTTCGAACCTGATCAGCCGCTCCAAAATTTTTAAAACAAAAAAGCCTCCTTGCGGAGGCTTTTTTTATTTCACCAATTAAAGAAGTTCAGTAATAGAGCTCGCGTCGATTTCCTTGGTATCAAAGTAATCATTGTCCACTTTCCCGGAAACTCTCACCCGGTCACCCTTAGCGAGTTTCGTAAATCCAACTTTATCCAGCGGATTAAAGATCATGTCCTTGGTATCGACAGTGACTTTTCTGAATCCGGTATCCACCACCATTTCCCGGCCATCGATCTGAGTGATCTTACCTTGTACGTCCACCGACGCGCCTTCTGGCAATGTCGGAACCAGGGTATAGGAAGTCATGATGAACGGAACGACATCTTCTTCGTCAGAGCTATTTGAATAGAAAGTCGTATCGAGATTTTTTACATACACGCTTCCAGCTTCCACTTTTTTATTTTCGAGAAAATCCCGATCCACTTGCCCGGAAACCACGACCTGGTCGCCATTGACGAGCTTATATCCATCCGCTGACCAACCGTAATCATCCATCTCGACCAGTACTTTTTTGCCATCGACAGTAAGCTTGAACGAATCTTCCTTCACCTCACTCACTTTTCCGGAGAGAGTGACGAATTCACCATTGGTCTTATCCGAGAAGCCGGCAAAAGCCGAAACAGAAATTAATGTCATTGTTGCGAGGGTTAAAAATTTCATAAATATCTCCTTGATACAGGTTTAGATCATGGATATTTACCTGAAGTTTCAGTGATGGCAACTCATGCGGTGTCGAAGCAGGGAATCAACACAAACTAAATTTGGTATAGGGAAAAATTATCGTGTTCTTGAGTTGTGATACTCCCGGTGGACCTGAAGAATATTTACCAGGAGGAAATATGCGACCTGCACTGATTTTACTTATGCTGACAGCTTCTCTCTCAGTTTTCGCCAATCCCGGGACGATGAGCACTGATGTTTCACGGGCGTCGCAAGCGGAAGCGTCGCTTTCCGGATATCGCACAACCGGCTTCGAAGAACTCCAGGAGCAGGAAGAAAAACCAGAACCGACTAAGCGGGAAGAGAAAAAGCCTCCGGAAACTGAATCAAAGCCTGAGGAAAACGAAAAATGAAAAAACAAATCATCCTGTTGTTACTCGTCTCCCCCTTGTGCCTCAGGGCCCAGACGGGAGAAAAGGTTATGGGGCCTTCGACCATGGGGCATCCCAGTTATCCGAATTCCGGCGTGGGGAAACGCACCAATGACATGACCGGCGAAGATATGTCGAACGCGACGAAAATGAGCAGCGACGTGAATCCCAGCGTTCCGAGCAGAAGGCCACTGGCGGAAAGGAAAAAAGAAAAAAGCCCCACCCAGACCGGACCGTATCGTGATAAAAATATTTACCACTCCGAAGAAGGGCCCAGCGGAAGACAGGCACAGGAAGCAGCTAAGGAAAAAGAATTTGATCTCTCAAAACAGGAGATCAAACGGAAGCAAAAAGGCCAGTAGAGGTTCACATGTCCTTATTCATCATGCTAATCACCCTGGGTTCAGTATTTGCCATCACACCGGGGAAAGAGTTTCAGGAAATCGCCAGCGACAGCCGGAGGGCCTTTAAGCTCGCCACTGAGCATCTGGGCAGCTCATCCGACCCGCGGATCAATTCACTCACGAGAAGAATAAGGAACGACCAGATTGTGATTCTCGAGGCGATTAAAGATACAGTCCCGAATAAGGATGTGATCGCAAAAGACAGCAAATCAACAATCCCCAAAAATTCTGCCGAAGAAATGTCCTATTTGAATCAGCAGGTAAAGATTCACGAAGAGATGCTCGAGACACTTGAACAAAGTGAAAGTGCGGTGCTGAAGAACATGAAGCCCCGGATCAGGAGCATACTCTCAGCTGCCGAGGGCCTTCAGAGAGAAAAAGTCCAGGCACAGGAAGAGGCACTTACGAAAAAGAAAAACCTCAAATGGAAGGGCCCGTGAGAACGCTCCTGCTCTTGAATTTGTTCTTACTCAGCTGCGCTCCCCATAATTTTCCCGATGGGCTGGATAAGAACGATGTCCCCTCCGAGCAGGAAGTGGGCCGGAATGAGGTCATGGACATCCCTGAATCAGAGGAGAGGCCATTGATCCGGGATCCCCTGGAAGAAAGAAATCCTGAGTATTAAAGATTTACTCGAGGAGCATCCGAAGCTCGTTGTCATCAATTTCGCCGGCCAGAGCGTCTCCGAATTTTTTCCCTGAAATAATATCTGTCGGGTGATGGACTCCACCCAGGATCCGGTTACTGGCAACTTCATCTGCTCTTTCCATGAAGGCGCTGGCACGTTCAGGATAAATCCGGGAGAGAAGTCGCGCGAAAAGACGAGCGAGTGCCGTGTGACCGCTGGGATAAGCATATGAGCCTTCGCGATCAATGCACGGCTGGATCTCCGGATTGGCGATATAAGGTCTCGGACGTTTGAATATTTTTTTAGCGAGATAAATATTGGCGCCGCCTTCTGCGTAGATCATCAGAAAACGCCGATGAAGTCTCTTGCCTTCTTTTTTTGTAAGTGGTCCCTGGGGGCCGGCAAAAAGTGAAATGAGGTTAGCACTCTCTTCATGGGAAGCTTCTTCGCATTCAGCAGCTGTTCTCGTTCTCTGATGTTCGAGGAGCACATGGAAATCGTTATTTGAGGCCTCTGAACCAAGAACCGGATAAGGCCCCAGCATGTTGCGGATCGTGCCCGGCGTGAAGATCCGAATCGAGATCTGGGCCGAAGCATCAAAAGAAAGGACGCTTAACAGGAACAGGGCCAGTGAGAAAGCTTTCATGAGAACTCCTTAAGCTAGAATCATAAACAGGGAATTCTCTCACTTCAAGGAAAGTATGATCTTTTACGCAGGGCTT
>JAKFFP010000264.1:0-36433 GCA_036675045.1 Bacteriovoracales bacterium | reverse complement strand
AGCGAGTGCACCGAATCCGGTATTGATTCCGTAAACCGGCTTTCCTTTTTTCACGATTCCCAGAATGATTTCGCGGGAGGCGCGCATGCGTTTTAATGAAGCATCGCTGATCTTAAGCTTCACCTGACCGGGCCCTGCCCTGGCGATGAAGGCCACATCATCAATCGTGATATTAGTTCCATTGAGTTCAAATGTGCGAGCCTGTGAGAAGTCGATCATATGTTTGCCTATCTGATTTTGTTGACCCGTGCGAGATAGTCTTTATTGGGTTCTGAGAAAATATAATTACCGGCCACGAGGTTGTTTGCACCGGCCTGAATGAGGTAACCAGCGTTCTGGTCATTGATTCCGCCATCCACCTGGATCTGGAACTTTAACTTGTTTTCATGGCGGATTTTGTCGAGCTCGATGACCTTGTCCACGATCTCCGGGATGAACTTCTGCCCGCCAAAGCCGGGGTTAACACTCATCAGAAGAACCAGATCAACTTTTCCGAGAATGTATTTTGGAATGACGGAAAGCGGAGTCGATGGATTGAGTGAAATACCGACTGAAGGGTAAATCTCTTTTAACTTCTGGATGAAGCGGTCATGGTGAACCTCTGCTTCCCAATGGAAAGTGAAGTTATGAATTCCCAGGTCTTTGAAAGCGTCAGCGTAGAAATCCGCATTCGTGACCATGAAGTGAGCATCGAGCTTGTGCTTGGTGACCGTCTTCACTTTTTTCAGGACCGGTTCGCCGAAAGTGAGATTCGGAACGAAATGGCCATCCATGATGTCGAGATGGAGCCACAGATTATCAACAGAGTTCAGTCGCTCAAGGTCGGTCTTGAGGTCCATGAAGTCGGCTGAGAGAAGGCTGGGAGAGATGATAACCATTTTTATTTCTCGCTGATGTTGATGTCAGTTTTAATTCCGTTCAATAGTTCGCGATCACTGCAGGGTTTTTTTCCTTCAAGCTGAATCTCAGAAAGGCGAAGTGTTCCGTCGGTGCAGCCGACAATGAGTGAGCCCATGTCGTTTTTCGCTTTTCCGGCACCAATACCAGCATGATATTTTTCGGCCTTGAGCACTTTGAGGCGTTTACCGTTTAAGAAGCAATAGGTTCCGGGCCATGGATCACAGGCGCGGATGAGATTCAGGATCTGCGTCGTTGTTTTTTCTCCGAACTTCAGAAGTCCGTCCTCTTTTTTCAGGGTCGGCGCAAACGAAACTTTGGTTTCATCCTGTTTCGTATACGTTACCTTGTCTTCCGAAACTTTCTGAATCAGCTCGTTCATGGCAATGGCCGCTTCCTCTTTGAGACGAGTATAAAGTTGTCCTCCGGTTTCCTGGGGACCAATGGCCACAGTCCGGAAATGCACGAGATCGCCCGCATCCATTTTTTTCACCATCTGCTGGATGGAGACGCCTGTTTCCGTATCACCATTCCAGAGAGCGTATTGAATGGGAGCTGCTCCTCTGTATTTGGGAAGAATCGAAGTGTGGATGTTGTAGCAACCGAGCTTCGCCATCGTGAGCATCTCTTCGCCCAGAAACTGAGCGAAGGCGAGGACAACGATGAAATCAAGCTGCTCTTCTTTGAGTTTTTTCTTGAACTCTTCTTCGCGATTGATGTTTTCTGTCTGGAAGAAGGGAATGTTATTTTTTTTGGCGAACTCAATTACTTCGGGAGACTTGAGTTCCATTCCTCTACCAGCCGGTCGATCCGGCATGGAGATAACATAGCGAAGATTTATTTGAGGATGTTTACTCAGAAGCTCCAGAGTCGGGACTGAAAAGTCAGGTGTTCCGCAGAACGCGACTCTGAATTTCTTCATCGGCCCTTCTCTTTGGCCATTTTCTTTTTATAGAAATTCTTTTTGAGATTGGAGAGACGCTCGATAAAGACGACTCCATCAAGGTGATCGTTCTCATGCTGGATGCAGATGGAGAGCATATCGTCGGCTTCCAGTTCGTGAAAGTTACCTTTCAGATCCTGGAATTTCACATGTACAGCCTTGTGACGTTTCACTTCCTCATAGACACCAGGGACAGAAAGGCAGCCCTCTTCATACGTAGTCGATCCGCTCATTCCGGTTATGACGGGATTAATGAAGACCATCGGTTTGAATTCGGATAAGCGAACTTCTTCTTTGCCGGATGAGTTCGTAATGACTTCACGATCGTAATCTACATCCAGAACAAAAAGACGAATGCTCTTTCCTACCTGCGGGGCTGCGAGACCAATGCCGGGAGCGTGGTACATGGTGAAGAGCATGTCTTCGACCAGCTTTTCAAGATCCTTAGTAAAATCCGTCACCGGCTCCGCAACCTTTGAAAGCACGGGCTCCGGATAAACGGAAATAGGAAGTTCACTTCCTGTGAGCTTGTAATTGTCTAAATTCATGCTGGTTTTATAGCATGGCGGGAAGTGATTTTAAATTGCGAGTTTTCGATTCTTGAGGAAGGTTCCCAGGACGAAGGCCATGAAGAGACAGGGGACAATTCCGGTCGCCACGAGCGGCGGGACTTTGCCTGAATTACCAAAGGCCACGGCAGAGCTGTAAAGTACCCAAAATCCGACCGTAACCAGGAGAGTCAGAACGACATTCTTACCAAAAGAGCTCGATCGTCGATTTGGATTAAAAATGGTCGACACCGGGAATAGGGCAAAGACCAGGCAGATCAGGCTCAAAAAGACCTTATTCATCAGGAGAATTTCATATTCAGAGACATTGATTCCGGTCTTGGAAAGTCTGGAGACAAAGCGAGAAAGTTTAAAAAAGGAAAGTGTTGTGAGATCGGCTTCAAACTCCCCGAAGTCCTCCGGTGTTTCCGCGAGCTCAAGGAGATAATTATCTTTTGCCGCAATGACGGGAAATGAAGTTCCATCAAGATCAGAAATTTCGGAAATGTCGGTCAGTGCCCACTTTCCATTTTCAAAGTGAGCAAAACCGGCCGAAAGAATCCGGGTACTGATATGCTTATCGTTGAAATAGTAAAGCTCAAGATCCTTTAGCAGCAGCTTGTGACGGTCGAAGTAGGAAAATGAGGCAAAATAATTTTGGGACTTATACCAGAATTTTCCACCTTCCAGAGAGCTTCTGGTGAGGTACTTCCCTTCAGACTTCCGGCTTTTTTGAATTTCCTGTCGCTTTACTTTATTGGCCATGGGTTCGACAAAACCGAGATTCACAAATTGCAATGCCACGACGGAAAGAGCGCAAGTTCCGATCAGGACATAAATTCTCTTGTATGAATATCCTGCCGCGAGAATGGCAATGAGTTCAGCATGGCCCTTGAGCTTGTTGAGAGAAAAAAGAGAAGCTACCAGGCAACAGATGGGAAACATCTTTCCCATGAGATCAGGCATCTTCAGAAGATATTCAAGAAGAACGCGGGATGAATCTTTTCCCTGAAGAAATCCATTGATGAGGTCAGCAGTTGATATAAGCAGAAACAGAACGGCAATTGCGCCGATCAGGGTCTTGAACCATTCTTTTATCAGAATCCGGGAGAGAATCATTTAAAGAGTATAGTCCGTAGGACTGCTTTTGAAAACAAAACGAGAAGCGGCCGTACAATCCATTTCCCCGCGAGAAGCGCCGCGGGTTTTCCTTCCCAGCGATGAACTGCCACGGAGGAATACTTATAATAAATCCTGACGAGCTCCTGACCCGCCCTGTATTCGAGAAGGATGTCTTTCAGTGCGCGAAAGTCCTGAGTAACGGGATGCTGGCCACCGAGGCAAAAAGTGACCACATAACATTTCTTTGATTGCACAAAGATCTGGACATAGGCATTCCTGAAGATCTCAACATTCTTGAACAGTGTCTTCTTGAGATGCTTTCGCATGAGCTCAGAATTTATGACCTGGAAAGGCTGATTCACAGAGAAGAGCACAAACTGATCAATACATCGTTTAGATTCATCGTGGAACTTTGGAACGGCATCATACATCTTGGCCATCTCGAAGTAGATATGGCTTATCATCAGCATTTCGGTAACGTCTTTTTTTGGATCAAAGTGCTGGGGCTTAAGTGAGTAGATATCCGGGACACCTTTAACCTCTGCCATCACCTGTAGATAATCAGTAAATTTCCGGAGAGCTCCGGAAAAATCTTTCACTCCGCGCGACTCGTTTCCAAAACGCGCGACCGTGATCCTTGTCTCGAATCTATGTTTGAGAATGAGACGTTTTTCGCGTTCTTCTCTGGCGGTTCTCCCGGATTTACTGGACATGCCGGCTTATCGGAAAAATTTAAAATTTGATGATTGCCGACAGCGATGTATCGACCAGTTTTTCATCCTGATACACATAAGATCTCTTACCATAGTACTCGGTCATTTTCTGAGCAAACTCGACCCCGAATCTTGGTCCAATCCAGCTGGCACCCCAGCCGGTACCCTTGGATTGGGTCATGTTTTCGTGAAATCTTCCCCCGCGGATAAAGAAGTCACTAAAGATATTGAGTTGAAGGGCCGCCCGCCAGAGATAGTTTTCAGAAAATGATTTTGAATACTGGGCACCAACATCTCCAATAATCACAAACCTTGAAGCTATTTGGTATTGAAAGCCGGCCAAAAGCCTTTCTTCTCCCGGGGTAGTACGGGTGGGATCTGTGATAACAACTCCCAGAGTGGTTGCTTCATCGATGATGTGAAGAATTCCCATGCTCAATTGGTGCGAAGTCTGATGCCGATCGTGTCTTCCGCGGGGAAGAGTGTCCTGGAGAAAATTGTAAGTCACACCGAGAGAGGATTTGGGCCCAAGAGGAGCGGCGCCGTGAAGGACCACTTTTTCTCTCTCGTAGCGATTTTCTTTCTGGCTCAAATACGCCACACCGCCCTTAACCCCACTGGAAGAGTCGGATAAAAACATCCCCTGGGAGCGATTTTGCTTGGCGAAGGAATCGCTATTCGTATCACGCAGAGTGTTTTTGTGCTGAAGCGATGTTGTGTAAGACTGATAGGACGCGCTATTGCCTTCAAAAAAAGTAGAGGTCGCTGGATTTAATATGGCCGCTTCGGTAGAAAGAATACTCGCAACACCGGCACCTGCCGTTGAGTTCAAGCGGGTAGTCTGAAACTCCCTGATGTTCGCCGCAAGGGCCGTTGTCGTATTTAAAGTTCCCGCGACTGCAAGTACAGTGAAAAATTTGAGTTTGGTCATAGTCAAAATGTAGAGAATATTTTTCTCTTAAACAAGGATATTTATGAGAATCAGAAAGGCCATTATTCCTATTGCTGGTAAAGGCACCCGCTTTCTTCCGGCGACAAAAGAAATAGCAAAAGAAATCATTCCGATCATCAATGTCCCGATGATTCACTATATCGTAAAAGAAGCTTGTGAAGCCGGAATCGAGCAGGTGATTTTCGTCACTGCTTCCGGGAAATTTGCGGTCGAGGACTACTTTGATCGCAATCAGGAGCTAGAGGCTTTTCTCGAGAGAAATAACAAATTGAAAGAGCTGGAGCTCATCCGGAAAATTGGTTCCATGGTCGATGTCACAAGTGTTCGTCAAAAGGAACAACTTGGTCTGGGCCATGCTGTTCTTTGTGCGAAAAGCATGATTGGTAATGAGCCGTTTGCCGTTCTTCTTGGCGACGACATAGTGATCAATGATAAAAACCCTGCCATCAAGCAACTGATTGATCTCTCTGTAAAAAATAACGGTGCCTCAGTCATTGGCGTGATGGAAGTTCCGAAGGATCAAACTTCAAAGTACGGGATCGTGAAAGGCGATATTGTTGACGAGAAAACCTTGCGTATGACGGGCATGGTGGAAAAGCCGAAGCCGGAAGATGCGCCCACCAATCTCGCGACGCCGGGAAGATATGTTCTGAGTCCGGAAATTTTCGATATCCTCGAAAAGATCCCGCGCGGGGCAGGAAATGAGTACCAGCTGACGGATGCGATCAGTGTTCTTTGTCAGAAGCGTGATGTATTTGCCTATAAGTTTGAAGGCGAGCGATTTGATACTGGTTCACTTCCGGGATATCTGGACGCGACAATTGATTTCGCACTCAAAGATCCGGCAATTCGTGATACATTTATAGCCTCTCTGAAATACAGGCTTAACAAACACGGTATCAAATTATGATTCGCGCTTTCTTCCTTCTGATTTTTTTCTCGTCAAATGTCCTGGCATTCGTACCAACCATCGAATCACTCTTTCGTCACGGTTCCAATGCGGATGTGACAGCGAATGGTGTCTCTTTCACAATGACGATCAGAAAAATAGTGCCGGGTGAAGAAGGAAAAGCGCAACCACTGGCCGATGAATATTTCCGGATCTTTCTCACGAAAGGAGTAGGCGACAATCTTAAAATTGCTCAGGCCCGCTATCGCGACAGTACCTTTTCTGAAAACTCACTGGAACATAAAATATATTATTCAACCTTTTCTCCCTTCACGCTGAAACCTTCTGTCGAAGAAATGGAGAAGGGTGTTTTCTTTGCACTGGTAAACTCGCTGGCATTTAATAATGGCTCACACATGGTGAACTATCTTAAATCGCTGGGCGTGCCGGTAAAATTGAACAGCGATCTGATTAATCGCGAGAAGATCGAATACCTTGCGAGCTATAAGAGATATCTCGTGACGATCAATCAGGATCGCGCAGCCAAAAAGACAGAAGTGAATCCCCTTCGTCCGGAAGATGCAGCGGCCCGTGAGAGAGTTGAGGCAGTGATGGATGAATCCATGTACATCGACACGAAACAGGTGAAGCTCGCCAAAGAAGAAGGGGACATGGCCTGGTTTGCGGAAGCGGGACCCTTCACCGCTGCATTCGCTTACAATAGTCGTGATGTCATGAAGATCGTCTTCAAGTCAGCTGCTGGTGAAATGGAAATTCTCTGTCGGAACTACGGGCTCCTTAATGGGACTCATCGTTTTCCGAGAACGATGCTGATCCGTGATTTCAGCGGTGACAATTATCAGGTTGAAGTTACCGACCTCCGTCATTATCTCGAAAAAGAAGAAGATATCGTCCGTCGCCTGAAAAAGTGGGATACGATTCTTAAAGGCAAGGAAAGCCAGATACCTCGTCCGGATTTTCTTCTCTGATGAAAGTTGCCCGGGTCGCAGTTAATTTTCCCCTGAAAAATAAAGGCCTTCTCTATCACTATGAGGGAGATCTTACCCGCGGACAGGTGGTTGAGGTTCCGCTGGGAAAGCGGAAAGAAGTTGGATGCGTACTCGCAACTGACGAGAGCGCCTCGGAAGAATACAAAAATACTCCCGTCGATAAAATTAAATCCATCACCAATCTTGTTCCGGAATGGAAGCTCCAGGAAAATGAACTGGAATTATTTGAGTGGATGGCCGGTTACTACCATTACAGCCTGGGCCAGCTCATTTTTGACTGTCTTCCGAACCATCTCAAGCGGCCTCGTCCTCTGGATGTCGTTCAGGGTGAGGGGAAAGAGCTGGAGTTTGTACCCAATCCGATCCAGAAAACAATTATTCAAAGTATCCGGGAAGGCCTTAATAATTACGGGCGATCACTCATCCACGGGGTGACCGGAAGTGGTAAGACCGTTGTCTATCTAGATCTTATCAAGGCAACTCTGGAGCAAGGAAAATCAGTTCTTTTTCTACTACCGGAAATTAACCTTACTCCCCAATTCATTTCGACTTTTGCGAAATATATCTCGGCCCCGATTTATTCTTATCACTCAGAACTCGCTGACTCTCAGAAGTACCAGATCTGGCAAATGGCGCGTACTCTCGAGACACCGTGTCTTCTCATGGGTGTCAGGAGTTCGGTCTTTATTCCCTTAAAGAATCTTGGCCTCATTGTGATCGATGAAGAACACGATACTTCCTACAAGCAGGATGATCGTTGTCCTTACAACGCACGCGACGTCGCTTCTAAAAAGGCCCAGCTCCTGGGCATACCGCTGGTCATGGGTTCAGCGACACCAAGTCTTGAGACCTATGCGCAGTTCCATGCTCAGAATACGAAAGGGCATCTATTTGAGATGAAAGAGCGTGCGGGCGAAGCTTATCTTCCAGCGATTGAACTCATCGACGCCCGCGACAAATCCATGAAAGAGGACGACACCTGGCCCATCGTCAGAACTTCTCTCGATGCCATCAGGGCATCGTTGAAAAATGGTGATCAGGTTCTGGTATTTGTAAACCGCCTGGGATTTGCCAATTACATTCAATGCCGTGCGTGTGGTCATCAGTTCAATTGTCCGAACTGTTCCATTACATTGAGATACTACAAAAAGAAGAACCTTCTCGCCTGTCATCACTGTGAGTATAAGGATGATATTCCGTCACAGTGTCCGGAGTGCGGATCACTCACCATGGTTCAAAAAGGCTTCGGTACGGAGAAAGTCCAGGAAGTACTCCAGAAAGTTTTTCCGGATAAGAGGATTGAAAGATTTGATCGGGAAGAGATTAAGAATTTCACCCAATTGGAAAAACGGCTGGATGACTTTCATGAAGGAAGAATCGACATCATGGTTGGCACGCAGATGCTTTCCAAAGGTCACAACTTTGAAAAAGTAAAACTTGTTTTAATTCTGGGAATTGATAGCCAGCTGAACTTTCCGGATTTCAGATCACAGGAAAGGGTTTACCAGACATTGACACAGGTATCGGGTCGCGCGGGAAGATATTCCCAGGACGGTAAAGTTCTCATCCAGACTTTAAATCCCGAGAGCTCTCTGTTTCAAATGGTGAAGGCACATTCATTTCATGATTTTTATGAATCTGAATTAAAGATCCGCGAGCTGTGCGATTGTCCTCCTTATAAAAGACTGGCGATGATTCATTTTTCCTCACGTTTTCAGGACCGCCTGGTGGATCACGTGACCGAGAATATCGGGCCCATGTTCAGAAAACTGATCCAGGACCACTTCGGCGAAGTTACGATCCTGGGACCCCGTCCGGCCCATATTGAAAAAAAGTCCAACCAATTTACTTGGTCAATTCTCCTTAAGTCGCAGGATCTGTCGCAATTACACAACCTTTTGAAATCCTTTGAACTTAATTACAAGTCCATGGCCTCGGTGTCTTATAAGATCGATGTCGACCCCTATACCCTGATCTGATTTCTAAAGTTTTCATACATTTACTCCGAATCGAAAGTGAAGTGTGAACCTTTGTTTGAGGATGATTATGAAAATTTTCCCATTACTTGTGCTGTCGATGTTTGCTGTTTCAGCTCACGCGCAAGGACTTTTATCTTCTCTTGAGAGACATCAATCGAGTCTACCAACGGAGCCGGGAGTAGAAGTTGCTAAATCACCCACCGGAGTTTCTTCACCTACGATCCGACCATCAGAAACAAATTCTGAGTGTAATGAAAGCAGACAAGCATCCCTCCCTTTGAAATATCTCACTGGTCTCATTCTTCAAAAAGACGCTCAATTAAATATCGACTCGCAACCATCGTCTGGAACACTGACAGTGTCTTCGCCGGCGAAGATGATTGGTAACTGTAATTCAATGCTCGAGTGGAATGTTCGTGAGAATGAAATCGATGGTGGAAAAGTATACGCGGTAGAAGTTAATTTCAAAGACGGCGAATCTTGTCCGGCGGAAGTGACTGATGCCGGTGATAAAAAATGTTTTACCGTTACTAAAATCGGAGCCGATGGCCTTCCGGTTTTCGAAAAGAAACCTTTCAGTAACGACATCCAGGGCTTCCAGAAGTGTCTTGAAGTGTCGGGTGTTGTTGGTGCTGATGGCAGGATCAATGAAGCTGCTATCTATAAACAACCAGTGAGTCAGACATTCTCCGGAATCGATGAAACAGGAAAGCTCGCTTTCCTTTCTCATGGTCCGGTCTCATCACAGATCGATCCACGTTTCGGTCTTGAGCGCGTAAACGGTTGTGACGTGTATGAGAAGATCCATCCCACTATCGGAATGGTTTATTCTTCAACAGATCTCGAAAGAAACCGCCTTGCCTCTGAAGCTGATACTCTCAGAAACTGTCAGCCAAATGAATACCAACGCCTCGTAGACTTCATCGAACGCAATAACTATGAAGGTGACCTTGGTGCGATCAGAGACAGTCTGATCCTTCAGGCCGCTGAAGCAACGGCGAAAAAAATTGCCGAAAACAAGGACCTCACAGAAGACGATCTAAAAGTCATTGCTGACTTTGATCGCTTCATCGTTGAACCAAAACGGCAGCAAGTTGCTGATCAATTCAATGCGCTCTCAAATCTGGAAGGCACTGAACTGGCGGCCGGAAGAACAAGGCTTCAAACTCTTCGTAACGAGCTCCTTGCTCTCGGAAAAGCTCCCTACTTCCAGAAAGTTCACGTTGATAAGCTTCTCGCTAAGGGAATGTTTGCTGACGCTGAGAAAATGGAAGGAATTCGAATCGCAGTCGCTGAAGGCGCGAAGGTCGGGACAACAGTAAGCGGTGTGACAGTTACTCCGGATGCTGCTCGTATCAGAATCGCCAATGCTCGCGGCGAACTCGCCAACAAAATTGTCACAGCTCGCGAGAACTACGACATCCGTACCGGTGTTACCACCGGAATGGCACAGTCTTATACTGATCTTGCGAACGCCATGAACCGGAACATCGAGCGCCGTACCCAGAACTATACTCAGGAAATTCAAAGCGAATACGCCCGCGTTCAGCCAGGCGGATACTGCTATAGATATTTCCGGAATACCCAGAAATGTATCCAGGATTCCATGCAGAGAATTCAGGAACTCCAGAATGCTCTTCGCCAGTACAACCAGATTGATCTCGAGCGCTCTCAGGAATTCGCAGCGAAGGCTTCTCAGTACGCAACTCTTGAGGCCGAAGGCCGCCAATACGTGGCCCGTCAGAATGGCGAAGAAGTGCCGGCAGCAACTCCAGCTGACACAACAGTGGTTCCTCCGAGAACGGCAGATGCCGGCGGCCAGGTGCCAGGACAACCTGGTGGACAGCAATCCATGCTTCCTCCGTGGATGATGAATCAGACTCAGCCTTACGGTAACCAGACGATGATGAATATGCCGCAGAATCCATTTGCCAATATGTATGGTCAGAATCAAAACATGATGGGCCAGGCCGGATTCCAGGCGGGTTTTGGTTATCAGGGAACCATGGGCCAGAATTTTATGGGTCAACAACAGCCGCAGTATGGTCAGGTGGGCATGAACTGGTTTGGTATGGGACAACAGCAGCCGATGTATGGCAACCAGATGATGGGCGGACAACAGATGTTCGCCCAGCAGTTTGGTCAGCAGCAAACTATGTTCGGTCAGCAGCCGATGTTCGGACAAAATCCAATGATGAATTCGCCTTACGGTCAGATGTACGCGCAGTCACCTTATATGCAGCAGCCTGGTATGGGGATGGGAATGGGCATGGGCATGGGACAACAACCGGCCTGGATGAGCCAGGGTTACAATTATCCAAATTTGTACGGAAGATAAGAAGATTAAAAAAAAGCCCCTCGAAAGAGGGGCTTTTTTTTTGTACTTAGAATTCGAGAGTTGCTCTGAGACCACCGCCGTGGACGTTCTGCACATCAATTTCTTCAGCGTCGTTTGAGAATGCATAGTAATCACCCACGACCCAGTATCCATAGTAGCCGCTGATCACGACATTGGGATTCCAGCGGTAATCAAAGCCGAAATCAACTTCGTATCCATAATCATCTTTTTGCTTTTGAGTTGAATCGAATGAATAATTTTCTTCATGGTGATAACCGCGCGATCCAGCTTTCGCTGTCTCCATGGCATTGGCCATGACGAAAGCACCCTTCCAGGTCCATTTGTCAGTCTTATAATTTCCGTAAATTTTCCAGAAGCGGGCGTTAGTAATGGAAGAATCAAAAACAGATTTTCCGCCTTCATTAAACGCCGGGTAGCTATAACGGAACATGAGATCTGCTACGTGATAGTTGGGATGGAGGTAGAGTGCTTCGAATTTGTTTGAATCACCCTTGTCACCGTCAACCTGTCCGACTGTCGCGCCCACGTCCCATTTCGGATTGAGATCATATTTAAGTTCCGCGATGTAAGCGTTGGCGGCCAGGCGTGAGCTTTCTCCATTTCCATAGATGTCTCCGTAATCGCCTGACTGAAGAGATGCTTCTGCAGCAACCTTGAACTTATTCCATTTCTTGGAAACGTAGGGCTCGATCACGGTCACTTCGGTTTTTCCGATCGGGCGAGTATCATCTGTAGTAGGGGAATTATTGTTATAAAGTGAATTCTTTGCTTCCGAGAATCTCTTTCCATAGAGCACACTGACAACGAGATCACGAGCTTTGTTGTCATACTTGGCCGAAATACCCGTTTCGCGTACATCCCATCCACCGGCTGGACGAGCGCCGGCCGGTCTTCCGCTTACTGCCCCATCATCATAAGTAGAAATTTTTGCGTAATACGGAGTCACGCTGAAGTTACCGATCTTCATTTCAGCGTCGATCCCATCGTACATAGTGAAGAAGCGATCCCATGGATCATTCCCACCATCGAAGACAATTCCCATCCCATAATTTCTCGCCATTCGGCCAATACGGATAAGAGCGGTATCGGCGTAGAGCTCCATGTACATCTGGTTTACGTTCAGACCTGAGCGCTGAGCCTGTGAAGCAAAGAAATAAGATCCGCCGGTACCATTCTGACCATTGGTTGCTTCATCACCAGCGAATCCGCCGCGGATGTAGCCCGATGAGAATTCACCTTTCAGAGTGACCCCATCGTTGACGATAATCTGTGGGTTCAGCTTGAAGATATACGTTTGGAAAGTGGCCCCGCAGTCACCATCAATGCCCTGAGTACCTTCAGTAGCTGTGATTCGGTTCCCAAGATTATCGAATTTGGCCGGAATATCATCCTTGGTCCGGCAGACATTATTCAAAAGGTGAGTATCGACCCCGAAAACACCGGTCCAGTCGATAGGAAGGGCCAAGGCCGAATTGATGCTCAGTGCAGAAACCAGAGCAATAATAACGTATGGAAACCTTTTTGCGGTCACGAGGACTCCCTGTGGATGACGTTGGAAATTGTTTATCAAAACTATAAGAAATCCCTTCTGATGTGTCCATTTTTCCTCACAAAAAAGGGAGGGTTCTCCTTGCGGATGTCTTGCTAAAGATGATGAACTAATCTATATTTCTTTGAACGAAAAAGTATCTGTAGGGGTGTCGACAAGTGGTAAGTCAGCAGATTTTGATTCTGCCATGCCCAGGTTCGAACCCTGGCACCCCTACCACCTTCTAAGGAGATTCTGAGTGATGAGACGAATAGTCCTAGTCTCTGGTACCTCCAACCCCCACCTCTCGAAGAAGATTTCCGAATTTCTAGATGTTCCCCTTGTTAATCCTCAGCTGAGAAGATTTGCCAACGGTGAGATCTACTGTGAGATCGAAAAAAACGTCCGCGGTGCTGATGTTTTTGTGATCCAGTCGACCTGTACTCCGGTCAACGAAAGTCTTATGGAGCTCCTCATCATTGTGGATGCTCTGAAACGCGCATCAGCAAATTCTATTACGGCCGTGGTTCCTCATTACGGATATTCACGTCAGGATCGTAAGAGCTCACCAAGAACTCCGATCACGGCAAAACTCGTGGCCGACATGATCACCGTTGCGGGCGCAACTCGGGTAGTGACCATGGATCTTCACGCTGGTCAGATCCAGGGCTTCTTCAATATTCCTTTCGATAATATTTTTGCTTCACCCGTTCTTCTGGAATGGGTCCAGAAAAATCTCGATCCGAAAAACCTGATTACTGTTTCTCCGGATGCCGGTGGTGTTGAGCGCGTTCGTTACTACGCCAAGAGAATGAACGCTGACCTCGCACTCATTGATAAACGCAGAACTGGTCCGAACGTCGCCGAAGCCATGAACGTGATCGGAGACGTTGCAGGTAAAGACTGTATTATCATCGACGACATGATCGATACTGCCGGGACTCTTGTTCAGGCGGCAAAAGCTCTCCGGAAAAACGGTGCCAAGAAAATCTACGCTGCTGCCACACATCCGGTTTTCTCTGATCCCGCAATCCAGCGTATCGCTGAGTGCGAAGAACTTGAGGCCGTGATCGTGACTGATACCATTCCTCTCTCAGAAGCCGGTAGAAAACTCGAGAAGATCAAAGTCGTCACAGTAGCAGACATCCTGGCAAAAGCGATTCACCGGACATTCAATCATGATTCGGTAAGCTCGCTTTTCATCTAGCGTGTTTCAGCTCGTTGTAGGCGTCGGCAATCCAGGTTCCGAATACGCTCAAACGAGACACAACATTGCTTGGATGCTGCTCGAATCTTCTCCTTCATTTCGTAACTCCAACTGGAAATCAAAGTTTAAAGGTCTGTATGCGTAAGCTTCTCATCAGGGCCTGAAATTCTATGGTCTCATGCCACAGACTTTCATGAATCTTTCCGGAGAGTCCGTGCAACCGATGGCCGCATTTTTTAAGATTCCTCCTGAACAGATCCTCGTTATTCACGATGAACTCGATATTCCTTTCGGACAAGTTCACTTTAAAATGGGTGGCGGACTTGCCGGACATAATGGACTGAAATCCATTGCCGCCTGCCTAGGTACTGAAAATTTCGGGCGTATGAGAGTGGGAATTGGAAGACCTCCTCATGGGAATGTCTCCGGATGGGTTTTGAGTCCCTTTTCGAAGGAAGAACAGGTACAATTGCCGCTTCTTTTGGAAAAACTGAATGACCCGATGCTTACCGCTGTGGTAGATGGTGTGAGCAAAGTCGGAATTTATAATAAGAAAAATCTTTTAGCGTAAGAGGTCTCTATGGGTATGAATTGTGGAATCGTTGGTTTACCGAATGTTGGTAAGTCGACAATTTTCTCGGCACTCACGTCGGCTCCGGCGGAAGCTGCTAACTATCCATTCTGTACCATCGAACCGAACGTTGGGGTGGTTCACGTTCCAGATGATCGACTCCAGAAAATCGCGAAAATCGTGGGCCCGGAAAAAATCATCCCGGCCATTACGGAGTTCGTGGATATCGCCGGTCTCGTGAAAGGTGCTTCCAAAGGTGAGGGCCTTGGTAACCAGTTTCTCGGTCACATCCGCCAGGTGGGAGCGATCTGCCACGTAGTCCGTTGTTTTGAAGATAACGACATCATTCACGTCGCCGGGAAAGTAGATCCGGTATCAGACATCGAAGTCATCAACATCGAGCTCGCTCTGGCCGACCTTGAATCCGTTACAAAAAGGATTCAAACCCTCGATAAATATCTCAAGTCACAGGACAAGAAAATTCAGGAGAAGGCGAAGATTTCTAAGCCGATTCTTGAGCGCCTGGTGAAAACTCTTGAAGAGGGATTACCGGCCCGCTCACTTCCGCTGGACGCAGATGAAATCGAGGCCGTCTCAGATCTTCACCTCATCACCATGAAAAAGATGCTCTACGTTTGTAACGTAGATGAGGCCAATGTTAAGTCTGAAAATGAGCACGTTAAGAAAGTAAGAGAGATCGCTGCGAAAGAGGGTGCTAATGTCATCACGATTTGCGGAAAGATCGAATCCGAAATCGCGGCCCTTGAGACAGCTGAAGAAAAAGCTGAGTTTCTGAAAGATATCGGCATCGAAGAATCAGGTCTCACGAAAATGATTCGTGAAGGTTACAAGATGCTCGACATGTACACTTACTTCACTGCGGGCGTAAAAGAAGTCCGTGCCTGGACTTTTCCGAAAGGTGCGAAAGCTCCTCAGGCCGCCGGCGTAATTCATACCGATTTCGAGCGTGGATTCATCAAGGCGGAAGTTTATCACTGTAATGATCTCTTCGCTCTCGGCTCAGAAGGCAAAGTTAAAGAAGCCGGGAAGTTCCGCATGGAAGGCAAGGAATACGAAGTGAAAGACGGTGACGTGATCCACTTTAAATTCAACGTGTGATTTAGCCGAAAACATTCCATCTTCGTCGTCCTATCAACTCTCGTCATTGCGGCGTACTTTACGTACGCCTCAATCCTCGAGCTTCAGCTCCTGGAATCTGAAACGTTTTGGCCAAAATCACCAAGTTCCAATCGTAAATTTTGTGGAAATACTTATTTGTTAAATCCGAGGTGGATGTCGAAGAGCTTGTTGGCCTCTTTGGCATCGGCAAGTTGTTGCTTCTCGCCTTCCAGGAGAATTTTGTAGAAGAAGATATTGCGGAAGATGAGCTTCACGTAATTTCTGGTCTCGAGGAAGGGGATGGCCTCAATGTTTTTCAGGATCGTTTCATCCGTATCAAAATAGAGATTTTTCCAGCGCTCAATGCGTGATTCACCGGCGTTGTAAGCTCCCAGTACATAAACGAGGTTTCCATCATAGCGCTTCAGGAGATTCTTGAAGTACTTGGTGCCGAGCTCGATATTGATATTGGGATTCGCGAGATGCTTTTCACGAACCGATCTCTTCATTCTCCTGGCCGTGGTAGGCATGAGCTGCATGAGGCCCCTGGCACCCACGGGAGAGCGTGCGAGAGGATTAAAGACGGATTCCTGACGGATAAGCGAGAGCACGATAATCGGATCAAGCTTGTCGTTTTTCAGGGCCTTCTTGAGATCACCCAGGAAAGGCGAAGGATAAAGAATTTCTAACAGTTCACGGTTAAACACCACTTCGCCCTTATCGAGAACCTGATAAAGATAGCGGAAAGTGGCCAGATAGTTTTGTGATTCCTGGATGATTCTACCATTCAGGAGATGAAGCTCGGACTTCACGTGAGGCTGTTTATCGGTAGGGTGTTTCACGATGTAGAGAGGCATGCTATGCAGATTGAGGCGTTTGAGTTCAAGCTCCATCATTCTTTGATTATCAATTTTGGCCCATACCCGAAGACGGATGAGCGAAGCAAGATGATCCTGATCGAGCTCGATCTTTTTGACATCAAGAGCGGGGCTTCGGATAGACCTTTCAGTATAAAACTTGGCAAGCTTTGAATCCGGCTTGAGCGACCAGACTTTTTTGGAGGACATAATTCCATAGTAGCTTAGCGGATTGTTCTGAATGATGTGCTCATAAAGCTCAATTGCGTCGCTCTTCTTCCCGGTTTCCTCGAGTGCGTAAGCAATCCAGAAGCGGAGACGAGGATCATTAATGTCCTTGGGCTTCTTCAGTAGATTGTAACTTTCGGCTAGCTTCAGTCCGTCTTTCCACTCGTTATTTGCAAGCCAGGTCCAGAGATAGAAGAAAAGAGCATCTTCCTGAATCTCCTTATTGTTCTTTTTCACGATAAATTTGAAAATTTCGCGTGAGAGATCCTTGAAACCGGAACGAAAGACTGCTTTGGCAAAATCATTCAGGCGGGAGAGGCAAAGTCCTACGGGAAGATGATCCTGATTGAGATCAATGTAGTTCTTGAGAAACTTATAATGTTCCTTGATTTTATTTTCGGTCGGCTTACTGTCGATGGCCCGGTAGCCCATCTCGATCAGTTTTCCGTATTCGGCATAGAAAACGTTCTGATGCTGAAGGGGATTAAATCCCTTCTCTTGAATAAGTTTTGTGATCTGTTCATTAATCAGGATGTCTTTCAGGACATCGTGAGAGGGAACAATCTGATTCTGAACACTATAGTTCGTCACATCCTGCGAGATTTTTTTGAGAACCTCAGGATGAGATGATTGTGATTGAATAAAGAAAGCAAAGTCCTTGCGATTCTTTTTCGTGAGGAAGAATTTCAGGTGTTCCTGGATAAAAAGCGAGGACTCTTCAGGAATAAGTTTGTTTTTTTCAATGTCACGATTAATGGCGTGAAGAGCACGCTCTCTGCAATAGTTCCCGGCAACCCTTTCCAGAACCCGCTCCAGCGAAAGCTCCTGCTTGCGGCTCACATATTGCCGGCAGTGAGTGATCAGATCCTTATGGCCGGTGATTTTTGAGATGTGGAGAATTGATTCAAGCCACGGAATGAACATGGAAAAGTTGGGTGACTTTTTAGTCTCAGAAATGACTTTGGAGAGTACGTCCTGGCTCACGTAGCCCTTCTCCGTGAGCTTCATCATATTAACCATGTGCTCGCCAATGATGTGGTCGGCGCGGGTAAGATTTATCTTCTCTACCGGTACCAGCGAAGCTGAAGACGCGAGCGTCGTCGAGGCTCTGACAGAGCTGATGAAGAATAGAATGGAGAGGAAAACTTTCATTAAATCCGTTCTACTCATCCCTCATGGATGAATAGAAAAAATTATAACACCATCAGGAGAATTGAACAGAGAATCAATATTCCTTTTTATAGCGGGAGCTGATGTCTTTCAGACGGCGGGAAATTTCATTAAGAACTGGCTTCTTATCGTCTGGAATTACCAGCGCGAGATTGTCGACGTAAGCGGCAACTTCCTGAACATATTTAAAATCTGCTTCCTGATTCGAGATCATCCAGTCCAGAAACGAACTGACTTCCTCAGCTACGTCGGCAAAATTATCTCCAGTTCGGAATTCAAGCGGAGTAACCGGCTCCCCTTCACGAATTTGGAGAAGGTGATTTTTTAATTTGTAGAGGGGCCCAGCTACTTTGTGGGTGAGAAATATCGATGTTAAAACGACCAGGGCCGTAAGAAGAAGCTGAAAAGGAATGAGAAAAAACAGAAAGCTCTTGGCGGCTTCACTCACTCCGAGTCTGGTGAGAGCATATTGATTACCCATGTCTTCAATGAAGTCGAAAACGACAAAGGCATAAACAAGACTTCCGATAAGAAACATCGCCGAAACGATGAAGCTGAACCGGAGCTGGAACTTGGGATCAATCAGAAAGGTCGAGCGTTTATAGAATGCCAAATGCTTTGTCCTGTTCAAGTGTTTCCTTACATCATAAAATGAAGTCGGAAATTCATCCATACGGAAATAATCCACTTATTTCCCACCATAACAGTCAGGTTTTTATGTCCGATCAGATTCGCCAGCGCCTAACCTCTATTACTAACCCCGCCACCGGAAAATCTTTTGATGAAGAGAACCGCTGGCAGCATGTGGCGATGGAGGGTGAAAAACTCGTTATCCAATACAATCGTGATGGGATTTCTCCTGCTGAGAAACGCGCAGTGGAGAAACAGATCGTGGATGCCCTCGCGGGAACAGTGGGTATCGACAACATTATGGTGAAAACCACCTCATCTCAGTCGCAAGATGTGTTCAAGGCCCTCGACAGCGCTCCCACTAAAAAAGCGGAAGAACCTGCCCCGGCGCAAATTAAAGTTGGTCATGGGGCCATCGGGAATAAAAAAACCGTCCCGGGTGTGGGTAAAATCGTCGCCATTGGATCGGGAAAGGGCGGTGTGGGGAAGTCCACTTTCACGGCAAACCTTGCTCTGGCACTTAAGCGTCAGGGTCACACGGTTGGAATCATCGATGCCGATATCTATGGACCGTCACTACCGATGATCTTCGGAAAGCGTGACGAAAAGCCGCGCTCTAATTCTGAGAAAAAAATTATCCCGGTGGATGCACACGGGATTCGCTTTATGAGTTTTGGCTTTTTTATCAATGAAAATGATCCAGTCATCTGGCGCGGACCTATGCTCGGCGGAGTTCTGAATCAGTTTCTTTTTGATGTGGACTGGTCCGGGACTGATTATCTTTTGATTGATCTTCCTCCGGGAACCGGTGATATCCAGCTTTCCATGATTCAAAACGCCCATGTTGATGGCGCTATCATAATCTCGACTCCCCAGGACGTGGCACTTCTTGATGCGAAGAAGGGCCTGGAAATGTTCCGCAAAATGAACCTTCCTATCATCGGGATGGTCGAGAACATGAGTTCGTTCATCTGTGACGGCTGCGGGAAAACTCATCATATTTTTGGCAAGGGGGGAGTTGAAGAGGCGGTCGCTCAGCTGAATACCAAGCTCATTGGCTCAATCCCACTTGAGATCAGCCTTCGCACTGGCTCCGATGAAGGTGTTCCTTATATGAGTAATGAAAGCTTTGCCGGCAGAGTCGTCTGGGACGCATTCATGGATACGGCTTCTGCTGTTGCGGCATTTTTTGGCGGGACGACACCCGGGCAAAAACCAGGAATGATTTCCCGCTTATTCGGACTTAACAAGTAGGAACCATGGATACCAAACTCTTTTCAGTTATTGATGATCAGGTTTCGGTTCAGTTCACGGGAAAGGTGAATATCCTCTCTAATTTTAATCGCCAGTTTCTGGGCCACATTCTTTTCCGGCAGGGGAGGATTGTCGACGCGCTTTTTAACGGAATGGCAGGAGAGAAAGCTCTTTATCATCTGTTTATTCAGGAGTTTTCTCTTCAATCATATGAGTATGTCGTAGAGCCGGAAGTGGTGGATGAAAGCATCATCGGGCTGTCCTACAACACTCAGGAGCTGAAAGAAAAGATGGCCGAATCGCTTAAGCTCTACCAGCAGTCGCTGAAAATGAAGCCGCCCGAGAATGTTAAAATCATCATTGATCCGGAATTCATCGAAGACTCGCTTCCGGTCACATCCCAAGAGTTCGAGGTCCTTTGTACCCTGACTGAATGCCATACGGCCTATGACATCTACCAGCACTGCCCACTCTTAGACCATGAAATCACGATGGCGCTGGTGGGACTCCGCAAAAAAAACGCCCTCAAGATTCTTGCGGTCAAAAACAATCCCTGATGACCCGCGAGTGAAAAAGCGCTAAAATCATCCCACTTTCACAGGGGAAATTATGAAATCACAGAAGCAGAACCAGGGCGAGCTGAAAGAGCTCAATATCAAGATTGAAAAGAAGGTCGTTGAGGATCTCGAGCTCATGTCTAAAAACACAAATATCACCGTAGCGGATCTCGTGGTGATTGCGCTTAAGCGCTTCCGCTCTTCACACACTGATTACCTGAAACAAACTCCGATGACTGAATAGTCTCTTCTCGCCGGGTCTTTTTCATAGAGATCCGGCGATTCTGACTGTCTAAGTTTTAGACAGTCACCCTGATCTCTCTCCCTCCTGAAAATTTTCGTCCCTGTTTAATTTCTATACACCCGTCACGAAATCTCCGGCATTTTCACCGCACTCATCTCACTTTCACCTATTTAGCTGTCTAGTTTTTGGCATTCACCTTGCTCAACCTTTGTGCATCAGGGGTTATTGTATGAATTGGTTTTATAAAAAACGGACGTTGTCTTTCCTGGCAATGCTCTTCTTTGTGGTGACAGGCACATATAATGCCATCGTCATCAGCTCAGAGTCGCATCTCAATGGAGCGGACATGCGGTTTGTGAAAAGACTGGATGAACTCAATGGCATTATTGAGCCCGGCCGTTTGGTCGCTACTGGTATTCAGTGGCAGAAGCTCGAGCCCACTCAGACCGTTTCCCAAAATGCATTTCAGGCGCCGGTTGTTCAGGAAGTAAATACTGTTGCCTCATCTAATGTGGAAGCAGCTCCTGTCCAGGAAGCTCCAGGTGCAGCTATTACAGAAGAACTTAACCTGAACCTCGTGGAAGTGATTAATCCTAAGAGATGGCAGAGTGGTTTGCCGGCCGATCAGTATAGCGGAAGTCTTTCTACCTCCAACGGTGCGATTGATAGTCTGAACGTCTCTCTTCCGAACGGAGAGGGAGTGATGGTGTCTTTCTCTGAAATGAATGGAAATGTGTTTGAATACGATATCGAAGGCGAAGTCTATAGCGGAATGCTCTATCAGGTTGATCAAACCTCTTACATGGTGACTCTCACCAACGGTCCGTTGGAAGGAACACGTCTGCGCTTTGTGGGTGAACCAACCCAGGAACAAATCGCGGCGGCCGACCAGATCGCAACGGGTAATGCCGGGACCGATGAATTCGGAAATCCCGGTGAACAAGTGGAACAACCGGTTCAGGCACAGGCCGAAGAGGCTCAACCAGCACCTGAGCAGATGGTGAATCTGGAACAACCCGTTGAACAGGCAGAGGTAGATCCGAATGCCCAGGCCATGGCGCCGGTAGATCCCGATGCTCAATATCAGCAGCATGGAATGCAGAACTTCCAACAAGAAAATAATGGATAGATAAAAAAAAGGGCCTTGCGGCCCTTTTTTATTTTCCTAAAAGCTTTTTAAATTCTTCCGTCATTATCGGAACAATCTGGAAGAGATCCCCTACGATTCCATAATCGGCTTTCGTGAAGATCGGAGCATCCGGGTCTGAGTTAATCGCAACGATCACTTTCGAAGTTCTCATACCAGCAAGGTGCTGAATGGCGCCTGAAACACCACAAGCAATATAAAGTGAAGGAGCAACGGTCTTACCAGTTTGCCCTACCTGCATCGCGTGGGGAGCAAAACCCGAGTCAACTGCAGCACGTGAAGCACCAACAGTGGCACCGATCACATCCGCCATCTGCTCGAGGATCTTGAAATTTTCAGCATTCTTCATCGCGCGTCCGCCTGTCACGATGATATTTGCCTCCGTCAGATCCACTTTCGTTGAAGCGGCTTTGATGATGTCTTTAATTTGCGCGCGGATCTCGCCGGCGTTGGCATTCACATCGGCCGCAGCACCCGCGCCAGCTGTTGGAGATGCGGTCATGCCGAGAGCATTCGGGCGAATCGAAACAAAGTGTGGTTTCGGTCCTGTGATTTCTACTTTCGCAAGACACTTACCAGCGAAGAGCGGGCGAGTTCCGGCGAAGTTTCCACCTTCGAAAACGAAGTTCACAACGTCGGAAGCGAGTCCGGCATCGAACTTCGTCGCAAGTCTTGGAAGAAGGTCTTTCCCCATCGAAGTTGCACCGGCAAAAACATAATCGTAGCTCTTTGACTTGATGAACTCTGCAAGAGCATTCGCGTAGCCTTCCGGAGAATACTTATCGAGATTAGAACCTTTGAGCTTATGAACATTCTGAGCACCATTCTTGGCGAGCTCAGCTACCTGGTCAGCTCCGAGGTCACCCATCACAGCAACATCTGCTGACTGGCCCGCGAGCTTTCCGAGGATTTCAAGAGTCACGGGCTTAACTTTGCCGTCGTGAACTTCAGTAAAAACTAATACGTTTGCCATATATGTTTCCTTTTAACTTTTTACTTAGATGACTTTAGCTTCAGTTCTGAGAAGGCCAACAACCTGGGCGACAACTTCTTTTTGCTTTGCCGGGTCCATTGCGTCGAACTTCTTCCCTGGTGGTTTTTCCGGAGGAAGTTTGAATTGCGAATATTTCACGCGACGATCAGCATCTGAAACGCCAACGTCTCCAAGTGAATACTGGGCCATCGGCTTTTTCTTAGCCTTCATGATTCCCGGAAGGGAGGCGTATCTTGGTGTGTTGAGACCCTTGTTACACGCGAGGACACATGGGGTGTTCATCTCGTAAACTTCCAGGGCCCCGCCTTCAACTTCGCGCTTAACTTTTACAGTTGTTCCCGAGATTTCAAATCCAACGATCACAGTGACGGATGGAAGATTCATCATTTCCGCAAGTACTTGTGGAACCTGAAGAGCATCATCATCGATTGCTTGTTTTCCAGAGAGAATGAGATCGGGCTTCTTGCCGGTCTTTTCAATAGCGCCCTTGAGCGCCTTGGCAATTGAGTATGAATCAAGATTATCTCCCGCTTCAACCAGAACGGCATCATCAGCACCCATCGCCATTGCTGTACGGAGTGCCTCAGTATCTTTGACTGAACCAACACGAACGACCGTCACGTTTGCTGCTGGATTTGACTGCTTAATCAGCAGCGCCTGTTCAACAGCAAATTCATCATAAGGGTTCATGATCCACTTGATGGAGGAAGTTTCGATGAAGCTTCCATCAGCAGTAGGAACAATTTTAGTTTCGGTATCCGGAACCTGTTTCACACAAACAAAAATATTCATTAGTTCTCCTTCAGCTAACTATTTAAGTAATTCGCGGGCCATGACAAGCCGCTGGATCTGGGACGTACCTTCGTAAATCTGGATGAGCTTGGCGTCTCGCATGAGTTTCTCAACGGGATACTCTTTGCTGTATCCGTAACCACCATAAATTTGTACTGCATCCGTCGTAATTTGCATACAAGAGTCAGAAGCAAAAGCTTTTGCGTAAGAAGCGATTTCGGTATTTCTTTCACCCTGATCACACATCCATGCTGCTTTGTGCACGAGAAGACGGGCCGCCTCAACTTTCATTCCCATTTCAGCGATCATAAACTGGATCGCCTGGTGTTTAGCGATGGGCACACCGAATTGCTGGCGTTCCTTGGCATAGCTGATTGAGAGATCGAGGGCCCTTTGGGCTCCACCCACTGCTGAGGAGGCCACCAATGGGCGCGAGTGATCGAGAGTGCTCATAGCAATTGCCCAACCTTCACCAGGCTTACCGAGCATATTTTCTTTCGGGACTTTCACGTTCTGGAATCTGACCCCACGTGTATCAGATGAGCGGTGTCCCATCTTGTCTTCCTTTTTACCGATGATCACACCTTCGGTTTTCGGGTCTACCACGATGGCGGAAATTCCTTTGTGTTTGAGGGCAGGATCAATCGTTCCATAGACCACAAAGAGATGTGCAAATCCAGCGTTGGTGATCCACATCTTCTCGCCGTTCACGATCCAGTGATCGCCACCGTCTTTAATTGTTGTTCTGATACCGCCGGCATCCGAACCATTTCCGGGTTCTGTGAGACAAAAAGATGCGATCCGGAATTCCTGCGTAAAAGGAGTGAGGAATTTTTTCTTTTGCTCGTCACTTCCGCCGATCACGATGGGAAGTAGTGCGAGGTCATTGGCCATGAAGGCCGTGTTCATTCCCATGCAGCCGTAGGCGAGTGATTCACCGATGATGACTCCATCAATGGCAGAGAAACCTGACCCGCCGTATTCAGCGGGAATGCAGGCATTGATCAGCCCCAGCTCCCATGCTTTCTTAAAAATTTCTTCGGGGAACTTCCCCTTTTCGTCGTATTCCTGAGCATGAGGGATCATCTCGTTTCTGGCGAATTTCAGAGCGAGTTCTCTCATCTCCTTCTGTTCCGTGGAGAGTGAAAAATCCATTTTATTTCCTTGGTCGTTCAATCAGGAAGAGGTGCAGCTTCAACAGTGAATGATGGAGGAATTATAAAACATTTCCGTAAAGTTTCATAGAAAGGTAATTCTTGTAACGGTCTCACCACAAAACTTCTCTCTCGCCAACGCGGATGAGGAATGGTCACGACTTCGGAATTATATGAAGTGGTGTTCCAAAAAATGATATCAAGATCAAGAGTTCTGGGACCTTTGGGAATGTCGCGATGTCTCCCGAATTGTTTTTCAATTTCCAGGAGCTTTTCCATCACCTGATCCGGAGTGAGAAGGGGAATTTCAAATTCCAATACTTGATTATAAAAATCGGGCTGATTTTCATATTCCACGGCCGCTGATTGGTAAATCTTGCTGGCGGCAACAAAGGTAAAATGTGTCGCGAGTACTTTCTGCGCTTCTTTCAGTGTGTTTACGGAGTCACCGATGTTACTGCCCGAGGCGATGATGAGTGACATCAGCGCTTCTTGGTCTCATCCAGCTTTTTGTCCGTTTCAATATCAGGATAATTTTCAAGAAGTGACGGGAACGCAGGATCTCTGGGTGTGCTCGGATCGCCTTTCACACCACATGAACTAACAAGAAGAAGTAAGAGCATTATTCTAAAACTCAATCGCAAATCCAATGTCCAGCATATCTGTTCCCAGATCCGCTTTCACAAACCATCCCGGTACAAGACGGCGCATGACAGTTACCCCGGCAACGACGCCGGATTTTTGTAAATTATCGATGGCCGCAACTTCGGCATCATTCTGTTCGGCCGGTTGATCGCCCTTACCTGCATCCGGGCTGGATACATTCCTATTCTGATAACCCACATAGGGCATGAAGAACGTGTAAAGAGGACCTTTGATATTGAATTTCAGGCGGCCCACGAAGCGATTCACCAAAGTCTGCGTCGAGTCCGCTGGGTAATTATCCAGAAGAGTTCGTCCGTAAACGCCTTCAACAAAAAAGTTGTCCGCGAATTGATAGGCCCAGGAAAGGCCGAACTCGGTACCTCGCGTATAACCGCCGCCCGTGCCTTCCGGATTATCCGCATTCAACATGGAAGCGAAAATCCCCACGACATTATCCGGCTTGATGTGACGATTTTTATTATCTTCAGCGAATTCGATGGTGTCATCAATGACCACATCCGCAGAATAAAGGTCATCCTCGTCTTTTATTTTCGGGCCTTCGGACGTGACAGTGTCTTCAGGCTTTTTCATGAAATTTGAATCATCACCCTTCACAATCTGGACATCCTGATCGCGACGAAGTTTCGCCCACTGATTGAGAGAATAAATTTTCAGGATTTTGATTCCGACTTGTCCCTGGTGAGTCTTTGCCACTAAGGCCCGGGCGGCGAGCTTATTTTCAAGTGCCAGTGAGATAAAATCCCCCGGACCGAGCTGTTGGTTATTATTTGTAAGAATAAAAATTTTCTTGGAATTAGAAATAATTTTTATTGTTTCATTAAAGAAAGAACCATCTGCGGCCTGAGCGACATTAATATTAGCATCTTCTACTAATGACTGCGCCCGCACGTGACTAAAATTCACTAAGATAAGCGTGGCATAAATAAGAATCAGAGATGAAATTTTCATTCTTAATTTCATTCTAAGTAATTAAGTCTTCGACTGTAAACGTCACAATTGATTTTAAAATTGATTGAATGAGTCAAGATTTCTGGCACTATTCGTAATACGGTTTTATCATGATGCAAATTCAGGAGAACTCCATGCCAGATATGGCCTACCATCGCCTCGCGAGCACGGCGAATCCTATGTTCGTTGTGGTTGCCGGAAATATTGGAAGTGGGAAAACCACCCTCACCAAAAAGCTTTCCGAAAGACTTGGTTGGAAACCGCATTTTGAATCGGTTCAGGACAATCCTTATCTGGCCGACTTTTACAAAGACATGAGCCGCTGGTCATTCCCGCTTCAGGTTTACTTTCTCAATCACCGTTTCAATGCTCATAAAGAAATCGAAGCTTCTCCCGCCAGCTCGGTCCAGGATCGCTCGATCTATGAAGACGCGAACATTTTTGCCCGGGCCTTATATGAGTCAGGAAAACTTGATGAACGTGATTATCAGAATTATCGTGCGCTCTATGATTCTATGATCCAGTATCTCTCTCCCCCAACTCTCATGATTTTTTTGAGACGTTCGGTACCGAAGCTTCAGGAAAGAATCAAACAGCGGGGAAGGGATTACGAGCAATCAATTCCGGTAGATTACCTCGCCAGTCTCAACGACTATTACGACGACTGGTATGGCCGTTACAACCTCGGAAAGTCGCTCATCGTTGATACAGATGAGCTGGACCTTCTCGACAATGAAGAACACTTCAATCGCCTGGTAAAGCGGATCTGGGATTCAATTGACCAGAAAGATATGTTTTTCTATTTCTAGTAATTTCAGCAAATTTTTCCACACTCCCTCAACCATAGAGTTATAATAGACTCTATAAGTACCTCATTTTCAGGGAGTGAATATGAAGCTAGTGCCATGGATGGTGTTGTTGAGTTTGAGTCTGGTGTCCTGTTCGGGATCCAAGTCTTCTCAACCGGTAGATGAACAAACACCACAAGTCGAACTTTCAGACGCTGATGAATTCATTGAGAATCCATCTGGTGAACCCGCAGCGATGACTGAAACTGAAGCTTCTCCGCTGGAAGAGCCGGTAACTGAAGCAGCCCCTGAAGTTGCAGCTGTTGATACCTCTTCAGATCTTGTTATTGAAGATGAAGCTCCAGTCGAGAAAGTTGCCGAACCAAGCTCAACCCAAGCTTCAACCACGCTCACAGACAGCATGATGGAGTATAAGGTTCAGAAAAACGAAACACTCATGATGATTGCTTTCAAACTCTATGGTGACTACGGCTGGTGGAAAAAACTAGCTGGCTGGAATCAGGATGCATTAAAAGGCGGCCAGATCGTTCGTGCGGGCCAGACTCTCAAGTACATGGCGCCATCTGAGGAATTCGTGTGGAATCCGCAAGGACTTCCTCATCTTATCCGTACTGGTGATACCCTGAGCCTCATTTCGAAGACTGTTTATCAGACTCCTAAGAAATGGAAACTCATCTGGGAAAATAACCGTCCGCTGATTAAAAATCCAAACCTGATTTTTGCCGGCTTCACAATTTACTATCTCGAAAACGGTCGTGAAGTCGCTTCCGGTATTTAATCTCCTGATTCAGAAGAAACTTATCAAACCCCCGGTCACGGGGGTTTGTTGTTTATTGCTCATCTTCATGATGGGCTGTACCAGTTTTAAAATTCCCGGTGGGAACAACAAAAAAGCGAATCTTACCCGGGGTAATTATCATGAAATGGATAAGGCAGATTACGCGGATCATCTCTCATCCCTGAAGCAACCCTTTTTATCCACGCCGGGAGTAAAGCAATCGAAGACAGACAAATTCACCGAAACCTATTTCCGTGAACTCCTTTCTGAAATCATTGCCAGGAACGAAATCTTTTTCCGCGAACTCAGGTCCGCGCAGGTGACGATTCTTGATACTGAATCCCCACTTCACTTTTCGCTCCCGAAAGGTGAAATCTTTCTATCCCGCGGTCTTCTGGCGAAGTACATGAAACATGAGAGTATGCTGGTCAGTATTCTGGCATATGAATTGGTAAGAAGTGAAAAACTGGCCTACCCGAAACAAACTGTTATTCCTGTCGGATATATCACCGTCGAAAGAATTCTCACGCTGTCGCGCCTGACACTGGAAGAGAAAATGGAAGTCCATAAGTGGGCACATCATCTTACTGTCCGGAGCGGATATGACGGAGAATATTACCTCTCCTGGCTGCAGACTCAGAACCGGAATACAGCTGACTTTATTCTTCAGGTAGGAGATCCCAATATCATTACCCGCGAGGAATCACTCTTTAAATCTTTTCTCATCAAAAACCAGCTCGATGATAAGCTTGCTGTAAAAAAGAATTCGTCTAAGAAATTCTACTCACTCATGAACAGGATCAGGGACGGTATTATATGAAGCCGGAACAAGCGGAACAATTCTTCATTGAGGAACTTTTCAATAAGACTCAGGATAAAGATATTTTGAAGGACGTAAAGCTCCTCGAGATTGATAAACTGACTGGTGATGCTTCAACCCGTCGCTATTATCGACTGTTCACAGATCAGGGAAGCTATGTGGTTTCTCTGGATAATCCTTTCAATGATGGGCCGGAAAAGCATCCCTTTATGTCCGTGCAGTCTTTCCTCCATGATTGTCGTGTGAAAGTTCCGGATATTGTGGATCACAATTTGTCGCGTGGATACCTTCTGCAGGAGGATCTCGGTAATGTGACTTTGCTGCAGCACTTGTCCACCATCAGATCAAATAAGGAAGAATTCGAAATCTACAAGAAGATCATCGACCAGCTTCTTGAACTCCATACGATTCCTGCCGACAAGGTTCAGAACCCAAATCTTTTTCTTTTGAAGTTTGATCACCAGAAATTCATGGACGAGACGAGATTCACGTTCAAGTATTTCCTCAATTTCTTCAATAAAGTTCAGGATGAGAATTTCATCTCGGAACTCGAAGCACTTTTTGACCCGATCATGAAGCGTTTGGCGAGCCAGAAGATGGTCATCACACATCGCGATTTCCATTCCCGAAACATCATGGTGAAAAATAGCAATCATTTTACTTTCATCGACTTTCAGGATGCACGTTGGGGAATTCCTCAATATGATCTGGTTTCCTTGCTTGAGGATTGTTATTACGATCTCAACGAAGAGAATCGCCAAAAGCTTAAGCGTTACTATTTTGATAGTCTGCCCGCTTCTATTCACGGTCAGAAGACGTGGGAAGAATTCTGTTCAAACTACGAAGACATGCTCATTCAGCGCGTATACAAAGCGGTCGGGAGTTTCTGTTACATATACAATTGGCGCAAGGATGACAGGTATCTGAAGTACATCGGATTTGCGATGGAGAAGATCCGGAAAGTCATGATGGATAATCCCAAGTACGACGAAATAAGAAAAAAACTCTTCACACATTATTATGCAAATTAATCACTGCCTGATACTTGCCGCTGGATTCGGTACCCGCATGGGTGCCATCGGACAGAAGCTTCCCAAAGTTCTCTGGCCGGTTTTTGAAAAATCTCTGCTTGAGCTTCAGGTGCAATATGCCAAAAGCCTTGGGATCAGGAACATTTACATTAATCTTCACTACATGGGTGAAGAGATAGAGAAGTTCTGCAAGACAAGATCTGCTTTCGAAGATGTGAATTTCCTCTGGGAGAAGCCCGAGATCCTCGACATCGGCGGTGGAATTCATAATCTCGCCTCCCGACCGGAAGTTAATTATCAGGGAAAACTCCTGGTCCTGAATGCAGATCAATTTTTCTATATCAAGGGTGAAGATTTCACTCGCATCATCGGGCCCCACCAGAATAAGCCCGCGGTGCTGTTAAGTTATCTGGTGAATTCCTCTCTTGGTTATAATGCTCTGGATATTTCTCCCCACCGTCTGGTGACCGGCATTACAAAAAATAGTGATCTTCCCCAGGGGAAAACGGTTGAAACTTATACCGGCATCTCAGTCATTGACCTCGCCCAGCTGGATAAAGTGCCCGGCGCCTCAAAGTTTTTTGATTCTGTCTGTCCTTATCAGAAGAAAGAAATCGCAGCAATTCTACTTGAGAATATTGATTATTGGGATTTCGGAACCGTGAAAAGATATTGGGAAAGCATGCACAAGATACTTTCGACCTATCGGGTGAATTCCAATCATCCGTTCCTGAGATTTCTGGTGAATGAAAAAGCGATGAAAACCTGGAAGATTGATCTTCAGGGATTGGGATACCATTCTCGCTCTCCCGGAGTGATTAACCTTTCTCCCTACGATGCGCCTCCGGCTAACGGGCCAATGATCGTACTGGGCGAGAAATGGCCGCAAGTTGGGGAGCCACGGACGGTTTACTGGAATGATTTAGCGGAAAAGGTCAGCTAGAACTTTCTTTGATGCAGTCAACGGGACAAACCTCGATGCAAAGACCGCAAAAAGTACAGCTCCAGTCATCGATGTGATATTCGGTTCCGTTGGAAATGACGGCGTTCTCCGGACAGATCAACCGGCAAGCATCGCACGATACGCAAATGGGAGTGATTTCCAGTCGAACTTGGTTCATAATCCCATTATAAGGCATAACCGCAGTGGAACAATTAAAAGTCAGAAAGAAAGATGTCATCATCTCAAACGCCATCATCTACCTTGGCCTGGCCTTTCTTTTTCTCTATCTTCAGTATGCCTACCGCCATCAACTTTCACCTTTCTCTCTGGTTTACCTGAGGAAAAGCGCCGAACTTTTCTGGTATGTTGCTCTTCCTCTTTTCCTTTCCTGCTGGCTCATCTGGAAGCATCATCGCCTGGCGGTCTTCGCTTTTAATTTCTCAGTCCTGCTGGTTGGTTTCAAAGTCGTTGAAGGTCTCTTTATCGAATTCAATAAGATCATCGTGATTGCCACTTTTTTCTATGCGGTGATCTCATACTTCCTTTATCAGCTAATGAATCACTATCTTGCCTCGGCTAATATCAATCCGAATTTTTCGGGCAATGATCTCTTCGATCCTCTTCTGCGGAAAATTCCCGTCACGATTTTAGATGCTGATAAAAGCTATATCGGGAATCTCACTAACTGGGATGTGTCCGGCTGCTTTGTTCACCTGGCCGGGCCGGCCAAAGTAGGATCCCGGATCAAAGTGAAGATTGATTTTCAGGGAAGAGTCTTTGAAGAGCAGGGGGAAGTAGTTGCCGAGACTCCGGACCTGAGAGGAGTTGGGATAAAATTTGAAAGTACTCTCAGGAGTTTAGATACATTCAACTGGTCAGAATTTACTGAACTGATTGAAGAACTTGGTTTTCAACCGGAAAGGTTAAGATGAAGCTTTTACTTTGTGCACTTCTTTTTCTTCTCGTCTCATGTCTTGAAGATAATCGAAGCCCCGAAGCGGCCCTCAAAGATTTTATCGAGATTCGAATTGGTAACGTTGTTACGAAAAGCTCATTGATCGAAAAAGTTACCGGCAAGATGCGGGCAAGTCTTGAAAGTGTTACCGATGAGGAATTCCAGCAATTCGCTGACCTGAGAAATGTCCAGAAAGACAGTTTTAAAATCCTTTCAAAGTCATGTCAGGAAGAGACCTGTTTCATTACCTATTCCATCAGCTATAAAACAAAACAAAACGACAAGAACGCCTTTTCTTCTGAAGTTAAGAAAATCGCGGAATTAAGTCTCGTTACCGGAAAATGGCTGATTGCTGATGTGACTAACATCAAGACTTACCATGAGGGCCTCGAACCGATTAATGCCATCCCCTAGGGACGCCGATACGGGTTCAGGAGGGACCAGATGGCCGAAAACGATTTCCTCACATTCCTGGTAGATGAAACTCTGAAGCTTCAAAAGCGCGGAGAGGAAAAGCTATCGAGCCTTGAGCAAAAGCTCACTGATTACGGACTTAGCGCCTGGAAGGGCGAGTTTATTCCCCAGTCACAGGTTCTTCGTTTCCGCACCCCCATGGGCAACCTCGACGTTCCGATGAACTGGTCTGTATTCTCGTGCGTTGGTTCTGATCACCGCATTCTTGATAAAGACAACGACACGGACAATTTTTTCTCTGTGATTAAAAGTACCTGGAAGCATCCGCTGGAAAAAGTGGTGATCATTCACGCAGATGGTTTCTGTTATTTAGTTGGTCTGACTCAGGACCAGGAACATCACTTACATGATCTCCTCAATCCACAAGAATGGTTAAAGACCGCATAAGCAAAAAAAAGGCTCCCGAAGGAGCCTTTTCTATTTTAGCCTGAAAGAGAAACGTAATATTGCTTGAGCATCGCCGCGTCCACTTCGAGGTTCGGCGAGTTACAGACGACATATCCGCGACAGTCCATATCTTTCAGGGCCTTCATCAGGTCCTTCCAGTTGAACTTCGACTTCTCAAGGTTCAGATGTTTTAAGTCACCCTTAGAGTTCGAGCTGATACCTGAGATGTGAATGTGCATTTCTTTGAGCGCATTCGGGCCAAGCTCAGACTTGAGAGTCTCGAGAGTTTCACAGAAACCTTTATAGTCATTCACGTTTCCGGTACGAGCGTACAGGTGAGAGAAATCCATACAAGGCTTACAGCTAGTCACCGACTTAGACAGAGAGATGAGCTCTTCGAGAGAACCAAACTGAGAAGTCTTCCCAGTTAGTTCAGGGCGAAGTTCAATTTCAATATCCAGACGTGAAAGTCTTTCTTCAATTACGTTCAGTGATTTCTCAACGAGATCAAAGACGTCATACGGAGAGTCTTTCATGTAGAAAGCCGCGTGGAAAGTCATCGATTCAGCACCGCAAAGATCAGAGATCTTGGCAGTCTAGATGATTCTTTCTACAGAAGAATCGATCTTGTCCTGCTCGCGAGCATTGAGGTTGATGTAATAAGGGCCATGAGAAGTAAGAGGAACTCCCAGCTCGTAAGAAACTTTACGAAGAGCTGAAGAAACTTCTTCTTTCATGCGGACGCCGTGGGCAAACTCAAGCTGCATACAATCGAGGGCGAGCTCGTGGATGCGCTTTACACCTTCAACGGGATTGTTTTTCTTGGCGGTACTGTTAGGAACGCCAGCAGTACCAAATAACAAACGGTCAAAAGCCATGGTTAATCTCCTATAAGGAACTAAAAAATCTTATCCACCCATTGTGGAGCTGCTCTTACACAGCTCTGACAACCCTCTCCCATAGAAAACCTGCGCCTCAGAAGCTCGAGATCTACCTCGTTCTTCTCTTTGCAGGCCTCACGGATGTCGCGAACATTAACACAAAAGCATTCACAGATGAGGACGTCGTCCGCTAACTTGTCAGGCTTGATTTGAGTCAAAAGCTCACTGGCCTGGTCAATCTGACGAAGAAACTCCTTATCCATGTTTTTCACTCTTGTTTCGCTCAGCAAAACACCCGATTTTCTTCTTTGAAAAAGAGTTGCGCACTTATAGCCCCAGACCGGATTCGTGTCCACGGGAAAGCCTTAAGGGTGTAATAAAGTAATGCAAATAAGATTTGTGAGATGGTAAAATGAGGTTAAAGTATTTAAAAAACTTGGCTTTTTACCTATGCGTGTAAATCTCATCCTGCTTATCTCTACCCTGTTATTTGGGTTGTTCCTATGGGTAACCTTAAGCGGCGCGTCATTGGCTATGTCCTATATATTCCTCATGTTTCTGGTACTTATCACCGTTGGCTATCCCGACAAGGCCATTCTTTTCTTCCTCGGTGCCCGAGAAGTAAGAAGTCGTGACGAGGCCCTCTTTTTTAAAACCGCTGCCCAGGAAGCTTACAAGCTCGCCGTCCCGATGCCTCATCTCTATTTTTATAATGGAAGTGTGGAACGGGGTTTTGTCCTTCAGAACAAAACAGTCACCAGTATTATTCTCTCTAAAAATCTTCTTCATTCTGTGAGTGAAGCTGAACTGCATGCCATTTGCTTCGAACTTTTACTTCAGGTGAAGAAGGGAATGGCCATCAAGCGAACGAAAGTCATGTTCCTGCTTGGCTCATGTTCCTGGATTTCACACTCTATCGTAAGCCTTATCGCGCGACTGATACCGGTGAAGGAAGTTCGCGAGGCCCTCGACTGGATCCTGAATTACCTGCTTCATCCGTTTCTCGATTTTCTTTTCAGTTTTAGTCTGGGTAAGGGGTATTTCAAAAAGCTCAGTGGTCATATTTCGGAATACCCCTATGAAAAAGAGCTACTTTTAAAGCTGGGACTTAAACTTATCGAGCCTCATAGTATTTATTCTCTTCCTTCCAGAAAGCTTCAGGAATTCGCTTCGGTTTCCAGGAGCCGGCATTATCAGAATATCCTGGCGATTGAGTTTCTTCCTCACGAATGGGATTATTTTTATGGGAAGGAAGGACTGAGCCGTGCTCAATAAAATTAAAACAATTGAATTCGGAAAATTCGCGCCTCTTCTTGTTACACTCGCATTCATTCTGATTCTGATTCAGTACTCTTTTCATCCGCTCGAATCGATATTCTATGATTTCTGGATCAAGAATGATTTCACCTCAAAGACAGTAAAGACTCCGATTGTCCTGATCTCCCAGGATGAAGAAAGTGATCAGTTTCTGGGCGAAACTTACCCTTATACCTATGCTTCTCATACGCGGCTCATGAGTCGTCTTGCCAAAGATCCTCCTGCCATCATCAACTATTATGTTTCCCTGCAGGAGCCTGATTCGGATGTTGAACTTCGATATCAGATGGAGTTCCAGGAAGCGATTAAGACTTATTCTCTGGGTAAGGAGCGATTCAAGTTCGGGACCGAGATCGATACCATGGGGGAGCTCATTCCTCCTGAGGATCTCCGTGACACAGGCTATTTCCTGGGTCAGCTTTTTAAAGACTCAATTGTGTTTTCGAAAGATGAGGTTGTCCGAAGAGCGATTCTCAACATTTCAGGGGAAGACTCCATTCATCTCTGGACTGCGAAGACATATCGATCTCTCATGGGTCTGCCGGTGATCGATGCCACCGCTTACAAGGGTGCTTACTATAATTCTGAAGCTGATGCGAACTTTGCACTGTTCAAGTATTCAGGAAATCCGATTGATTCCAATGTTCAGACAATTCCCTTTCACCGGGTGGTTGTGGGACATTTTCCGAAAGGATTTTTCAAGGACAAGATTGTTCTGGTGGGTCCACAGTATCTTTCCAATTCAAGCGACTTTGTCCTCACACCTTTTGAAAAAGAAACTATGCGGACTCCGAAGCTGTCCGTGCATGCTCAGGTCATTGAAGCTTTCGCGAATGAAAAAACAATTTACGACGTAAAAGATTTTACTACCCAGGTAGCGTCCGTTCTGATTGCCATCATTCTTTCTTTTATTATCTCCCGTGTTCAGCCCGTGAAAGGACTCATGATCACGATTGCACTTATCATCGGGATTCTGATCACGAGTTACTTTGCATTCATGTTCTTCGGTTGGTGGATCAAGCTCTCCCACCTCGTTCTTTCTATCTTCGTGGTCTACTACATCTGGGTACCTTTCCGCGCGATTGAGGAGTACCAGACCCGCTATGCCATCCAGGAAGAATCAAAGCTCTTAAAACAGGTAGATAACCTGAAGCAAAACTTCATTTCCCTTATGAGTCACGATCTGAAGACTCCGGTTGCAAAAATTGCCGGGATCGCCGATATTCTGAAAATGAAATTCGGGAGTACCAATACTTCTGAGCAGAACGAGCTCATAGAAAATATTGTAATTTCCACGAAGGATCTCAATAGTTTTATCAATTCGATCCTTGATCTTACAAAAATTGAGTCTCAAAACCTCACCCTGAGAAAAGAGTCGAAAGACATCAACAAAATCATCGAAGGCATCATCGAAAAGCTCGAATTTGAAGCCAATTCAAAACAGATGCAGATCGAATCCGATCTTTCCCCCCTGTATCCCATCCAGGTGGATACCGTACTAATGAACAGGGTTATCTCAAATCTCATTGAAAACTCCCTGAAATACGCCGGGAAAGGCAA
>JAKFFP010000117.1:0-7586 GCA_036675045.1 Bacteriovoracales bacterium | reverse complement strand
CTGACTCACTTAGGGGAAAGCCTCGAAAGTAAAGTGCCGGATCTCAACATCGAAGGCGCGCTCTACCGGAATAATGAATTCCTTCTTTTTCAGCGTGGGAACGGAAAGAACGGGACGAATGCCGTTATCCGGGGGAAAGATCTTAATGATCCTGCCATGCAGATCATTCCCATTACTTTGCCTCATTTGGGAAAAATCCCCCTGACCATCACCGATGCGGCGATAAGGGAAAGTGAAATCTGGTTCCTGGCGGTGGCCGAGGATACGGAGTCAACCTATCTGGATGGGGAGATCATCGGATCTTTTCTGGGAAGATTTGATGAGCACTTCGCGGTTAGAGACTTGTTTCAGCTGGAAATTCCGCATAAGCCCGAAGGGCTGGCGTATTCTGATGACGGATTTTTATATCTCGTAACGGATGATGATTCCCGCGAGAAACCATCGCGTCTGTTCAGAGTAAAAGTTTAATTTTCGTTCTGGTTGAATTCTTCCTCTTCTTTGTCATCCGGAACATCATAACGGTTTTCTAATAACTCTTCCTGCCGTTCTTCTTCCTGCCGCCTTTCATACTCACTCGGTACCAGCTGGTTCACCGTTCCGGCAGTATCTCCGGCGGCTTCTCCCATACTGGTGTCCAGCGGACTATCGGGAAAGACTTCCATCTGGGCCGCTGCCATGGAGCTAAGGAAAAAAGCTAAAAATAAATATCGCCTCATATTGGCCTCCCACATAAATTTTCTCACAGCAGCGCCCGAAGGCGGCCATGAAAATATCCGCAAGAAAGGGGAGTGATTTACCACAACATGATTGAGTTAAACTTAAGTGAAATGGCACTTCTTTACTTCAGTAGAATAGCAAAGAGTTTTTGTGCCATAGGAGGGCTAACATGAAGTTTCTTCCATTCCTCATCATGATTTTTTCTTTTTCGGCCGAGGCGGAACGCCTGACTTCCAGAATTCATTCCCTCGACCTTGCAAAAAATTCACAACAACCGCATTTGATAAAGTTTGAAAACGGCCAGGTGGGATTTCTTTCCCGTCTGGATAAGTCCTCTGTTCAATCTCTGCATGAGAGTCAAAAGCGCGGGGAATGGCTGGAGGTGGAACTGGATGAGAAGGGAAATTTCCTCGGTGCGGGAGTCGTGCCCGCCCCCAAAATGCTTGAGGAAATAAGTGATCCTGAACCGGTCCCGGTGACTTACGATCCTACCAATCTCGGAAGCATGGAGCAGGCAGTTTCCATCTTTAAAAAGATGAGAAGAAGCGGCTCCGGCCAGTGCTACAACCGCGCGCATATCTGGTCGTATGAGGAATTTAACCGCTCCGGTCTTCGATCGGTGAAGCTCTTCATGTTTTTCACCCGTTCCTATATCAGGAAGTACCGCTACAAGTGGTGGTTCCACGTGACCCCGATGACATACGTAAACGGTGTTGCGATGACGATGGATCGCGCCTTTTTCAAGGGCCCGGTCGAAGTGAAGACCTGGACGGATAAGTTCATCTTTTCTAAAAGAAACTGTCCAGTGATCCACAAATACTCAGACTACCGTGACCATCAGGAAGCGGAACACTGCTATCTGCATCCTGCGACGATGTATTTCTGGCAGCCGCGGGATCTGGAAAACTATGAGCTGACCGGTGCTGAGAAAAAACAGTTCTTCCCGAAAGAGATCAACTGGGCTTACTGGAATGCTTTCTGATATAATAGAGGCATGAAAGAATTTAAGCTCGAGGGTGGGGATTTCATCGCTCTTTGTGATCTCATGAAGGCATCTGATCTCACTCATTCCGGCGGAGAAGCAAAGCACCTGATCGCTGAGGGAAAAGTGAAAGTCGACGGCGCAGTTGAACTACGCAAACGCTGTAAGATCCGTCAGGGACAAACTGTGGAATTCCAGGGAAAGCTCGTCAAAGTCATCTGAGATTTGGCCATACTTCAGTTGCCCGGCTGATGCATCTTTCCTAGGATGTCCCTCCCGGAGGGATCTATGGCAAACGCGGGTTTCCTTGGTATCGGTCTTCTGGCCTATGCTTCCTGGCAAACATTAAATTTTCTCAATGACCGCGCGGCCAGAGTCTGGGCCAAACAGCGGTTTCATCGGTATCTTCCCCGGCCCACTTTGGAGAATCTGAAAAAGGGTATCTCGTGCAGTACTTGCGCTCATTATGAGTTTCATCCGGATTTTTTTCATGCGGGTCTCTGCTCTCATGAAGACTGGAAAATTGCCATGAGGTCTGAGGAGATTATGGTGAAGCGGGCGGGGAGCTGCGAACTCTGGAAAAAAACTTCTCCTCCTGTTTCTCTTCATCGGGATAGAGAACTTGCTCCGGATCAGTTTCTTTTTTCTGAATCCGCATCTGAGCTCCCACATCATTGAGATAGTCACTGGTAGCGAGATAAAAGATTTCTTCTTCAATGTGAACATGACGGATGAGCTCATCGCGAAATTCAGAATAATGACGATCGGAACGCAGTTTCCCCAGGAGCTCTTCATGCTTGCGATGGTCATCGGTCAGGAGCTTTAAGGCGTTCATTTCTTCTTGTTATGATAATAAGGAGCGGTCACCGGACGTTCTTTCTGGTACTGACGTGTCCTCTTGGCTTCAAGCTGCTGGCTTTTATCCTGATGAGCCTCTGCATCGTGAGAAAGGGTTTTCCTGGAGGGTGTATCACTGGTCATGGATTCGAGATATTTTTCGTCCACCGCCTTGGTCCCCTGACGCAGGTCCGGTTTTTTCGGGGCAGCGATCGCACTGGCCGCAAAAAGGCCAAGGATAATTAAACTCATCTTCATAGGTTCCTCCCTGAACAAAGACTATTCTATTCCGCTCCGGACAAGCTTCCATATTGAGTTATCCTTAAATTTACGGTGTGAAACTCAGGAGCTATTTATATCCTCAGCAAAGAGGTGAACAATGGATCTTAACAGCCCTGAACACGAGAAAAAAATCGATGTAAAAGAATCCTGGGACATCAACTTCTGGTGTGAGGAACTTAATCTCCGCGCAGATGAGTTAAAAGAGATCGTCAGGACCGTGGGCCCTCAGGTGCATGACGTGCGCTTGCACATTGCTAAGAAGCTGCTCCTGTCATGGCCTAAAGCCTACTAGTGGGCGACAGCTGACATTTTCAGTTCATATTCCCGACAAAGCGTGAAATGATCTAAGGCATAAACCCTTTCAAAGGTCTTTTATGTCGACGTTCAAGCCGTTTGTCGCTGCTTCAGAGCGCATCAAAGAGTTTTCGTTCGGTCCTATTCTGATGGGAGTTATCCTGGGGATACTCTTCGGGACTTCCTCGCTCTATCTTGCTCTTAAAGTCGGTATGACGGTATCCGCTTCCATCCCGGTGGCGGTACTTTCCATTACTCTTTTCAAAGGTCTGTCCAAGGCCTTCGGATTCAGAAAAGCGACCATTCTCGAAAATAACATGGTTCAGACAACGGGCTCGGCCGGTGAGTCGATTGCCTTCGGGGTGGCGGTAACTATGCCGGCACTTCTCATCCTGGGCTACGATCTTGATCTTCCGCGGATCATGACCGTTTCCATCCTCGGTGGACTCATTGGTGTCCTCATGATGATTCCTCTCCGGAGAGCGCTTATCGTGAAAGAGCACGGTAAGCTTATTTATCCCGAAGGAACGGCCTGTGCGGAAGTTCTCATCGTAGGAGAAAAAGGTGGATCAAACGGAAAGATCGTCTTCGGCGGATTCTTTCTGGGACTTCTTTATAAATTCTTTAATATCGGAATGCGCCTCTGGAAAGATGTCCCGGAAAAAGCATTTTCGTTTTTCAAGGGATCCGCGATATCAGCGGAAGTTTCACCGGAACTTTTAGGTGTGGGTTACATTATCGGAATCAGAACCGCCGCTATCATGATGGCCGGTGGTGTTCTTTCAAGCTTTGTCCTCATTCCCATGATTTCTCTTTTTGGAGGTCAGCTGACAGAGCCGCTTTTTCCGGCGAAGGTTCTGATCAAGGACATGGAGATTCACGATATCTGGAGAAATTACGTTCTCTATATCGGCGCCGGAGCTGTCGCAGCCGGTGGTATCATTTCTCTTTTCCAGTCACTCCCCACGATCATCAGTGGCGCAAGATCAGGGCTCAAGTCCGTCATGGGATCAAAGAGTGAATCTGGTGCCAAAGAACGTACGGATGATGATCTACCGATAAGCTTTGTGATCATCGGAACTCTGGTCATGGTTCTGGGCCTCTGGTTTGCGCCGGCCCTTCATATCAATCTTTTTTCGGCCCTCATGATCATCATCTTTGGATTTCTCTTCGTGACGGTTTCCTCGCGTCTCACGGGTGAGATTGGTTCATCATCAAATCCAATTTCGGGAATGACGGTGGCCACACTTCTCCTTACGTGCCTGGTTTTTCTCGCTGTCGGATGGATCGGTCCCGAGTACCGGGTAGGAGCACTTTCAATCGCCGCGGTTGTGTGTATTGCCGCTTCCTGCGCCGGCACCACTTCGCAGGATCTGAAAACGGGATTCATCGTGGGAGCAACTCCCAGGTATCAGCAGTTGGGTTTACTCATTGGCGCGGTTTCATCCGCCATCGTGATCGGATATTCACTCAAACTTTTAAATGATGCTTCCACTGTTTATTCCAGAAAAGTTCCGGCCTTCGCTGTGAATGTTTCTGAACTTAAGGAAAAGCAGAAAGTCGGAGGTCCCGAGGCCCGTCTCGATGACAAAGAATATTACGTATATCAGGTGACGGAGCAATCTTCACCGGAAGTCCTGGCCGCTTTGTCTCCGGGGAAATACCTCGTTAACGATGACGGTGCTGTGACTTATCTCGTGGATCCGGGAATCAACGGCTCCCTTAACAAGCGGGATGACGGAACATCTGTCACAAAATACGAAGCTCCGAAAGCAAGACTCATGTCTCTCATCATTGATGGAATTCTTACACAGAAACTTCCCTGGGGATTGGTGCTTCTGGGTGTGTTTCTCGCCGTAGTCCTCGAGCTTTGTGGTATTTCGGCGCTTCCGTTTGCCGTCGGTGTTTATCTTCCGATCGCGGCTTCGGCCCCGATTTTTGTCGGTGGAGTTGTCCGCTGGCTGGTGGAAAGAAAGAAACCCGCCGCCGAGGCACATCAGGACTCAGAAACGGGCACGGGCGTTCTCTTTTCGTCGGGACTTATTGCCGGTGGAGCGATCGCGGGAATTCTTCTGGCGCTCACTCAGGTGCTCGAAGGTGTTGCCGGCAAGATGGACATGAGTGCGGCGATGGGATCGCTCGGAACGTCGGACCTGTTCTCGCTGGTGATATTCCTTTCGATGGCGGGAGTGTTGTTCGTAATAGGAAGAAGAAAATCAGAATAATGAAGGGCCCTCAGGGGCCCTTCATTAGAATGCGTTCTCGTAAGCGTGCTTAATTTCCCAATCAATGAATTTTGTCTTCTCAATACCTGAGCGCTCAAAGGCGTCAAGGTCCTTGGGTTGCCAGAAGTAAATCGTTGTCTTCATCATGTAGCAATCATCTTCACCCGGATGCGTGGAGTAGTCAGAGTATCTGGCAATCAACTTACACTCCACCTTGTTTTTCATGAACAGGTCTGTCCAGAGCTTGAACTTCAATGGATAGCGGGAAAATACGGGATCCATCACCCGCTCAACGATCTCACCATTGAGTTTCACCATGGCAAAGGGTGCCGTGTGAAACCACCACGGGTGATTGTACCTTCCGATATAGGCGTCGGAGAAAAAGAGAAAAGCTTTCTGCAGGTATCTTCCGGCAAAAGTCTCTTCATATGACCAGATATGTGAGCGGTCATAGCACTGGGAATCTCTATTCCAGTTGTGTCTCATGCCTCTCAGGACATCGGTGGCAAAATTGTAGGAAGAATAAATGGTCGGGACATAGTGAGGAGAAGAGAAATCTTTTTCTCCACTCATGACCGGTGTTTCATCAAGGTGTCCGAGGATTTTTATCCCGGAAAGAAATCTCTCTTCAGATAAATCCGCATCGATCAGGGCACGATTCAGATTCCGTGGCTCAATACGATCGAATTTCGTAGCTTTCCAAAAGCCCACGCGACCATCCATTAATTTCACAATCCAGCTACCGGGACGGGAGTGATTTGGGGCCACAGAATGGACTTCGAAGATTTCAGCCTGAGAAGAGAGCGAAAGGAGTAGGGCCATGAGAATGAATTTCATAGCACTTCTATAACTCCTGAATCCGGAAAAGACAAATATTAGACTACTTGTCCTTGCCGACAATAATGGTGGATTTCACGTCCTGCTCTAATGTCGCATTTTCCGGGGAGGTTTTTGTTTTAAGTCCGGTGGCGAGGACGGCAAGAGAAAAGAGCAGCAAAGCCGTGGGAAGGATGTACTTCATTTTTCCTCTTAGTGCTGGTGAATACGTACGTGATTGGAAGACTTCACCACCGAGGCATCATGAGACTTATTTGAGAGTGTTGAGAGACTCAGGACAAAGCCGGCAACCAGGCAAATCACGAATTTCATATTAACTCCTTCAGTGTTCGACCGGCGCTCATTCTGGCATCAGTCTGAATAACCTTGTAGTTAATATCTCTTGAGGTTCAGAGAGGGAGTGCGTAATTGCTTAAAGGTAGTTTAATAAAGTGAGGGATAAAGCTCACCCGCGAGACGTCTTACCATGTACCCCACGGCATAAGGTACTGAATAGGGCCTGGTGGGGGTAGCGGCAACATCATGAGTAAAGCCCATCTTATGCAGCCACTCATGGGTGAGATTGCCCGCGACCTGATAGGGAGTATAGCGGTTGAAATATTTGGTATTCATCCAGATGCGGGTCGTGGAGGGATAAGTATAACCAATGGTGGTGCTCTCTTCATAATAAAGCTGGATCTCCGCATCGAGGACGTAATTTTTCGCGGGAGTCAGTCTTTCCGCGGCGATGATGATCCGGTCGTAGATCTGAAGATTAGTGAGCCCGTTATTATCGACGAAGGAATTTTTCCCATCGTAAGTGAATCCAACGATAGCATCCTTGAATTCCTGACTCATGATAATTCTCTTCACGAGATCAGCGGCTTGCTCGATTTTTTCCTGATCAGTCGTCGTAAACTGAATGAGCTTGAGTTTGGTATCAAAGAGTAGTGCCTCGGGTGGTATCGGACCGGTATCGGTGGTTGCGAGCGCAAAGCTTGATACTTCGCATACCATCGTCTCACAGCTGGTGTCTTTCGCTTTTCCGCAGGATGCGAGAAAACACAGGATAAAAATAAAGATGATATTTTTCATTTGAGTTTCGCCGCCAGTTCTTCAATGAGATATCCAACCGCATACGGGACCGAGGCACTCCGGCTGACGGAATATTTCAGGGCATGAGTGAAACCAAGTTTGTGCATCCATTCATGCATGAGGTTGTCAGCGACATTGACCGGGGTATAGCGGTTAAAATATTTGGTGTTCATCCAGATCCTGTTGGTATCCGGATATGTATAGCCAATGGTCGTGCTGGTTGAATGATAAAGCTCGAGCTCAACATTCATGGTTCCGTCGGGAGAGTTGTTTCCGATCTTCTCAGCGCCTTCGATTATCTTCTGATAAATCTCAGAATTGTTGAGGCCTTGATTATC
>JAKFFP010000150.1:0-7602 GCA_036675045.1 Bacteriovoracales bacterium | reverse complement strand
TCCTGTTCATGTATGGACTGCAAAAAATTTCGGAGACGGCCGATGTGGCAACTTCGATTCAGGAGAGCGGGAATTTCAACATAAAAAGAAGTGCCTTGCTGGCACTCACTTTTTCCGTGCTTAATCCACATGCTTACCTGGATGCGTTTGTACTTATTGGAGGCTATTCTTCAAAATACGCGGAAATTGATCACAGGCTCATGCTGGGATTTGGCGCGGCCGTGTACTCAGGCATCTGGTTCATTCTCCTGTCATCCTTTTCCGGCTTCATGAAACCCTTTCTGACTAACCATCGACGCATGAAAATGGTCAGTGCCTGCGCCGGTTGCGTGCTACTGGCCCTTTCCGGAAAGCTCGCATTAGACGTTTTTGACTGGATTCCAAGCGGAAGTCTCTCTCCATGGCCGACTCAGGGTCTCACTCTGTTTTCTTCCATTATTTTTTGATTCCTCTTATACTATTTCCATAGGGAGACTCTATGGACGATAGTAAATTCAACCTCTGGCGCGCAACCTTCTCATTTTGTTTTGTAGATGGATTTCTTTCGCCGGAAGAATCTGCTTATGTTTCTGACAAATTAAAAATTCTTCCTCTGACCGAAGATCAGAAGAAGACTCTCATGTCGGATCTCAACTCTCCTCCGAATATTGATAAGCTCCTTCCTCTGATAACCAAGCCAGCTGACCGTGGTTTTCTTATTAATCACATAAGGCTACTTGCAAAGATTGATAATCTAACAGACGGTGAGAAGGCCAAGATCAAGGTGCTGGAGGAGAGCGTTCTCTCGCGTGTGAACCTGAAAGAATTGAATGATGCCATCGAGGCGAATGAGCAAATGTCGTATCACGACGAAGAGGTCTTCCGGGTTCATAATAAGAACCTCTATTCCGAGAGAGTCATCAAGAATCTGATGAAGGCCCTTGATCGTCTGTAGAAGTCCTATTCCAGATTGGTTTTTGCGCTGAGTCATGGGGAAATTTTACCAGCTATTCCTTTTCAGTTTGCTTTCCCATTAATGTGTTTGATACATCAAACCCCAAATGAAGATCGTTCAAAGGGGATAGTTGTGAAGTTGTTCTTTGCTCTTTTGGTTCTCGTTCCTTTTTTCGTTCAGGCGGAAACAATCGATGATCGCCTTCGCGGATACATCTCGAAATTCGACCTGAGGCCTCTTGATGCGCTTCCGGCGAAGAATAAGCCACTTTTTAATCTCGGACATGAACTCTTTGAAACAAAGCTGATCTCGGGGAACAGCAACATCAGCTGTCGCGACTGTCACCATCCTGCGGCCATGACAATGGACGGACTTCCACTTGGAATCGGAGAAGGTGCTGCCGGCATCAACACGGCGACTACCAGACGCACTCAGAAGTCCGGAAAGATTCTCGCTCGTAACACTCCGGCGCTCTTTAACTTAAACGGAATCGAGAGCATGTTCTGGGACGGACGCGTTTCCTATAACAAAGAAACAAAAGCTTTCTCTACTCCGGTCCCTCTGAGACCGGACGTCGCTGCCGCTATGACCAGTGCGGTTGCCGCTCAGGCGATCTTTCCGATGGTGGATCACGCGGAAATGCTGGGCCAGCCGGGATCAAACCCCCTCGCCAATGCCCGTGATGAATACGAGGCGTGGGACCTTATCGTAAGAAAAGTCATGGCGGATCCGGAACTCCGTGCCGCTGTTGAAAAAGCTTATCCGAACCAGGAAATCAATATCGGTCACTTCGGTGAGGCGATCGCTGAGTTCCAGCGTCACGCATTTGCGTTTAACCAGACACCGTACGATGACTATCTCCGCGGGGATAATAAGGCCCTGACTGAAATCCAGAAAATCGGGATGGATGTATTCATGAACAAGGGAAAATGTTCTGAATGTCACAATGGACAGCATCTTTCAAATTTCGAATTCCACAATATCGGCGTCGCTCAGATCGGTCCCGGCAAGAGAAACGGCGATGACCTGGGTCGCGCTGAAGTCACTGGCCGCGCTGAAGATATGTATGCTTTCCGCGTTCCGGCCCTTCGTAACGTCGGCTTAACGGCTCCGTATATGCATGATGGTGCTTTCAAGACTCTGGGCCAGGTGGTTGAACATTACGACATGATCATTCCGAGTCTTCAGGAGTACTCACTCGTGAATAACTGGAAGAACTATGTGGAAGCGATCGCTGATCATAATCACGAAAATGATCTCTCCCGCATTGAAAGCCTTTCGAAGAAACTCACTGTGCATCTGCGTTTTGAAGAAGAAGAGGAGAAGGCCCTCTCTGAGTTCCTCGCTACCGCTCTTACGGACAAGCGCTTCCTCGCGGCGGAAATCGCCGGGGATTATCAATCATACTTCCGCTTCCAGCTGAAAGAATCGGGCTATGAGAAGCTCTCGGCCCTTTTCAGTGGTGATCAGCATGATGAGGTCTTCTACTATTTTGATCTTCTCTTTGAGGGTGGCTTCGGACTTCGCGGTCTCTCAACTCCGATCCGTCTCATCGTCGTAAAAAAGCCTGAGGGCGCAGAACTCGTTTATCGCCAGCAAGTTTATAAGACAGCGGCCGCATCGGAAGGAAAAGTATTGGATACGAACTTCAACCGCTTTGAATACAGAACTGTCGATCCGGCGGTCTTTGCTCCGATGGAAGAAGCGTATCTGGATATGTTCAACCGCATTTACACCTACAATAACGGGACAGTGACGGGTGATATTCCGGCGGCTGAGCTTCCGGTGATCAAGTCTGATCTCGACATCATGAACGCCCAATTCCACAAGATCGGATTTAGCGGCGAAGAAATGATCTCCGATATTATCAACATGCCGAAAGAAGAGCTCTACTATGTTCCGACTTCGTACAATACGAAATCAGTGAATCTCTTTGATCTTCAGGTCATGGGGAAGACAGTAAAGGCCAATCTCCAGCGCTCGATTATCCGCACAGAAACGGGAGCTCAGGAAGTGACATACGCGATTGAACTTGAGACGGGAAAAATCTCGAAGCGTGATCTTCCTGCATTCTCGGCTGAGCTCATGAAAGCTCTCCCGGGTCTCGAGGCTTCGGATGTCGGCGGTGGATCTCCGAGTCCTTCACACTTAACTTTGAAAGTGTTGGGCCAGGTTCTCTAAATGAAATTGAGAAAGTGGCATGCGTATCTTGGTCTTCTGGCGGCACTTCCGATAATTGTTACGGCATTCACCGGTGTGCTCCTTCAGCTGAGAAGTAAGGTCGAGTGGATTCAGCCATCACCCGTTCCGGTGACTCTTGAGACGGGAAAGTCTTATTTGAGTGTGGAAGAAGTGATGGCAAAATTCCCGGACCAGGTTGAGGGCATGTCTATTCGCCCAGGGAAAAGCGGATTTCATCTTCGCTTGAAAAACGGGAATGAAGTTCAGCTTCATCCGCAGACGGGGGAGATTCTGAAAGATTCTCCGAGACGATCAACTCTACTTATAAAGATTCACGAAGGAAGCTGGATGGGGCCCTTAGGTTCACTCGGCGTTCACTTCGTGGCCGGTCTCATTCTGGTTTTCCTCGTTATTTCCGGTTTATTTATCTTTCCGTGGCATAAGTGGAAACGTTCGTGAACGGCTTTCGTTTTGGCCTTGAAGCTGAGTACATGCTCGCGAGTCTTAAGGACTTGCGGCCTCTCTGGTATAAAGACGTCACTTTCAAAGAGCTCGATGAATTATTCGAGACCATTTCTCTTGAAGGTATCCCGAGTCTTGAAGGACTTGCCGCCGAACCTCCCCATAAGAAGCTCATGCCCTTTATTGTGGAGGGATATGGCATTCCCGATGAGAACTTCGTCGTGAAAGACGCTTATCCGAAAGGAATTGAAATCCGGACACCGGTGTGTCACTCCCTCGAGCAGACATTTGAAGTTTTCGAGCTCCTTTATGCAAGAGTGAAGACGGCCCTGGCCTCTAAAAATATGCTACCCGTCGCGATTTCTCATCATCCGCTCGAAACAAAGTTTTCCGGCCCCCAGAACAAGCGCCGCCATGATTTCTGGTTATGGGCGATGGAAGTTATGACGACTTACGGGCCTGATGTGAACGTGAGCTTCCCCAAAGAAATTACCGGGAAACTTTTCTCAGACATCGATGATCTCCATGCCAAGGTTAATTATTATTCTCCCGCCCTCGCGGCCATCTCTCTCTCAGCTCCTTTCTATGACGGGAAACCGTGGGAGATTAAGGGGAAAAGAGGGAAGTCGTACCGTACTTTCAAAAGAAGTGTCGTCGCTCCGGCAATTGAACTCCACGCGGATGAAAATTTCCGGATCGAGTTCAAGGTATTCGAGATGACGACGAAGTCCCGCGAGTTCAGGAATTATTTCCTCCTGGTACTGGCCTTGTTCCTGGATGAAGACCTGAAGGGTCGTTCAACCCAGCAGGAAAGGATCTACGATCTTGGCGCGGTCGCGCGTTTTGGTATCGAAGCTGAAGGAATGAAGGCGCGCCTGGATGAGATCATGAAAAACGCTCCGGAAGTTCTCACGAAATACGGTTTCGATCCTTCGCCGCTGAAAAAGCTCAATCAAGCGACGACGACCTCGGACCGGATGCTCAGTCTCTTCGACGACGGAAAATCCATTCAGGAAATCATGCGCGAGTTCTCCATGCATGAGCGTCTTGATGGACAGAGAATCTAGGAGATGAATTACACTCATGTCCTGATTGCTTATCTTCTCGTTGTCGCCTGCGCACTCCTTTCCTGGAAAAAGGGACATGGGCAGGAAAAAGATCTTCTTATCAGTTCGGTCCGCGCCGTTATCCAGTTGACCGTTCTGGGATACGCTCTCACCTGGATCTTCGCCAACAATACTCTCATCATTTGTCTCGGTATTTCTGTCTTCATGACGATGAGTTCAGCGGTTCATTCGCGCTCAAGGGTGAAGAGTCGCTACAAGGGACTTCTTCTCGACAATCTTTTTGCTACTGTCCTTTCCATCTGGCCCATGGCGATCCTGGGAACAGTCCTCTTTGGTTCAACACCCTGGTGGTCGGTAGAAACGTTCCTGCCATTTCTGGGAATACTCCTCGGAAATTCCGTGAACGGGATTTCCATGGGAATTGATCACTTCACCCACGGAATCCGCGAGAAGAGAGAAGAAGTTCTCGAGTGGCTGGCCCTCGGGGCCACTAAGAACGAAGCGACCCTTGATATTTTCAGGCGCTCCGTGCGCATGGCCCTGACTCCCATCATGAATTCCATGATCACGATGGGAATTGTTTCTATTCCCGGAGCTATGACCGGTCAGATTTTAGGCGGAAGCACGCCGATGGAAGCGGCGATCACGCAAATGGTAATCGTTCTTCTCATCAGCACCGCCGTTTATTCCGGAGTGGTCAGCGGACTGGTTCTTGCCCGGAAACGGCTCTTTAATCACAGAGGCCAGCCATGCTTCTAGCGAAAGACCTCGAGCTTCTCATCGGAAAAAAAGTAAATCTGGTACTCCAGTCAGGCGAGGGATATGTCCTCTCGGGATCAAATGGCAGCGGGAAAACCGTTCTCCTCCGGACTCTGGCGGGCCTTTATCCGGCTACCTATTCTCAGTTCACCCTTCACGGAAAAACTGTCGAAGAATATTCGGCTGAAGAGTATCGATCACGCGTGCTGTATGTCGGAAGCACGACCCAGTTACTGGGAGAAATGACGGCCGAAGAATTTGTGGCAGCCCCCCTCAGGCTCGAGATCTATCGCGGACATCGTTCAGAGATTCCCGTAATTGATTACCTTAAAAAATGGCATCTCTCCGGAAAGAAAATGTCCCATCTTTCGAGCGGACAGAAACAGCTGCTCGCTCTTCTCCGCGCCCTGACGCTGAAAGGGGAGATTCTTCTTCTGGACGAGCCTACCTCGCATATGGATCCGGATCGAACGGAAGAAGCCGAGAGCCTAATCCTTAACTGGTTATCGCCTGAGAGAAGTTACCTGATGGTTTCTCACTCGGGTGTTCAGGCGGCAAGGCTGGGAACGAAAATCGAATTTCAGGCTATTTCGGAGTGATGGTGAGGGCCTTCTGAACAGATCTTGATGGGCGATTCTCAGCGTCGGCATTGATCAAAAAACTTCCCTGAGCATTGATGATTTCAAGTTTGTCTAAGCCTTCAGATTTGACCGAAGTAACTCCAACAAAAAGTGTATCTGACTTCATGACGTTCAGAGGAGTGACGTTTCCGATGAAGTCGAGATTATAGACCATAAGCTCATTTTTAGAATCGTTTGATTGAATTATGAAGATTTTTCTCGCGACTGTATCAATGAACAACTTCTGTATGTTTATCAGTTCCGTCTGATCTCCCGCCAGTAGTGTCCTTTCAATCACATTTCCGTTTACATCTTTTTTATCAACATAAAGCATGTGATCTTTTCCATAGATCCGGTAATTTCCTGTTGAAAACTCAGCTTTGCCGGCGTCGGCATCGAGAATGGAAGCACATTCAGGGAGGGGAGAAACGGCGTGAACATGATTGGCGTACGTTTTCGCATCTTGAAGACAATCCTCATAAGAAACTTCAGCGAAAGCATTAAGGACGAAGAAGAGGGACATAAGAATTATTATTTTCATCATCTTGTTCCTGATACTGTTACTGATGCCGCATTAGAAGGGCCGGTGGCGGTAAAAATAGTTTGCCTATAGCCGGGGCTACCGTTATTGGTCCAGTCGACGACAATGTCACAGGTTCCCCCCGCGGAGACCGAGCCACACGTACTTAATGTAGTAATCTTGCTAGATCCATTATCACTGGAGATAACTGGTGTTGCCGCAGCATTCCCATAGTTTTTCACTTTGAGAGTCACACTGGTGTTACCACCAGGGGTACCAAAGCTATAAGATGTGATGATCGTATTAATTGGCGGTTCTTCCCAGCGAAGGAGAGCTCCGGTAACACTTAGAGTGAAGAATGTCGTTTTGCTGGACAGACCACCATCGGTAGCTGTGAAAGTAATGGTCGATGTTCCGGTCTGGTTAGCCGCCGGAGTGATAGTCGCTGTACAATTTGGGGCCGTTCCTCCCCAGACTACGTTTGCATTTGGAACAAGTGTTGTATTCGTGGATGTCATCGAAAGTCGGGCAGAAGTACAGACTGAGCCGTCAGGATCATTAAAGGTGAAAGCAATCGCTCCGGTCGCTGTGTTCGGAGTAGTCAGTTGTGCGCCAATAGCACTCAGGGAAGCAGCATCATCGATTGAATTGATGGTCAGAGCTGCATTCCTTGAAGTCGACTGAGCAGTACCCGCCGATACAGTCCACTGGAAGCTGGCCGATCCATTGTAATTCGCAGTTCCTGTAACTCCAACCGTACAAGTTCCAGTAACACATGCACATGGCTGGGTGACAGTGACGTTCACGGGAGAAGTCACCGCACAGTTTGTCGCGAGATCTCCACCCACCGGTGTATTCGTCAGAGTAATTACACTCTGAATGTCTTCATTGAAAGCGGGAGGCGTGAGGTTCGCTGTTGTCGGAGCATCATTTAAACCAGTGATAGTTAAACTCACCGGCTGAGAATCCGAAGTCAGGCCATTTGCAGTCACGGTGTAGTCGAAGCTGGCCACTCCGCTGTAGTTCGAAGTTCCTGTGACACCCACCGTGCACGTTCCG
>JAKFFP010000024.1:0-7662 GCA_036675045.1 Bacteriovoracales bacterium | reverse complement strand
CTGTTAATGACAGGTATCTGAAATTACGCTAGACTCATCTTAGATGAAAGTCCTGCTGGTCCTCCCCCCATTAACTCAGTTCAACACGCCCTACCCGTCCACGGCGTATCTGACTTCCTATCTCGACAAAGCTGGTCATGAAGTCAATCAGATCGACCTGAGTTTAGAACTCATTTTGAAAATTTTCTCAAAAGACGGGCTGAGAGAAATCACCCGTGAAGTAAAGAAGTCACAAATCAAAAATGAACTTCTGGATTTCTATCTGGATGCATCCGCTGAATACGAAAATAATATTGAAGACGTCATTTCTTTCCTGCAGACTCACGAGTCTCAGTTCCTCGCGAAGTTCATTGAACGCCAGACCCTGCCTGAAGGCCCGCGCTTTATCCCTCTGGATGAAAATCAGGGCGGGGTGCTGGATCTCTATAATGATCTGAATGACACGGATAAGGCTAAGCACATCTGCAGTCTGTTCCTGGATGATCTCGCTGACGTGATCCGGATAGGAGTGGATGAGGACTTCGGTTTCTCCCGCTACGCTGAAAAAATCGCCATGGCCCTCACTTCATATACTCCCATCCACAACCGCCTGAAAGAAAGAACTCTCATTGATAAGTGGATCAGCGAGCTGATCGTCGTAAATCTTCAGAAATTCCACCCCGAGGTGATCGGTCTCTCCGTCCCCTTTCCGGGAAATCTCCTCGGTGCACTCCGGATTGCCGAGACCATCCGGAAAGAATCTCCCCAGATCAAAGTCGTCATGGGCGGGGGCTATGTGAATACCGAGCTTCGCTCACTGGAAGATCCGCGCATATTCGACATTGTCGATTACATCACTTTCGATGACGGCGAAAAGCCTTTCGAGCATCTCCTCGATTTTATCAAAAACGGCGAAGGTCCCCTTCTCCGGACAATGTACCGGAAAGAGGGCAAGGTGATGAGCGCCTCTGATCCCAAGCTCATCGATGTGAAATTTAAAAATCTCGATGCGCCGACCTTTCGGGGCCTCGAGATGAATCGCTATGTCTCGATGATGGAAACCATCAACCCCATGCAGAGACTCTGGACCGATGGTCGCTGGAACAAAATGGTGCTTGCCCATGGATGCTATTGGAAGAAATGCACGTTCTGTGACGTGAGTCTTGATTACATAGGCCGCTACGAGCCCGACACCGCTTCGGGTGTGGTCGACAAGATGGAAAACGTCATTAAGGAAACCGGAGTCCGTGGTTTTCATTTTGTAGATGAGGCAGCTCCTCCCACGCTTCTGAAGGCCATGAGTGAAGAAATCCTCCGGCGCGGACTCAAGGTCACGTGGTGGGGTAACATCCGCTTTGATCCCTATTTTAAACCGGAAGTGACCAAGCTCATGAGAGAAGCCGGATGCATCGCCGTGACCGGCGGAATCGAAGTCGCCAGTGAACGCGTCCTGAAACTCATTGATAAGGGCATCTCGATTGAGAAAGTTGCCGGGGTGACTAAGAACTTCAAGGATGCTGACATTTTCGTCCACGCTTATCTCATGTACGGCTTTCCCACCGAGACCGTTCAGGAAACGATCGACAGTCTTGAAGTTGTCAGACAGCTTTTTAAGAAGAACTATCTCCGTTCCGCCTACTGGCACCGCTTTGCTCTTACCGCTCACTCACCGGTCGGTCTCAATCCCGATAAATACAAAATCAAAATAGTTACCGGAAAGAAATCCAAACACGGACTGTTTGCCAAAAACGAGCTGCCTTTTGTTGAGGAAAGATTCGTGGATCATGACATGCTCGGCGTGGGCCTCAGGCGTGCGCTCTTCAATTACATGTTAGGCCAGGGACTGGATATGGACCTGCGCGAATGGTTTGACGAGAAAGTTCCGAAGCCGAAAGTTGATCTTCATCTATGAACATCAAACGCTATCCGCTTCAGACAAACGACACGCTCCAGGGTTGGGATAGTGCCGACGAGCTTTTGCTCGCTCATGTCCGTTCATGGGATCATACCCAGAAAAAGATCCTCATCCTGAATGATTCTTTCGGGGCCTTGAGTGTGGGTCTGATGGACGCTGATTGCGTGACTTATACTGACTCATTCGTGAGTGCCAGGGCCATCGGTATGAACTCTCAGGAGAAGATCAGGGCGATCAACGATCTGGAAAAGCTTCAGGGAATTTTTGATCTCGTTCTGGTACGAATCCCCAAAAACATGTCTTTTTTCGAAGATCAGCTCACGCGTCTCACGCATCACCTTCATCCGGGATCAAAGATCATCTGCGGCTCAATGGTGAAGCACCTGGCCCCGACGAGCTTTGAACTTTTAAATAAGTACATCGGAGCGACGACCACGAGTCTCGCCGAGAAGAAGGCCCGACTGATCTTTGCTGCCTTTGAGAAGGAAAAAGTCACTTCCCCCTATCCGCAAACGATCAGAATCGACGGGTTCGAAAAACCTTTTATCAATCACTCGAATCTTTTCAGCCGTGAGAAGCTTGATATTGGAACGCGTTTTTTCCTCGAGCATATTCCCCGGGGTGCCTATAAGACGATTCTTGACCTGGGTTGTGCTAATGGCATTATCGGAATCAAGGCGAAGCTTTTGAATCCCGCCGCCAGGATCATTTTCTCGGACGAATCGTGGATGGCCATCAAAAGTGCCCGGGAGAATTATCGGCATCACTTTGAAGACGATGCCGAATTCTACTGGACTAACTGCTTTGAAGACCGGAGCGTGAAAGAATTTGATCTGGTCCTTTGTAATCCTCCATTCCACCAGCAGAACACGATCGGTGATTTTATCGCCTGGGAGATGTTCAAAGATTCTCACGCAGTCCTCCGCCAGGGTGGCACGCTCGTTGTCATCGGGAACAGTCATCTGGGATATCAGATCAAGATGAAAAAAATCTTTGGTAATAGTAAGCTCATTTCAACCAATCAGAAGTTCATGATTTGCTCCAGCACTAAAGCCCTGTGACAAGACACTCATCCCGCCAGGGAATAGTCTGAATGAAGCCGGAGGACTCCATTGGCATTTCAGACTGAGAAAGTAAGTTTTAAGAATCAGGAAGGTCACACCCTCGACGCGCGTCTCGAGCTCCCGGAGAAAGATGTGCGGTCTTACGCCATCTTCGTCCACTGCTTCACGTGTTCCAAAAATGTCCACGCAGCTTCCCGGATATCGCGCGCTTTGACGGAGTCCGGAATCGCAGTCTTACGATTCGATTTCACCGGCCTGGGAAATTCCGAAGGTGATTTTTCGAACACCAACTTTTCGACCACGGTTTCTGATCTCAATTCCGCCTATGACTTTTTACAGTCAAGCTACAAAGCTCCTGATCTCATCATAGGGCACTCGCTCGGTGGGGCCACCGTTCTCGCCGCCGCGGGCTCCATGCCGAAGCTTAAGGGAATTGTGACGATCAGTGCCCCCAGTGACATTCCCCATGTCGAAAAACTCTTTTCCGATAAGGTTCAGGAAATTGAAAGCGCGGGTCAGGCACGAGTGACCCTCGCGGGAAGAGAGTTCGTCATAAAAAAACAATTTCTGGATGACGTCCGGAGCATTGAACTGGAAGACAAGCTGGCGCGGATTAAGGTTCCCTGCCTGTTTTTTCATTCACCTCAGGATGAGGTTGTTTCGTTTGATCACGCCAAAAAAAACCTGGAGATGAAGAAAAATTCTTCGGATAGCCTGATCAGCCTGGAGGGCGCCTCACACATGCTGAACCAGAAAGAAGATTCCGAGTACGTTTCCAGAATTATCGCTGCATGGGGACTGAGGTACTTATCCTGAGTTTACAGCGATTCCGCAGGAGCGCCGTATTTCCGATAGTTTTTAAGTTTCGAGAATGTGTCTTCGTACTGGAACGTCAATTCGTCCTCCAGAGTGAAGGGCAAGGTGAACGTGAGTTCATCTGTCAGGGCCCGCGCGATGGTCTGGGTAGGAATCCCTGGACGCTCATTGATCAGATTCAGAATTTTAACATCCGGGGCAATTTCACCGGTGATTTTCCCCTGATCAGAAAAGGCGCTGATTTCTGCATTCAGTTTGGGCTCTCTGAAACCAAAGGGCAGCTTGTCACCCGCGATCTGATTAAGAATATCAGCTGGAACTTGTTTCAGTGATCCCTGAATCGTCCATGGTGTCGTTCCGTTAGCTTCAGTTGTCTTACCTGTGAGTTTGAGCTTTCCGCCGTCAGCGACATTAGATGTGATGCTGAATTCTGATTTCTTGTTAATCGAAAGCGGCGAAAATTCCTTCGCCTTCACAGTCACGTCAGTCAGTTCGACCACCGTACGACTTTGATCTTCTTTCTTTTCGATAATGTTCAGCCGGGCAATTTTCCCGTTAACGAGACTAAGATAAAGAGCATTCTTATCTTTCTTTAATTCATGGATCCTCTGAATTTCAGAGACTAGGTCCTTAGACAGAATCAGGTCAATTTCTTCAGCGGAAACAGAAATCTTTTTTTCGGGGGAAGTAATAAGGTCTGACCAGTTTAATTGAATCGTCAGCTTCGGAGCTTCCAGTATCTCCGTGTTGGTTTCCGGATGAAAGACTTTGACGTCATTCAGGACGACCTGGCCTTTCTGAAGAGATAGCTGCGTGTCCCGGATAGAGAAAGCAAATCCGTCAGAATCAGCACCCTTATGATTAATCCATCTTTCTACGATAGTGGGAGCCGCAACTTTCAAAACCCCGGCAGTGACAACTAAAAAGACAAAGAGGAACATATAAAGCTTCCAGCTTACTCCGCCCTTCTTCGTGTTTGATCCGCCACCAATATAAATCGTTCTCATAGATAGATTCTCTTTGTGTAATTCTTTTTATTTGTATTAAGACACAATTCTTGAAATGCCATGGAAGGTCAACCGCAAAAAAACCGACTCCTTCGCCTTTATGAAAGTGAAACAAATGAAATGAATTGTTTATGAAGCAGAGTGATCACATCAGGGGAATAAAGTGAGTGGATTTACTCACTGCACATCCATGAATACCTGTGAGGAGTGATGTAATAACTGAGCAATTTGTGATATGATTCTTTACCTATAAATTAAGCTGCGCCGTGGAGAAACGGGATGAGTCATTTGCCTCCTATGATTGTTGATCTTGCAATGATTCTGGGGGCCGCTGCCTTAAGCACACTCATTTTTAGTAAACTTCGTCAGCCGATCGTTCTTGGCTACCTCATCGCTGGTTTTGCCGTGGGTCCTCACTTCCCTTTGTGGCCAACGGTCGCCGATTCAGAGGGCGTTAAGCTCTGGGCAGAAATCGGTGTCATCTTTTTACTCTTTGGTCTCGGACTTGAGTTCAGTTTCAAGAAGCTCGCCAAAGTCGGCAAGAGTGCTTTCATCGCGGCGACTTTCGAAATCATCACCATGAGTGCTGTCGGATACCTGTTCGGCCAGGCACTTGGGTGGAAAACGATGGACAGTATTTTTCTGGGTGCCATTCTTTCGATGTCATCAACCACGATCATCATCCGTGCTTTTGATGAAGCAGGCCTCAAGGGAAAAGCTTTCGCGAACCTGGTCTTCGGGATTCTTATCGTTGAAGACTTAATGGCCATTCTTTTAATGGTGATCTTAGCGGCCATCAGCATACCGGGATCTTTTTCCGGTACCAATCTCGCCTATCTGTCCGGCCGTCTCATCTTTTTTCTTCTCGCCTGGTTTCTGGTTGGAATCTATGTTCTTCCCACACTCCTCCGGCGCATGCGGAAACTACTTAATAATGAGATCATGCTGATCCTTTCCATCGCACTTTGCTTACTCATGGTAGTACTCGCGACCAAAGCTAATTTTTCGGCCGCGTTGGGTGCGTTTATCATGGGCTCAATCTTAGCGGAGACCGAAGAAGGGGAAAGAATCGAGCACCTTCTTATTTCAGTGAAGGATCTCTTCGCGGCGGTCTTCTTTGTATCAGTCGGAATGATGATCGATCCTTCGATCCTCCGGGAATACTTCGGCGTCATCATTCTGATTACCATCATTACGGTATTCGGGAAACTCCTGGGCTCCGGATTCGGGGCCGTGCTCTCAGGTAGAAGCCTCAAGCATTCCACCCAGGCAGGAATGAGCTTAGCTCAGATCGGAGAATTCTCCTTCATCATAGCCACTCTGGGAGTCAGCCTGAACGTGGTGAGTGATTTCCTGTATCCCATTATCATCGCTGTATCCGCAGTCACCACCTTTACCACTCCGTATATGATTAAGTATTCCGGTCCGATGTATAACTGGATCGAAAAACGTCTTCCTCAGAGATTTTTGAATAGTTTAAGTCACTACGAGAAGGCGATGACTTCCAGTGGTCAGGAAAGACCGATGAGCCTGTTGTGGAGGACATATGGCCTGGGAATTTTACTTAATTCGGTTGTCGTGCTGGCAATCGGCATGGGAATCGCTTCGCTGGCGCTGCCTGCGATCCTCGCCACCTTCGGTGACTCATCAACAGTCAGGTTCATTTCCTGCATCCTGACACTGGTTGCTTGCTCTCCATTTCTTTCGGCCGTGGTGTTTAAGACACCGAAAAAAATTCCGAGTAAGGAAGCCGAGTCCATACTTCGTTTGAGTCGTCTCCAGATTGGTGCGACCGTCATTCGCGGAGTCATTGGCTTGATTCTGGTGGAAGTTATCATCAATCAATTTGCGAGATCCTCAATCATGCCTTTGGTGGTTCTCGTTGCAACTCCGGCCGTCATTTACATTTTCAGGTTCCGCATCGGCCGGTTTTATCTGGCGATTGAAGACAGGTTCCTGAAAAATCTTAACGCCAAAGAAATAATGGAAGTGGAATCTCTGGCGAAGCTTCCGCAGCTGGCCCCCTGGAACGCGACACTGACCCAAATTTCGGTGACCGCAGATTCCCCGCTCTCCGGACTGACCCTGGAAGAATGCAAGTTCAGATCACAAACCGGTGCGACCATCGGCATGATCGACCGGGGAAGCCGCAGGATCTTCGCACCAACCAGATCTGAAAGATTATTACCAGGTGATGAGTTGTATCTGATCGGAACCGACGAGCAAATTACCTCCGCCCAGGAACTTATCCAGCCGAAAGTTCCTTTGAACGTTATATCTCATGATGAGCAATACACCCTCGAGTCACTGGATATCGGCGCCGGTTCTCCTTACGCCCATAAATCGATTCGTGAAGTCGGATTCGCAGAGCTCTTCGGTGGCCTCATTGTGGGAATAGACAGAGGGGGAGAGCGGATTCTCAATCCTGAAAGTTATGCTGTCCTGAAACCAGGTGACCTGGTCTGGATCTTCGGTCCTCAGGCCAGGATTCGCGAACTCCGGAAAGCAGTACCTAAAACAGTCTGAGAGAAATACTGATTAAGGCTTTCTTACCTGCCAGCCGCGAGGCTTAACGAAGGCCAGTATTCCCAGATAAGACAAGGTCGCTCCCAGCCCGGAATTCTTCCGGCCCGCCCAGGGAAGATAAGGCGAAACCCGGTCGCAACAGTTTACATAGGAAGTACCACTGTCCACCTGAGAAAGAATCTCCTGCGCGCGTTTGATATCCTGACAGTAAACCGCAGCCGTGAGACCATACTCAGTATCGTTCATAAGCCTGATGGCCTCTTTATCATCTTTCACTTTCATCACTCCGATGACCGGGCCGAAAGTTTCATCTTTCATCACACTCATGTTGTGAGCAACATCAGACAGCACCGTC
>JAKFFP010000124.1:0-7699 GCA_036675045.1 Bacteriovoracales bacterium | reverse complement strand
TCGCCATGACGACATGGGTGGGCGAGCTTGAAAAGAAAGCTGCTAATCTCGCATTTGTTCCGGTCCAGAAGCAAAAACATCTCATCATCTTCCTCTTTGCGATCGTGGGCTCACTCATGACGGCATGGATGGGAGTGCTTTATCTGTTTCGCTGGCAGAAGATCACGATCGGTGAGCAGGTTGAAAATGAAGTGAAAAATGTGATTGAGAAAGGAATTCTCGCGGATCAGCGCTTCATGGTCGATCACTATTCCGATGCAACCCGCGAAGACATTATCCGTCTCCTCGATGAGCTTAAAGTAAAACTCAATCTCGGTTCCATGCTGCACGAAGGACTTCCGTTCGGCGGATGCATGCTCGACAACAATTTCAAGGTGACCTGGTTCAACCAGCTCTTCCTCGATCAATTCTATCTCTCACCGGAAGAAGTGCGATCAGAGTCTTTCAACTGGGATTATCTACGTGATTATCTGAATCTATCAGAAGATCCGGTCTACGAAGCTCTCGTGAATAAAGTGGCTGGTATTTATCCGATTAAGATTAAGCAGGACGAGCTTGCACCTGCCCAGCCTTATGAGATGTACATAACTCCGATCACACTTAATCGCGAAGATCGGGTGATGGTTTTCTTCTATCCATTAGTTTCCGTAAAAGATGCCATTCATGAGCAGGTGAATCTTTCCCGCGAAGCTATCAGGCGCTTCGTGGAACTCTGGAACACCGAAGCTCTCGATGAAGACGAGCTTTCGTTTCTCGAGAATGACTTCGCGTCCAACAATCTGGAAGAAACTTTCCAGGAGCTACGGGATCTCCATCACAGAATCTCCATGGAAAAGCATGAATATCTCCGCACGATCCAGATGATCGAAACGGAAAACGCCGGATTCAGCTCCGCCATGGATGAGATCGGAAAAACTGAAGAAACAAAAAAAGATATCATTCGCAAGGAAATGGGAATTGCTAATGATCTCAAGACTTCTCTCATCACGGTCCTGGATAAGTGCGAATCTCTCACCATGATCAACAAGGGTATTCTCCAGCAAAACGATGAACTCAGAAATGAGGCGATGAGAATCCAGGAGAAAGGCCATGAGGGCGCGAAACGCGTCCGGGAAGTCATGGATATCGTTTCTCAGATCGACGGCCTCCGCTCTGATTACAAGAAGCTCAAATTCGAACTCATGGAAAACAAGGCCCGCCTTATTTCCATGAATAATTCTCTTCTTTCTCAGCTTCCGGTACTGGATGAGAACCAGCAGAAGCTTGCTATCCGCTATAAGGACGAACTCGCCCGCCTCGATGTGAGTGTGAGTCTCCTTGAGAAAAAACTGGGCACCCTGGATGTACTGGTTGGTAAAATGAATATGATGAACGATGCGAAAGTTATCGAGCAGATCCAGTTCAACTTCCAGACCACTCAGAAAGATCACGCGCTCAAAGAAACAATTCATGAGCTCCAGAGGGTCTTCACGAATGAAGAAGGGAAGCTGGTAGAAAATCTCCAGGCGCTGAGAGAACTCATGAAGCAGGACATGGAAGCTTCACGGAGATCACAGGAACTGGCCGACTCTGGTTCAGATCTCCAGCTTCTCTCCTGATGAAAGTATTTAAGGTTATCGCCCGGGAGAGCGGAATTCTTTCCGCTCTTCTTTCTTCCACTTCCAGACTTCCCCCTGAGACAATCACTGAGGCCTGTACCAAAGGTGCTGTCTGGCTGCAGAAAAGCGGGAAGGGAAAAATCCTGAGAGAACGGAAAGCTGACTTCCCGATCAAGCCTCAGGACATAATCACTCTTTATTATGATCAGCGAGTGCTCTCCATGCCCACCCTGAAAGAAGCGGAGTGCCTGGAAGAGACAAAGCATTATGGGGTCTGGATTAAAAAGGCCGGTGTCGTCACACAGGGAACTCAGGCCGGGGACCATACCTCGCTTCTTCGGTGTGTAGAGCTGAAGAAAAAAAAAGAAACGTTCCTGGTCCACCGCCTGGATCGTGAAACCGAGGGTCTCACGCTCATTGCTTACACTTCCGAAGGTGCGGCCAAACTCAGCACTCTTTTCCAGGAAAACAGGATTAAGAAAACATATGAAGCGGTTGTCCTGGGTACCATGACTCCGGGACGAAAGGAAACGATCAATGCCTCACTTGATGACAAGGAAGCTGTCACTCACATTGAAGTCCTCGACAGCAGCGAAAGCTTCAGCCTGCTGAAAGTAGACATCGAGACCGGCAGGCTTCACCAGATCCGGCGGCATCTGGATCACATCGGCCACCCGGTCATGGGGGATCCGAAGTATGGGAAAGGGAATAAAAACAGAGAGGGCCTGAAACTTCTCGCGAGTTCTCTGTCATTTATGGATCCATGGGAGCGAAAACAGAAGACCTGGACTCTGCCAAATCATCTCAGTGTCTAATCCTTAGACACTCTATCAATAATTCAATCTTTTCCGGATTTCCATGCTCAAAACCAGCGTCCTGCTAGAATTCCCGCAGTTAAGGAGTTCTTATGTTTCGCCTGACTTCGGCCGTATTCATTGCCCTCTTTTCTTTTTCAGCTCTCGCCCGCGTGAGCATGGAAGAGAAACGTACACGTGTTCGCATCCTTGAGAAACTTTCAAGGATCGTGCCGGCACTTCACATTGAGGGCTATCACCGCGAGCTGAAATACGAAGAGCAGAATCTTTCTCTGGATGATCGCGCTGAGGCCGAGGCCCAGCTCGTGGCGGAAAAAATAAAGCAGCAGGTTATTACCTCATTCGAAAAGGCAAAAGAAGAAACTGGTGATGCAGAAGCGGCTAAGACCATGGTTCGCGAATCCATTGACCGCGACCTGGAACTGGCCGATGCCGGCATCCGGGATTCATTCCAGGAAATCGCTTATAAGGCCCTGGAAGACGTTGCTAACGGAATCATTTCCTCAGAAGACGATGTTGATCACCTTCAGCAGTACATGCTTACTGAAGTGACCGAACGTTCAAACTACCTCAATGTTGAGAGTATTTCCGGAGGCAGCGCCAGTTCTCCTATTGGAGGATCTGACAGGGACGCTGAAAGACTGAGATACAACAACAAGGCCGAAATTCTTTCTTCTCTTGTTTCAGAACGCGCCAACACACGTTGGTCATCCGCCGCCGGTATGACAACAAATTCATCTGTCACCAAGCGCGCCGATGCAAACGTAAGTTACCAGTTGAAGATTAACTTCCTGGGAGCTGAACTCTCAGGCGGTCCGAAGATTGATTTCCACCGCCATTATGAATCCAAAGTGGTAATTCTTTCAGAAGGACTTAATCCCGCCCTGACATCTTCCGGCCAGTTTGATTTTAATAAAAGAGACAGAGCGGGTCAGCTTATCGTTACAGGTGGCAAGACCCAGAAGCGCTTTATCGCTTTCTTCTGTGAAGTTTCCCTGAACTTCAACACCGAATACTCAGGTGGGGGTAACTTCAGTGTCGCGGGAGTCGGAGGCGGAGCCTCGTTCGGTACGAAATACGCTAACGATGTGACGATGACGTCCCGTCGAATTCTTGTCCCGGAATACATCGGAAACCAGACCGTCACACTTTCCGCTCTCCAGCGCCTTTGCATGAATGACTTCCTCGCCGCCAAAATCAGTGACCGCCTTACGGTCAGAGATTCTCTTAATATCCAGATGAGAAACGTCATCGCTTCTCTTCGCTTCTCCCATCCGAAAACCAAATGCGTAAGAGACAGCCAGTGTATCCGTTGGTTCAACCAGGGGATGCGTGGAGTGGTAGGAAACGCCGCGGTTCCAAGATGCGTGGAAGAAAGACGCGAAAAATATTACTCATGCGAAGTGAGATCAGTGGTAAATCAGAAGTGTCCGGTAGTGAAGGCAGGAAAGCTTGTCTCAAGCGGAATGTTTGAATACGCCTGTGACCGTGGTCTTTATTGTAAGGTGGTTCAGGAAGGCGGTTGGTTTACCAATATGCGGGTCTTCCAGTACGCCGAGGGCCGCTGCGCTCCCAGCCGACGTAGATAATTATCTTTAATTCACCATCGTTTGCCGAAGAAACTGATTAACTTCTTCGGCAAGCTCGACCAGCGTTCCTGAATTATCAATCACGAAATCTGATTTATCCTTTTTCTCTTCGATATCCATCTGACTGGCCATGATTGCCAGGGCCATGGTTTCTTCGTGCCCGTCCCGCTGCATGAGTCTGGCTTTCTGGATCTTTGCCGGAGCGTAAACGAGAACTTTCACATCCACCATCACATCAAGATGTTTTTCAAATAAGAGTGGAACATCATAGATAATTAATTCCGGGGTTCCGAGCTTCTTATAGGCTTCCGCAAAGGCTGCCGGAATCCTGGCATAGATAAAGGCCTCGATTTCTTCTTTTACGACTGGTGCTGTGAAGACTCTTTCTCTTAAGTGGCGAAAATCTATTTCAGATCCATTCATGACATCGGGATAATTCGTGCGGATAAAATTCTTCGTGTCTTCGTGCGTATAAATTTCCTTCACTAAATGATCGGCGTTGATGACCGGAAATCCTTTCTCGATCAGGATACTGGCTACCGTGGATTTCCCTGTCGCAATCCCGCCAGTGAGTCCCACGACCGGGGCACTCAGCTTATGCATTCGTTTATCGGGAGTGAGTTTGATCCAGCTTGATTTAAGTTTCATTTTTTCTTCACTTCGATCCAGATTTTTTCAAGCTCAGTTTGTGGTGTCTCACCGAGTTTTTTCCCCTGGGACTTGACCGTATCTTCAACCTTCTTGAAGCGGTTGATGAATTTGCGGTTGGCGTCCCTGAGACAAGCTTCCGGATCTATATCGAGGTGTCGAGCGAGCTGAGCAACACTGAATAAAAGGTCGCCAATCTCTTCGCGGACACGCTCTTTGTTATAGGTGTTACCAGGCGGAAGTTCTTCTTTCACTTCCTGCCACTCTTCTTCCACTTTACCCGCAACCTGATGGTAATCATCCCAGTCAAAATTCACAGCGGTTGATTTCTTGCCGATATTAAAGGCCGAAACGAGTGCAGGGGATTGAAGAAGTTTCTCATCGATGGTGTATTTCTTTTCACCATTTTCTTTTTCTTTTTCTTTGATTTCTTTCCAGTTCGCCATGACATCTTCTGAGCCGCTGACTTTCACATCACCAAAAACATGCGGGTGACGCCTGACGATTTTGTCGGCGAGAGTTTTTGAAACTGATTCCAGGCTGAACTTTCCTGATTCAGAAGCAATGGTGGAGTGAAGAAGCACCTGAAGCAGGACATCGCCCAATTCCTCTTCCATGAGTTTGGGTTCCCCCAGCTCTACCGCCTCAATGAATTCGTAGGATTCTTCCAGAAGATATTTGAGAAGGGTCTCGTGAGTTTGTTCAAGGTCCCAGGGACATCCGTTCTTCGGATCTCTTAAGGCGGTGATGGTTTTAATGCATCTTTCAAGTTCAGGGTATTCCATTGTCTCTCCCGTACTCAAAGGATAACATAAGCATCATGAAGAAACCTATCCTCCAGACCGAATTTCGTTCTACGTCGCGGCTCTCCTCGCGTGATATGAAGCAGATGAAATTCTACATGAGCCTTGCATCAGAGGTTTTTTCCGATCTCCTGAAAGCAAAGATCATTCCCACGCGTGCCACTCAGATTTATCAGGTGTCACTTCTTCTTTGCGGTGACGAGCGCATCCGTCAGCTCAATCACGACTATCGCAATAAAGATAGGCCAACAGATGTTCTTTCATTTCCGGCGCATGAAAATCTCAGAAAGATCTCACCAACGGAAGACGAAGTTTTTCTTGGCGACCTCGCGATCTCAATACCGACGGCAAGAAGACAGGCCCTCGAATACGAAATCAGCACTTGGGATGAATTCATCCATCTCTATTTTCACGGGCTATTGCATTTGATCGGATACGATCACGAAGTTTCCGAAGCGGAAGAAAGGCTCATGCAGAAATGGGAAGATCGGGCACTCACTCTGATTTCAGACAAAAAAAAAGGGAGCGCTAAGCGCTCCCTTTGAAAACTTAGAAATTAATTTCTTTTCGACATCTTCGCAGCAGCTTCCAGAGCGCGCTTGAGATTCACGCGTCCACCTGAAACCATTTTGCCTTCGAAAGCAGGAACTTTCACAGCAGATTGCATAAGAGCTTCCTTGAGTCTTTCACCCTTAACGTTCGGGTAGTAACCAAGAACCATCGCCGCTACACCTGAAAGGTTCGGAGATGCCATTGATGTACCAGAAGCCATGGCATACTTGTTGCCATTGATTGTTGAGTAGATGTCAGAACCCGGAGAAGCGATATCCACAGTCTTCGGACCGATGTTCGAGAATGAAGAGAGTGAGCCTGAGCTGGTAGTAGAAGCAATAGTGATCAGGTTCGCGCTATCCAGAGCTGCAGGAATCTTCGGATTCGTATCGTTATCATGCCAGCTCATCGGACCCCATGAATCGTTACCGGCAGAAGCTACAACAAGAACGCCGTATCTCTTGCCAATTTCATTGATCACGTCACGAACAGCATTATCACCTTCCATCGGTGCTTTACCGAAAGAACAGTTGATGATTTTAGCACCCATCTTAGCAGCGTACTTATAAGATTCGATGATGTCAGAGTTAAGCTCATCAGAATCATCCGGAACAGTTCTGATCGCCATGATCTTCACGTTAGAAGCTACACCAGCAATACCGATAGCATTGTTCTGAGTGGCAGCGATTGTTCCTGACACGTGAGTTCCGTGCCAGTGACCTGCCATCGTGTTCATGGTTGCGTTGCCGTTTGAATCTCTTACGAGAGTATTAATCCCGTGGATGTCATCGATGTAACCATTGTTATCATCATCTTTTCCGTTATCACGGATTTCCCCGCGGTTTTCCCACATGATGTCACGAAGGTCTTCGTGATTATGGTCAACACCAGTATCAACAACGGCCACGATTACTTCGTTGGCCGAGCGACCCGGAAGTGAGCGGTAAGCCGCATCCACGTCCATTCCGTTAGCACTTGAGAAGGCCCAAAGTTTTCCCACCTGCGGATCATTGAAACTCGTGAAGTTTCTGTCAAAAAGACCCTTCATTTTCATGGAAACCGGGTCCATCGGCTCGAGCTTCGGCATAGCAGATTTCCCGGCATAGAAATCTTTCTCTGTATAAGAGATCGACTTATCGGCCTTCAGACTGTCCTGAAGAGCAACAGGATTAGAAGTCTTTACGAGATAAAGATCCCCAAAAATCCGGCTGGAAGACTTAATCAGGGGAGACTTAACCAGGGCAACACCGTCATTCATCTTGATGAAGAGGTGATTTGGGTGAAAACGGCCTTCGGCTGCCACTGCTGTGAGGGCAAACAAGGCTACGAGAAATCCAATAGTTAGCTTCATTGTTCATGGTCCTTTAGTTGAGTAGGGAACTCTGGCATGCACACTATATAAACGGGCCCTTAAAAACAAATAAAAAATCCTCTCATTTCTAGGCTTTTACCCCCGAAGTGGCTGCGATTCTGACAGGTCTATAACCTTTACACTTTCGGGGGAGGACACAAACTGCCTTGGTACTATGTGTCAAGTGTTTGGAATGGGATTCGGGAATAATGAATCCATAGGATATTTTCTCATGTTGCGAGCTTTGACTACTTTTGCGCTTCTCTTTTCTGCCGGGGCCTGGGCCTATCAGATTGATGGCGTTCAATACAATTCGGCTTCACTAACTGGTGATGGCGATGGC
>JAKFFP010000306.1:0-7709 GCA_036675045.1 Bacteriovoracales bacterium | reverse complement strand
GGGCGATGACGCTGGGCGCCGCCGCACAGCTCGTGCGGCGGCGTGGGGAGCTCATGTTCGAGAGCGGCACCGCGCGCCCCGGTGCGATGGCCGCGATCCTCGGCCTCGAGGACCAGCTGGTCGAGACGCTCTGCCGGAAGATCCTGGGGGTCTGGCCGGCGAACTACAACTGCCCCGGGCAGATCGTGATCTCCGGCGATAAGTTCGCCTGTGAACGCGCGATCCGCCAGATGGAAGACAAGACCCAGGCGAGAGTGAAGGCCATTGAGCTTCAGGTCTCCGCCCCATTCCACTGCACCCTCATGAAGCCGGCCGAGCTGAAACTCAAGCCCATTCTTGAACACATTAAGTTCAATAAACTCCGCTTCCCCTACATTGCCAATATCGATGCGCGGGAATATGCCACGGACACGAATCCGGAAACTATCCGGGAAAATCTCTTAAAGCAGGTTTGCGGATCGGTACTCTGGACACACTCTATTCAAAAACTCGCTGATGACACTGTCATCATCGAGTGCGGCCCGGGAAAAGTTCTCGCGGGTCTTATTAAGAAAATCAATCCGAACATCAAAGTTATCAGTCTCGACAACGAAACTGGTTTCTCAGAAGTGGAGGCCTTGTGATCGCTCAGTACACTGACCTTAAAGACAAAGTCATTCTCGTTACCGGTGCCGCCCGCGGAATCGGCAAATCGATTGCCCTCGCTCTCGCAGCTCAGGGATCGCATGTGGTTTTTAACTATCGTGGTGATGAAGCCAAAGCGATGGCGCTGAAAGAAGAACTCGAGAAGGCCGGCGGTAAAGCCACGGGACTTAAGTTCGATGTCACGGACTACGAGGCCATGACAAAAGCGATCGAAGAATTCACCAAGACCGTGGCCCCTATTTCGGGCCTGGTGAACAATGCCGGTGTTTCAAAAGACACTCTTCTTCTCAGGCTTAAACCGGATGAAATTTCTTCGATCATTGATACTAACTTAAAGGGTTCGATGATGGTGACTCAGGCCCTTTCGAGAAATTTTCTCAAGGCGCAGGATGTTTCCATTGTTCACATGAGTTCAATCGTTGGGCTTATGGGAAATCCATCCCAGGCAGCCTACTCCGCTTCGAAAGCGGGCCTCATTGGTTTTTCAAAATCAGTAGCTAAGGAACTTGCCTCAAGAAACCTGCGCTCCAATGTCATCTGTCCGGGTTTTATCCAGACGGATATGACGGATGCACTTCAGGATAAGGCGAAAGAAGAATACAACAAGTCGATTCCATTAGGGCGTTTCGGAACGACCGACGAAGTTGCTAATCTCACGTGTTTCTTACTGAGTCGCGCGTCAAGTTACGTCACCGGAGAGGTGATAAAAATTGACGGCGGGCTCTACATCTAATACCTTAACTGAAACTTTTTACAGTTTAAGTTAATGATTTCTCATTGGAGGATATTTGAATGGAATTACAAGACAAAGTGATCAAGCTCGTTTCTGAAGCTACAAAAATGGACGCTGCTAACATCAGCATGAACACTAGCTTCGTGGACGACCTCAATCTTGATTCTTTGGACATGGTTGAGCTCATGATGAAAATGGAAGATGAGTTCGGCGTAGAAATCCCCGAGGATGAAACTGAGAACCTTAAGTCCATCGGCGACGTGGTGACTTACCTCAAAGCAAAATCTCACTAAATACCCTTAAGGGCCTCCGAAAGGGGGCCCTTTTTGTTTTAGGATACAAAATATGAAATTAAATCGCGTAGCAGTTACTGGAATGGGCGCCATCTGTGGTCTCGGTAACTCTTTAAGTGAAGTCTGGGAAAACGCACTCGCTGGTAAATCCGGAGTTTCAACTATCGATCGCATGTCGACTGAAGGTTGGGCGGTGAACTTTGCCGGTGTAGTGAAAAATTTCAAGCTATCCGACAAGCTCATGGATCCGAAAGACCAGGACCGCTTTGATCTTTTTAACCAGTACGCTCTTCACGCTGGTGAAGAAGCAATTACCATGTCCGGCATTCAGAATGCCGGATACCGTCCGGAAAAAATCGGAATCATCTTCGGTACAGGTCTGGGCGGATTTCCGCACATTGAACAAAATATTACAGCGATGAATGAAAAGGGACCGAGACGTGTTTCCCCTTTCTTCATTCCTTCAGTGATTCCAAATATGGCGCCAGGACTTATGGCGATTCACTTTGGCTTTAAGGGAATCAATTTCTCGATTGCTTCGGCATGTGCTTCCAGTGCTCACGCTATTGGTGCTGCCGCCACGGAAATCATGCTCGGCCGCCAGGACGCGATGATTACTGGTGGAACTGAAGCCGTAGTAACTGGTTCACCGATCGCGGGCTTTGCGAACATGAAAGCACTCTCGAAAAGAAATGATGAACCAAGCCGCGCTTCACGTCCTTATGATGTAGATCGTGACGGATTCGTGATGGGCGAAGGTGCGGGAATTCTCGTTCTTGAGAACTATGAAAAAGCAAAAGCTCGTGGAGCAAAGATCTTCGCTGAAGTCATTGGCTTCGGTGCTTCTGATGATGCCCACCATATCACTGCTCCACATCCGGAAGGATTGGGTGCTCTCACATGTATGGAACAGGCGATTGAACTCTCCGGTATCAAAAAAGAAGATATCGGTTACGTGAACGCTCACGGAACTTCGACTCCATTGGGAGACGTGGCCGAGACTCAGGCGATCAAGAAAGTTTTCGGTAAGCACGCTTACGATATGCGAGTTTCTTCAACCAAGTCGATGACGGGTCACCTCCTGGGTGCAGCCGGCGGACTTGAGTCGATCTTCTGTATCATGGCGCTCGATACTGGCTGGCTTCCTCCGACCATCAATCTTGAGAACCAGGATCCTGCCTGCGATCTCAACTATGTTCCGAATAAGCCTGAGAAGACTGACCCTCAGTACGCTCTCAATAATTCCTTCGGCTTCGGGGGAACTAACTCCTCCACCATCTTCAAAAAATACACTGGTAACTAAAGATTAGGCCTCCAAATGGGGGCCTTTTCATTCACTATCCGGAGCAAAACGCTCTACTTTATTTTATTGCTCATTTTCCGAAAAGTATTCGGATGAGGATAATATTTTTCATTTCTCTGCTCTCTCTCTTACGACACATGTTTTGGGTCGAGAGCCTTCTATTCCCGGATACGGTCCCATCACACCGCGGGAAACCTTAGACCGCACTTACCAAATCGTACAAGATCTTCGCGTATCTCTCGCGCTTTCCAATGCAGCCACCCTGACTCCCCGAGATCGACCTGAGTCCATAAATCTTGCAGTTCAACCAGGTTCCGAAGTGGTTAAAACATTTGTCGATGAGTATTCTGGATTTCAAGCCTACAAAATCCGTCATATGCGAAACGGTGTTGAAATTTTCTCGTACGCCATCGCTGCGACCCAATTGAGTGAGGCCGATTCTTCATCACCTACCGGAGTAAGATCGCGACTGGACCTTCGGGATTGGATCACCAATGTTTCTACTGGCCAGCCACAGCTGGAAAGCCGGGCCGCAAATCAGATGATGCAGGAAATGGTGAACGATGCCATTGAAGGAAAGAGAGTTCATGTCACAGGACAGAGCCTTGGAGGAATGTTGGGCCATGCCCTTGGTTACCTCGCTCATCGCGAACTCCGTAACCGTAACCGCAGAGATGTCGCTGATAATCTCCAGATCTATAGTTTAGGATCTGCTGGAGTTACGGATCTCGTAAAAGATTATCTGAGAAAGCGCTATGGTCTCACTGAAGACATTGATCCCGCGCTGGTAGAGGATAATTTACTGACAGTTTTTTTTGCCAATGACATTCTTCCCCGCTACGGAAAACATTTCGGAGAAGTTCGTGTCATGGATCCGGTACATGCGTCTCCCACAGAAGGTCAGAGTTATTCTTTCCAGATTCCATTTTTCACAAGAAACCTGGAGTCCCACCTCTTGCCTGGATTCGAAAGAGGAATTGGATTTCTCCCTCACGGTGAAGAGGAATGTTTGCCGGAGCCACTTCGTCTTCCAGGCCCGCTCAGAGCTCTTGCACGTTTCTCGAGTCGTGTAACTCTCGAAATGAGATACAAACATTTTCTCGAAGTGAATGGAACCAACGAAGATTGGCAGGCCTGTTACAATTCTCCAACCTGGTCAACAGACTTGAATGATCGATGCACAGAAAGAAGTCAGCGCGGATGTCAGGTTCGGGACCGCACCAAACCAGCAAGCGAGCAAAGTGGCATGGCCAAGTGGTGTATGCCGGAAGACAACCCCATCGCAAACGCCCGTTACCGCGCACCAAGAGTAGAGTCGGAGTAAATGCCTCCTCCAGAAGGCACCTTTCTTTCATATTCTCCGTTTTATAATAAATATTTCCTGAAATGGCTTTCCCCTATTATCATTTGGGAATGAAAACAATTCATTCTGATAAAGGTTTTTCTCTCCTCGAGATCCTCATAGCCGGCGGCCTCTTGGCCGGGATGGCGATGTATGGAGCGAACATGCTGTCTCAACAGCAAATGGGAATGCGCGCCCTCATGGCCCGGAGTGAAGCCGAGGCACTCCATGAAAACATCCGGAAGATTCTGGCAGATCCGGAAAGCTGTGCCGCCACGGTCATGGCAAGTTACTCTGCTGCACCTGCCGACCTCGCTCCACCACTTTCTCTGACATCCATCGTGAGGAGAAGACAGGATCCTGCAACTGGCACATGGTCCAACACTGCACACTTCAACACGAGTACTGTGTACGGTGGTGGGCTGGTGAAAATCAAATCCATCCTGGTTCGTGATCAGACAGCAACAGATCTTACTCCTGGACCCAAGCTCGTTATGAAATATAATTTCATTGGTAAGATTACGGGAGTAAGTGAGCAAACCCGAACGGTCGATCTGGCGGTTAATTACATGGCACCAATTAGTTTACCGTCGTACGCATTCAGCTGCTCCACCATTCTTACTGGTGGCGGAAATACTGTTGCCGTTCAGATGGTATCTTCGGCCCCGGGAGGTTCGGGAGCAACGACAGTTACCGTTCAATGTCCGGCGGGGATGAAACGAATTGCCTGCATGGGTACGAGAGCTGCGAGCTTTGGTGATACCTGTGACGAGGATGAATGTGGAATTATCGGTGTAGGCCCTATCCCACCTGAAGGCTGTCGACTTTCTATTGATAATGACACGACAAATCCCCAAGTTTGGGCAACTTGTATACCAATGTAATTGTTACATCCTGAGCATGGCCAGCTCGTGGCCATGCTATAACCTGCGCAAATCAACCGGCAGGTCATTATGAAACTTATTACAGTAATCCTATTTCTACTTTCATTTTCCGCTTTCGGACAAACCGTAACCGAACAGGAATCAACCGAGATTGAGCGCGCACCAGTCCTTCGTTGTAATGTCGTGAAGGCGCCATGGTTTTTGTATCGTGCTCAATCGGCAGTGAGAAAAGTTCCGAAGTGCTGGACTCCGGGTTGTGTCGTGAGAAACACACGCAAAGCTGAGAAGAATTTCTGTAAGGCAGTTAATGTCTGTGATTCTTTATCTGTTGTCCTGAAAGATCCGTGCACGGAAGATAACCGCCTTACTGAGGAAGCCAAAGCTGAGGCCCGGGACAATATGAAAGTCTTCCTTGATCTCATGATCGAGAAAGCACTTGAGTTGGTTGAGAAGATCAAAGACGAGATGTCCCAGCGGGAAAACTAAGCGATTTTCTTTTTCTCTTTGTCATCGTGATGAAAAATGACCTTGAGCTGAAGTTCGAATTTCTTCTCGACTTTGAGAACTAATCCGAGGGCGTGAATTTTTGATTTTGGAAATTCTGCAAGACCTGCTTCAAATTTTGCAATTTCCTTTTCACTGAATCCCAATTTCTTTGCCAGCTGATCTTGAGAAATTTGAAGAGCGATGCGTGATAATTTGAGCCAGTTTCCAAATTCTTTCTTAGTCATCGTCTTCTCCTTGAGGGGTGCCTATCCCTATCGGAAAATCCGAGCCTTTCTTTAGTGATCTCTGACTTTAAGAAGTTGGGAGGCCACACTTAATGCAATTTCTGCGGGAGCATTTCTTCCGAAGTCTTCACCCATAGGGCAGTGAAGCTCTTTCACACGATCGTGAGAAATGCCTTTTTCAAGTAGATCTTTCTCAATGCGGTTTCTCTTGGCCAGACTTCCAATGACACCAACAAATGGAAATTTTCTTTCAGCAAGTGCTCTCAAAAGGACCGGAACATCAGATGCATGCCCCATCGTCATGCTGGCTATAAAAGTATTTTCAGGGAGTGCATCAACCACAGCAGCGAGATCATTTGTGCAGATTTTTTTAAGGCGTTTTGATTCAGGAAGCTTGGCAAGCCACTCTTCACGCTGATCGGCAACAGTGAGATGGCAATCCAGACGAAGAAGGACTCTCACCAGTTCTTGCGAGATATGGCCGGCACCGAAGACGGCGATTTCCCAACGATCCTGTGGGCGGTGAACTTCAAAGAACATCGTGACTTCCCCACCGCAAGTCATGCCAATATCTCTCTGGAGATTCCACGTGTGGCTTTGATTTTCTACATGATCTTTAGAGTTGAGAAACTCCTGAGCGAGCCTGATACAGTGAGCTTCAATTTTTCCCCCACCGACAGTGCCGAAAAGAATCTCGCCGTTTTTTCCTACGATTAAGCGGGCGCTGGTCTCGTTAGGAGCACCACCGCGGGAACCGGTCTGGGTGACAACTACCATCGGAGTGTTACTCTCCGTGAATCTCAGGAACTCTTCGCAAAATTGTGAGAAATTTTTTTCCATTATCTGATTCTCTCAAGCTCCATCAGGATTTCTTCCTGAGTGGCGGGTGACTTGATCGCAATGGGCTTCCCACTTGAGCGATAAGTGAGAGCATTCTTGATCGCCGTCCACACCGAAACTCCGAGAAGAAAAGGCGGCTCGCCCACGGCCTTCGAGCCGTAAACGTTCACCTTGTTATCAGGATTTTCAAGGAAGTCGATATTGAATGTCCGCGGGATATCCTGGACGTTGGGAATCTTGTAGGTCGTAGGACTGTGAGAGATGAGGTTTCTCTTCTGGTCGTAATAAAGATTTTCGGTCGTCACCCATCCCATGCCCTGAATGAAGGCACCCGTAACCTGACCCCGGTCAATTCCCGGATTAATCATGCGCCCAAGATCCATCAGAATATCAGTGCGCAGAACCTTCAGCTCTCCGGTGTACTCATCAATGGACACTTCGGAAACCGCCATTCCCTGCGTGAAGTAATTGAAGGCCTTCCCCTGAACAGTTCCCTTATCAAATCCCAATGCAGGAGTTTTGTAGAATCCATAGGCACCAAGAGAGATCCGGTTAAAGTAGGCCTTGTTGATAAGGTCTTTGAGAGAAATTTCTTTCCCGCTTGAAACCTGGCGCACGTTGCTGTTCTCAAACACGATGTCACTATCGAGCTCGCCTTTCATGATCTCGTATTCTTTAATCGCATCAGCAGGTTCACTCGCGAAAACTTTTTTCGCAAGTTCAGTAAGACGACCTTTAATGATTTCAGCTGCGAGCTTTGCGGCGGCACCATTAATATCCGCGCCGGAGGAAGCCGCAGTCGGAGATGTGTTGTGATTTTTTTCGGTCGAAGTTGGCATTACCTGAACTTTCTTCACTGAGACACCGAAGACGTGCGCCACGATCTGCTGAATTTTCGTGTTCACTCCCTGGCCCATTTCAGTTGCACCTGTTGAAAC
>JAKFFP010000201.1:0-7759 GCA_036675045.1 Bacteriovoracales bacterium | reverse complement strand
GATCGGATCATATCCGGTACAACGACAGAGATTTCCCGTGAGATAATTCTTAGCGCGTTTTTCATCGACCGAAAATTTCTCTTTTTTCGCGTCTTCCGTGAGCGAGGCCAGCGAGCAGATAAAGCCCGGCGTGCAGAATCCGCACTGGGCCCCCTGATTTTCCACCATGGACTTCTGGACCGGGTGAAGCTCGTTATTTTTTCTCAAGCCTTCAACGGTGATGAGATGACATTTATCCAGGAGGTACATGAAAGAGATGCAGGAGTTGATCGCCTTGTATGGCGTGAGCTTATTTTCGCTCATGCGAGAGACTAAGATCGTGCAGGCACCGCAATCGCCTTCAGAACACACGACTTTGGTACCAGTCAGCCCTTTTTTATAACGAAGGAATTCCGCAACCGTCATGAACGCTGACTCGCCCGAAAGTTCTTCCCGGACCCCGTTTACAAACAAAATGACACTATTTCTCATCTCGCTTTTATATCAGGCCTTCCCGCTCTGGGTAAAGCAGAGATCTCCAAAGAATAACTGAGCTTTTTACACACAGCAAAACCAGGATTTCCATAGGCACTTTAACTCAGGCTTCGTAGAATGAATAAACCCCCCGAAGGAGCCATTCATGTCTAAGCACCTTTCAGCCGTTGATCCTGACGTTTTCAAATTCATTAATTTAGAACAAGAAAGACAGGAAATGGGGCTCGAACTCATTGCCTCAGAGAACTACTGCTCAAAAGCGGTCATGGAGGCCCAGGGTTCATGTCTTACGAATAAATATGCCGAAGGGTATCCCAAGAAGCGTTATTATAATGGATGCGAGTTTGTCGACGAAATCGAGCAGCTCGCCATCGATCGTCTTAAAAAAATCTTTAACGCTGAATACGCCAACGTTCAACCGCACTCAGGTTCTGGTGCGAACATGGCCGTCTACATGGCCATGATGAATCACGGAGATTCTTTTTTAGGAATGGATCTTTCCCAGGGCGGTCACCTTACTCATGGTTCTCCGGTCAACTTCTCCGGGAAACTTTATAAAGCACTTCACTACGGTCTTGATCCGAAGACGGAAACCATCGACTACAATCGTCTGGAAGAAATCGCCAAAACCGAACGCCCGCGCATGATTCTCGCCGGAGCTTCTGCTTATCCCAGAACAATTGATTTTGAAAAATTCAGCCAGATCGCTAAATCAGTGGGAGCTGTTCTTTTCGTGGATATGGCCCACATCGCTGGTCTCGTCGCTGCCGGACTTCACCCTTCTCCTATGGGTCTGGCTGATGTTGTGACTTCTACCACTCACAAAACACTTCGCGGACCACGCGGAGGAATTATTCTCACCAACTCGGAAGAGCTTGGAAAAAAATTCAACTCACTTATCTTCCCTGGTATTCAGGGAGGACCACTGGAGCACGTGATCGCGGCCAAAGCCGTCGCCTTCAAGGAAGCTCTCGAGCCGGAATTCAAAACATACCAGCAGCAAGTAGTGAAGAATGCTAAAGTCCTGGCTGAAACTCTCATGCAGTATGGGATTGAGCTCGTTTCCGGTGGAACTGATAACCATCTCATCCTTGTAAAAACTGATTCAGTGAACATGTCAGGGAAAGAGGCCGGTGAAGTTCTTGAGAAAGTTGCAATCACTTGTAACAAGAACATGGTTCCGAATGACAAGCGCTCTCCTTTCGTGACTTCAGGAATCCGTCTCGGAACTCCGGCGGTGACATCGAGAGGCTTCAAGGAAAATGAAACGAAGATCATGGCCGAGCTTATCGTGAAGGCACTTCGCAATCCTGGTGACGAAAAAAACATCAAGGACGTGAAGCGTGAAGTAACGGAGCTTTGTAAAAAATTTCCGGTTTACGGTTAAGGAACACAGATGAAATTCTTAATTCTTCTCGCCCTCGTTGCCTGTTCATCACCTGAGAAAAAAACCGTCACTGAAAAAGCTGCTGAAAATTCGGCCGGTGAAAGTGATGCCCAACAAGTAAGCCCTTACACGGTTAAGCCGTGCTACTGCATGAAGATCTTCCGGCCGGTGTGCGCCGGTGGACAGAATTACGGAAACTCCTGTGAAGCCGAATGCAATGGCCACAAGAGCTGGACCGAGGGAAATTGTGCAAGTAAAAAGAAATAGTTACGAAGCTATTATCTTTCAGCTATTTAGCTTTATCTCTGGTAGCTAAAATGGTAGATATGGCGGCACAAACCACTATATCTAGTATGGGTACAAAATGAAATGTCCTTTCTGCTCAGCCGCTGATACCAAGGTCCTCGATTCCCGAAATCTGGAAGAAGGATCAACCATCAGACGTCGCAGAAAATGCGACACCTGCCAGAAGCGATTCACTACCTTTGAGACCGTCGAGCTTTCCATGCCCATGGTGATGAAGCGCGATGGAAGACGGGAACCGTATCGCCAGGAAAAAATCAAGGCCGGGATTGATAAGGCATGTGAGAAAAGAAATATCTCCACTGCCCAGGTTGATCGGATCATTCACAACATTGAAAGATCAATCCTCGATATCTCAGACAAAGAAGTGCAGACTTCTGATATTGGAAACCTCGTGATGATGCATCTTCGCCATCTCGATCCGGTTGCCTACATCCGCTTCGCGGCCGTCTACCGGAAATTCCAGGACGTCGAGGAGTTCGTGAATGAACTGAAGCACGACGAGCACAATCAATTTAAAATCCATCCGAAGGAAGATACTAATCGTGAGTACTAAGACCGAGGCACGCGAATTCTGCCTGCAATTTCTCTATCATTTCCAGCTTCCCGCTTTCCAGGACCTGAAGAAGGGCCTTGAGACTGCAACACTTTTCGAACGCATCCAGGATTTCAAGGAAACTTTGGGCCGCGAACTTAACAGCGAAGGCCAGGCCTACGTGGCTTCCACCGTTAAAGGAATCCTCAAGACCCATGAGGAACTCGAAACGATTCTCGTGAAGTATCTGAAGAACTGGAAACTCTCCCGCATCTCGAAGATTGAACACACGATTTTCATGCTTTCAATTTACGAGCTGAAATACACTCCGGAAGTTCCTGCCAAAGTTGTTATCAACGAAGCACTCGAACTCGGAAAAAAATACTCCACCAAGGAATCTTCGTCGTTTCTCAACGGGATTCTCGACAGTGTCATGAAGCAGGAACTCGGCCGTCATGAATGATCTCGTTCATGAAGTGTCCCCCCTCACACGCGCCATTGTCTGGCTGAAGCCGGCGAATGTTTCCCCGAACGATGTTCACTATAAGGCCATCGATTATCTTCTCGATGGACTTCTCACTGCTACCATGAAAGAAGGCTCCCATGCGACCGCACTTCTGGTCGGAAAAAATTTTGACCGGAAGATTTATGTTCTGGCGACAACCAACGAGCCTAAAAAAACCGAGCTCGAAAGTTTCCTGTCTCTTCTTGAAAAAGAGATGGTAACCGGGGACAGGATCTTGATCGTGGATGATGTCGAAGGGAAAGAAAGTTTCCTGACTCTCGTTCCCCGGAACCTGCGGACTTACTGTCATATTCTTTAATTTCCCCCGGTATCCTACTGATGTTCCTGCCATTCCGTTGATTTTTTCAAGTATTACCAATTTCATTCCGAAAAGAATGAAAAGGAACTCCTATGAAAAAGATCATCCTGCCTTTGCTACTTTTAACCTCGTTCGCTCACGCTGATGAAGTTAATGAGCTCGCTCTGGTCTTCGGTGGTTTGCAGAAGGTTCCCTCGATTGATCAATCCAGGATCGACTTCCGCTTCCAGGATCGTGCGATCTTCACTTTCTCGAAAGAGAAATTTACGTCTTTCCAGGCGGCCCAGGAATTTTGCAACAGTAAAAATCTTCCGATGGCCAAAGCTGAACACATACTTCTTCTCGGGATAGCCAGCAGTGGTTTGAGTGATGAAATCAATGATGCCATCACTTACAGCATAACTGCGCCCACAGGGGAGAAAGCAGGTGGGGTCATTGGCTGGCACTCTTCCCCGCGTAATTCGGAAAAAGAAGTATTTGTGATTCCTAATGGGCAAGGGATGTCAGGATCCACTGAAAGTTTCCAGGCCATTAGTCAGTTCATCCCGGGAATTCCGGCGGTTTGCACAGATATTGACCTGAAAGAGGAGTCGGCAGGAGTCGATGACTCCGACCGGAGTTTCTCTCCGGACGAAGTCGAACAAACTCCTGCGAGATCTAATGCTCAAGGATCAAGAACTTCACAACAGTGATCAGAGGCTGATAATTCTCGCATTTCTCATGTCGAGACCTTCAATCACCCGCTCGTAGATCTCACCCTGATCAGTCACGGTGAAGAGCTTACCATTGAGATCAAGGAAGTAATTGGTACCCGTCTTGGTCATGTTCATGAGCTTGAATCCCATCGGAAGCGCCGGGAGTTGCAGGTTCCCGTCACTCGATACGGTATAGATCAGGTTCGCAGAGTCAGTGAAGAAATTCCCCCCACGCTTCTGAAGAGTCCCTACTCTCATGTCGGCCCTCGGAGTGATCCTTCCATCCTCAGCCACAGTGTAAACCACTCCACGATTTGTCATAAAGTAGCGTCCGCCGAAGGCGACCACATCGCGCAGATTCAGAAGCCCTTCCAGCTCGACTTTCTGGGCGATCCCCTCGCGGTTAATGGTAAACAGCTCGCCGGCATTGGTAGCGAAGTACGTTCCGCCGAACCCACCTGCCAGTTTATAGGCTTCGTTAGTTGTAATGTGAACAATACCCTGACTGTCGATGGTGTAGAGCTCGCCTGCTTCGGAGACGAAGTAGTTAATTCCTTTTCCGAGGATCTTCTCCGGAATGACTTCGTACTTCCGATAGAGTGTCCCTTTTTCATCGATCGTGACAATCACGTTGTTGTCTTCGATAAAAAACTGGCCGCCTTTTACAGTGACCTTCTGAGGAAAAGCGAAGTTCCCCATGTCATAGGCAAATCCGGACTTGTCAGTTGTTACGATCATCCCATTGTCCATGATGAGATAACTTTGTGCGAAGGCATTCAGTGAAAGTGTAGCGAGTGCTGCAAATAGAATTTTTTTCATTTCCGTCTCCCTGGTTGAAAAAGCACGGAGACTATAGTCAAGATTTGCGCTCGTATCCAGCGGCCGCAGTTAGAATTCTGAAGAAGGTTCCAAGGTCCCGAATGGCCTCGTGTTTCCTTAAGGTGACGTGATGTGATGACGGAAGGCAGGGAGCCGTGGCCCCCTGCAGAGGAATTAAAGTGAGATGACTTTGACGTTACGAAGATCGTGATTGTTCACCGAGCGTTCGAAAACATTTCCGTTATTGTCCACAACGAAAAGCTTTCCTTCTGAATCGATCATGTAGCTGGCACCAGTCTTTACGATATTATTGAGATTGAGACTTACCGGAAGAACCGGATTTGAAAGAACGCCATCCTCAGAAACAGTGAACAGCTTGTTTGTCATGTCGATGAAGAAGTTACCGCCGAGTTTCTTGGCGGTAGCAGCGCGAACATCTTTCTTGGAGAATACAAATCCGTCCTTGTTCACGGTGAAGTAAACACCCCTGTTCGTCATGAAATAAGTTCCGCCCACTGTCGTGATGTCCGCCGGATTGAGTTCCGGGAGAGAGATGTTGAAATAGTTGCCCTTGGAGTTCACGGTATAGAGAAGGTTGTTTCTTTTTCTTGCATCCTTCGTGACGAAGAAATTACCGCCGAACTTATGGATGCGTTTTATAGCGTCGTCATCTTCGAACTTGTAGAAGAAGCCTTTCGTGTCGACAGTCACGATATCTGACTTGTCAGTCACAACATAGTTGAGGCCCTTACCTTTGATCTTTTCAATTTCCTGGTCTTTTTCGTACTTGTAACCGTTCTCATCGATAGTGATGAGTTGCTTTTTCTCTACCAGAAATTGCCCGCCATTCACTCTTACTTCGTACGGAACAACGAAGTGTCCGAAGTCATAAAGGTATCCGGCCTTATCTGTCGTGAGCATGACTCCGTTATTAAGCACCAGATATGACTGAGCTGAAGCTCCCAAAGATCCGAGTAAAAGCCCAAGGGCGATAAATTTTTTCATGGCCAAACTCCCGTTTAAATAAGTGGCGGGAATATAACTCAATTCGGGGAGGAGAGATGACAGAGAGTAGAATTTTCAGGGTAATTGAGGATAAAAAAAGGGGGAACAGAGTCCCCCCTTTTAACAAATTCAGTAGTTAAGAAGCTCGCGGGCGGCATTCACGATCTTCGTGACGTCAGGAAGTGTCGCGCGCTCGAGAATCCGGTTAAATCCGACCGGGGTAAAGGTCGATCCTACCCGGCGAACGGGAGCATCGAGATGTTCAAACGCATGCTCGTTGATCTGGCCCACGATCTCGCCGCCGAAGCCACCGAAGACTTTATCTTCGTGAACAACCAGAGCGCGATGAGTTTTCTGGATCGTGGCCACGATCGAATCCAGATCGAGAGGGTTAAGAGATCTGAGGTCGAGAACTTCGACTTCAAACCCTTCTTTCGCGAGAAGCTCCGCGGCCTCCAGCGAGAAGTGAACCGTGTTACCGTAAGTGATGATCGAAAGATCTTTCCCTTCACGACGAACTCGAGCCTTACCGAAAGGAACTTCAAAGTCCTCAGGGATCGGAGTCATGGCGTACTTGGCATTATAAAGAGCTTTCGGCTCGAGATAAACGGTACAGCCTTTTGAGCGCATCGATGTGCGGAGAAGTCCGGCAGCATCGTCAGCAAAAGCCGGTACAACCACGCGGATACCTGGAAGAGTACAAAGAGTCCCTTCGATATTTTGTGAGTGATAAAGACCGCCGCCGATATAGCCACCGGAAGCCAGACGCACAGTCATGTTCGGAGAGAAAGCTCCGTTTGAACGCCAGTGATCGTGGGAAGTTTCCACCATCTGTTCCATGGCGGGCCAGAAGTAATCGGCGAACTCAGCACCTTCGACTACGATGTGGATTTTTTCCTGATCAAAACGGGACATGCCATTTGCGGTCCCAAGAATATAATCTTCTGCAATCGGTCCGTTAAAGACGCGATGTCTTCCGAATTCCTGCTGCATTCCCTTGGTAACGTTAAAGATACCACCCTTCTCTTTATTGGCGACGTCCTGGCCCCAGATATAGGTATGAGGATTGTGGCGGAATTCTGCCTTGAGGGTGCCGTTGATGGCGTCGATAAATTTCTTCGCCTCACCTTCTTCACTGTGAGTTCCGTCAGTATATTTCTGTGGAACGTAAGCAGGAGGTACCACGTGTTCCCAGATGGATTCCGGAGTCGGGTTCGGTGCTTTCACCGCTTTCCCGTGAGCTTCGAGAAGTTCTTTCTTGGCATCGGCTTCGATCTGCTCGATTTCTTTCTGAGTGAAGATCTTCGCCTTAATGAGGTCATCTTTAAATTTCGGCAGAGGATCCTGAGCTTTCGCATCAGCACGCTCTTTTTCATCACGGTACCACTCGTGGTTATCTGAGTTGGAATGGTTTCCGATACGAACGCAGACGGCATGAACGATAACCGGCTCGAGCTTGTTCATCGCATGCTCTTTGGCCGACATCATGGCGTTCATGGAATCGAAGACATCTTTTCCGTCGCACTTGATGATCTTGAGATTTTTAAATCCGGAGAAGTTATCTGCAACGTGCTCATTAGCTGTCTGGTCTGACTTTGGTACCGAGATCCCGTAACCGTTGTCCTGGAAAACGAAGACGCACGGAAGAAGCTCGCGGTCGGCACCAGTGATCGCTTCATAACAGTAACCTTCTGAGACAGAAGATTCACCCTGAGAT
>JAKFFP010000279.1:0-7786 GCA_036675045.1 Bacteriovoracales bacterium | reverse complement strand
GGCGACATAAGCAGTCCGTTCATTGATGATATGATTCCGGGAAAGATCAAATGCCCTGAGATGTCCCATGGTAAAGAGAACGGATTCCATGAAAGCTTCATGCGGGAAGTGGCTCGCGACGATACCTGCGAGATGATCGGCCTGGACGACACCCAGATCGGTCGCTCCGAATTCCTCCGGAAAAGTCGATGCTGAGAGGGCCACGACACCATCATTGGGTTCACCAAATCGCCCGATATTTTTCGTCGCTCTCATGAAAAGATGAGAATTTTTAAGTTCTGAGACAAACGAGAGGGAATAATATCTGGTAAGACCCACGAGCTTCGGAGCATTCTTCCTGAGAAATGTCTGGGCTCCCGCGGGAGTAACTGATTTGGAAGCCTTCTCTTCTGTTCGGCAAATCGCCGGGGCTTTCTCATTTCCCAGTAGCTCCATGATCTCAAGCGGGAGATCGGTCTTATTCAGGATAGAGCTGCCTTTCAAGGGCGATGCAACGGTGAGGAGCCCCGAGACATGGCGGGAAATAAACTCCGGATCCGACGCGAATCCGTGAAGAGCGTCCACACCGCCCTTGGAATAGCCGAGCACAAAGTAGGATGGCTCCGGACGGCCAAGCTCCTTCTGAAGTGAGAGGTCTTTTTTCATCTCGTCGATAATCAGTTTACCGTTCACTCCCGATGAGCAGGTACTATAGACCTGAGGCGAGAGTACTCTTACGCCCCACTGGTTTTTCAGTTGATCGAGACCATTCCTGAAAATCTCGTCATCGAAAAGCGAATTATAAATTCCAGGGATATAAACAATCGTCACGTTTTCCGGTGGAAGAATTTCACTCCAGTTCACCCGGAATTTCGCGGGAAAAATTTCCGAAAGAAGCGAGCGTTCCTTGAAGATCTCTGAGAATACTTTTTTAACATCCGAATGATCTATCTTTTTTTCCCGGGTATCAGTGAGAGAAGGCATCTCCGGGATGGTAAGAGCTTTCTCCAGAAGAAACATACTGCTGTAGGATTTCATGACAATTTTCTTGGCCGCATCACTCTTCCGGATCATCTCCGGTGTGTGCCAGCCGTGATGTTCCGCTGAAGGTAATCGCTTGGGGTCCTTATGAACGGCGGCGAGCTTCGATTTGATCTGTAGAAATCGCGGATCATTTTTTATCGTCTCGACATTTCCGTTTTTGATCATGAGATCAACCAGGTGAGCGAGGTCACCCAGGCTCATTGTCTCTTTCCAGTTAACGGAAGGCATTTGCGGGGCATTCTTATCCAAGAGGGGTTTGACCACACTCAGGATCACGTCCAGGCTTTTTTCCTCGAAGACGTAACGAGAATCCTGAACCGCACGATTCATGAGCGCAAATACCCGGCGATTACTCCAGTCTTCCGAGCCGGTTGCAATCAGCCCGGGCGAGGCCGGGTAAATCCCGGAAGTCGTGCTTGTGAACATTTCCTCCGGCGAAATCCCGGCGGCCGGCAAAATTTCCTGAGTCCGGAGTTCATCGTGGGAAAGTTTCAGTGGATGAGTCGAGGCCAGGATTCCGGAAGAGGATCTTCTTCCGAGGGAGCCATGAGTCTGATACATGGTGGTAAAGGAATTGAATTCACCGGCGACAAAATATTCGTCTCCCAGAGTGAAGATCAGATCCGGAAAATCCGCTTCTTCTTCAAAAGCACTGAAAGCTATGCGGAACAGGGAATCGGGAAATGAGGACTTTCCGGAGGCGAGCCTCGCTTCGGGATCAGTCAGCCAGCGGCCATGCGATGCTTCGGAAATCCCGAGGGGATTAGAACTCACTGGCCGATAGAGATAAGTATATTCATTCCCCTTACGGATCGTAAGTTCCGCTGTACCCGATTTATCAAACAAAGATAATTTCACAACATCAGGGCTCGCAAAATGGCGGAAAAGAGCTGTTGAGAACCATTTTTCTTTCCGGATTTCATCAACAAACTTCAGCCGTTTTTCAGGTTGTTTAAAATAAGCTGTCCCGTAATTTGCCAAAGCCATGACCGGGAAAACGACATCATTGTCACCAGTGAGTTTTGTCACCGATTGAAGGCCAGAACGTTCAAGAGACTCCTGGAGATTAACTCCGATAAGAGGCTCGGGTTTTTCTCCGGGATGAAAGCGCGAAGCTTGCCCGTGGTCAGAGGCAAGTATGATTTCGACGTTCTTCCCCTCTGAACGATAATGCTCTTCGAGATCCTTCACAAATTTATCAAGCTCATGAAGAAACTTACTCCCGTCAGGCCGGGTGTGTGCCAGAGCATCGCTCGAGGCTACCATGACCGTTACCAGGTCACGCTTATCTTCTTTAACGGATGCCAGAAGCTGTTTCAATTCGAGCTTGGGAAGTTCCTCGGTCGGAATGTAGAGGAGAGATTCAATATAAGGATTCAGCCAATGTTCGAAAGCACCGGTGAAGTAATGGTGCTTCTCTCCGAGCCTACGGAAATATTCACGCGGATCACTCACCAGCTCATTTCTTTCACGGTCAAAATGCGCAGCCTCGTAAGTCCGGATTCGACCGCGCTTCCCCATGACCTTCCGGGAATGGACCATCACATTCCATGAGTAATCACTGATGGAAGGAAAAGTAGAAATATGCGTGCGGTGAAATTTTAGAGATTGAAAGAGTCCGAGTTTGTCGCGGGCAAAGAGAAATTCTTCCCGCGAAACCCCATCAACGCCAACGAAGATTTTTTTGCGTTCCGGACGCGTGAGCTTGTAACCTGAAGGCCAGGACAAACAAAGGAAGAGGCCGGATAAAATCAGCAGACGCACCATATAGGGACGTTTCGGAATCCGGGAGAGAAATCAAAGAATAAAAGAGTTTTAGTCGGTTTAACTAAGCGCGGGAATTTCCACGGAAAAAATAGATCCTTTGCCAGGGTTACTGACAACGGCGATCACGCCCTGGTGGGCTTCCACAATCTGGCGGCAGATATAGAGGCCAAGACCCAGGCCCCCGATATTGTTCTTATCGCGGACGCGTTCGAAACGACCGAAGATGCGTTTTTGGTTTTCCGGTGAGATGCCTTCTCCTTCATCTCTGACTTCCAGTCTCACATTGGAACCGGAACGATGGACTCGAACGTAGACTGGTTTTTGAGGGGCGTATTTCACGGCATTCGTCAGAAGATTAATTAACACCTGCTCCATGCGAACCCTATCCGCCCGGCAGAGAATTGATTTGTCGATATCGACTTCCAGAAACGTCTTTGCTTCCTTCATCTGTGTCGAATAATGAGAGATCACCTCTTCCACCATCTCACCAAAATTAAAATCTTCCCTGTGCAGAGTGAGTTTACCCGCACTGATTCGTGATACATCCAACAGGTCATCAATGAGATTAATGAGACGGTCAACCTGCTTGTCTGAATTCTCCACAATCTTCAGGACAACATCCTGCTCTTTCACATGTATCTGTCCCTTTTTCACCTGGCGGGACATGTTCTGCAGCTGAAGCTTAAGTGGTGTCAGGGGGGTTCTCAATTCATGGCTGGCAATGGAAAGAAATTCATCGCGGATCTGAATGGCATCGGTGGCCGACTTGAAGAGCTTCGCGCGGTGAAGGGCCTGTGAGCACTGCCGGGTAAGGGCAATCAGGAATTCTCTCTCCGCTTCTTCGAATGCATGAGGATCACTGAAACCAAAATTGATGGCACCATAAACCTGGTTTGCCGCAATCAACGGGATATAGGCAATCGAAGTAATATTACTCTTCAGGGCAATATCGAAAACTTTTGGATATTCATTTTTTATTGAATCCCGGTGCTCAATGAAAGTGGGAAGACCGGAAAGAATCGTTTCTGTCAGCGGAGAATGATAACTGATTGGCACGTGACTGAGCTGGCTTTGATAACCAATAATCCGGTTTTCAATATCTTTTCCATCGTCAGAGAGAAGAGAAATTGCTCCGGCATCTATTCCCGTCGCGAAGAAAACATCTTTCACGATTACTGTAAAAACTTCCTCCGGCATGAGCACGCCGGAAAAGGCGTTGGTGATATCCTGAAGCCTGGTCACTTTCTCCACGGCTTCTGTCAGGCTGGACTGTTTCTCGCGAAGGGACTTCACCATATAATTAAACTCATATGTGAGCTTACCGAACTCATCATGATCGAGAATCGACGCCTGATAATTCAGGTCACCCGCCGCAACAGCATCTGTGGCGTGGTTCAGGTTCTGTAACGACTGGACAAGTTTTCTCGAGTTCGCAAATCCGACAATAATCACGAATGCAAAAAACAAACCCGAGAGAAGACCGGCAACGATCAGAGGATCAAAGCGGTTATCGTAGATATCATTAAACATCCGGTCACTTTGATTTTTGAGGACAATCTGGGCTTCCCGCAAATCATCTTCGGCATCCACGATAAACTCACGGGTAACCAGGATCTCTTCGTTAATCTTCTGTGGTTCCGAAAGATCTTTTGAAATCAGCCCATCGATGGCTTCCTTGAAAAGATTCACTGAGTCCAGCGCTTCCTTTAACTTGTTCTGAACTTCGGGATAATCTCCACTGACCTTGATCGACTCCACCGTATTCTGAATAGCAATCCTTGTGATCTCCGTCAGAGGTGCGATGCGGTTGGAATCAATCCCCTCTTCAAGATTCTGAAGATTTTCGTGAGTCGTTCCTAGTGCTTGAATTGTGGTACCGGTCAGATTCAAAATACGATTCACATGGGTCATATTCTGAAGACCGTTCAGGAACCCCTGACTGGAGAGATAGAGTCCCATGATTCCCAGGACGAAGAAGGCCGCAATGGCGAAGAGGAAGATCTGAAGTCGCGCTGTAAATGAAGTCTGCTGTTGAAAGCCGCTCTTCATCAGGGCTCCGAAATGATGATTTTCTTTACCGCGCGGCGGGGTTCAAAATCCTTCGAGACATAGCCAATCCCTCCGGGGAAACGTGAAACCATGATTTCAACCATGGTATCACTCGAAACCTGAGTAGGTGCCGATAGTCCGGAGTAGAGTTTTTGTCCGATCCAATACATCTCAACATCGCGGGTAGATTTCCGGATGACCGTGCGAATGAACTCCTTGCGAAGTTTGCTGTTATCAGAATGATCAAAAAACCTTTGAGGAACGCCATCGGGCCAGTTTTTGAGTTTCTTCAGATAGAAATCTGAAATCTGCGCGCGAGTGATTGTGTTCGCCGGATTTTGAGAGTTCACGATGATGGCAAAATTTTCTGCCCGTGCCGCTGATACCAGAAGAATAAGGCCGAGAATAAAGGGTATCAAAATGCCACCCCGACGGAGAAATCAAATGAGAGATAGTCCCGGTCCTGTCCGTCAATTTCCGCCCGCGAACCGACGTACTCATGGATCGTCACTCCGGCGCGAAGCCGTGTGAACGAAGTCGGAAGCCAGTTAAGACCCCCGCCGTATTCCCATTTGTTTAATGGATCGAGACGGGAACCGGTGCTTTCGTTCCGGGTATTGGCCGCGTAATCCAGGAAAGTGTAAATAAGATACTCATCTGAGTTCAGACGAAAACTCGGCTCGAAGTAAGCGGTCCAGGGATCACTCCCTTCCGCCATGTGAATAGCATATTCAGAAGTGATGATGATTTTCTCAGTATTCATCCGGACATCAGCTCCCAAAATTTCACTGGTATGTCCTTCGTATTGCAAAACCTGAGTTGAAAGGCCTCCACCAAAAACTTCGTTCTGAGTGACGGTCCAGACCCTTCCCCCCATGCCGAGCTTGTTCGTATCATCCAGAGGATTTATGGTGTAGAGATGATAACCGGATTTTGAAGACTTTCCGATGTTCCCGGAAAGATGAACGCCAGACCAGAGCGCCTGAAACAGATCATTTGTCCGGAGTAACTGCGGGCCTCCCCGTCTTACGAACAAAACGAGTTCCCGTTGTTGTGGATAAAATCCGAAGGGTACATACCCCATTCCGGTCTGAAGCCGGAAATCAGATGATTGGGAAAATTCCAGGTATCCCTGACTGAGAAGAGCTCCAAAAAAAAGGTCTCCAAAGCGGCGATCATCCGGAGTAGCGAGAGGATCGTTGTGTGGATTTTTTTCGGGGTAAACGAGACCGGTAAGAATCTGGCTGACGAAACGAATATTGTTATTAAATTCCGCGGCGAAATTCAAACCGATAATGTTTGATGTGTTCATCATCTGGAATCGTGTATCCGGACCGTCGAGCGTCTGAACCGCAGATTCGAAGAATCCCCCGATCGTCAGATTATTCTGCAGGAAAGAATGAACCTGATTACCAGAAGGTTGGTTTACGAGTAGATCATCTTGCTGTCGTTCAAGCTGCTCAATTCGTTTCGTGAGAGCATCGATTTCTGAATCTTTCTGAGCGAAAGAGCTGAACGAAACCAATAGTCCCAAAAGGACAATCCAATTCATAATTTACCTCAACCCCGGTATAGCAACGAAGGTAGTCTTTGCACAAGGTCAAAGGACACACTTAAGCCACGATTAAGGTGGAAGATTAAAGATTTCTTAGCCAATGAAGGCTCTTCTCCCAGGCATCTTTTGCTGAGGTGCGATGATATGTTTTCCTTTCATCACAAAAGAACCCATGATCAGCTTCACCATAAACGATCATTTCATGGGGAACATGATTTTCATTCAGGACTCTCCGGATCTCGAAACGATCAGCTTCAGGAATACTTGCATCCTGTTCTCCGAAAAAGAGAAGGAGCGGACACTTCACATCGGCGAGCTTTTCTACGAAGGGAGAAAGTTTAAGGCCTTCACGAGGTCTCACCAGTCCTGCTCCATAAAAAGAAATGGCCCCTGTTATCGGAAGTTCCGTTGCGGCCAGAAGTGATCCAAAACCACCGACACAAAACCCCATCGTGAAAATTTTCGATGTATCTGCGTTGTGAATCTCGGGAAGAAAATTTACGACGTCTCTGATATCTGAGATCAGATCCTCATTCGAGAGAAGTCCCAAAAGAGGCATGATCGCCTCGCGAGCGGTGTACTCAGCAGTAATGTGCTGACCCTTACGATGGAAGAGCTCTGGCGCCATTGCAAGAAATCCTTCGCGGGCGAGCCTTCCGCAAATGTCCTTGATGTGATGATTCACTCCGAATACTTCCTGAATAACGATGACCACAGGACAATTCTGATTCTCAGGTGCAGCGGTGTAAACCGGCATGGCACCCGAGGGAGTTCCTATCGTGAGATAATTTTCCATGATCTTCATTTTTTCTCTCCTGGAACCAAAAGCGAAACCGCTCGAGGGAGGACGGTTATGTGAACAGGGGTTGTAGTCTTCACATCTCCGTCGACATCAACCCAGAATCTCCTGCGCGTTTCAATATGAATAGTTTTTCCTGCAATAAGCATCACCTGGTCTTTTCGGCTGAAAGTCCCCAGGAAAAAACAATGAATCAGTTTCAGGCTATGCCACCACTTTCTTACTTCCGTTGAAAGCAGATGAACCTTACTATCCTCGAGACTGGCATCATCTTTTATGATGAGGCCGCTTCCATAATGTTTCCCGTTACACACCGAGATTTGCCATGAGCGCGTGAAAATGGGCCTCCCACCGTCGACCGTGATCACCGCCCGGAATGGCTTCATCCGGAGAACCATCGTAATTGCGGTAAGGACAAAGGCGAGAACTCCCAGATATTTCTTCAGTTTCTTGTTCACATGCAGGTTCACTTCCGTGCTGAGACCCAGACCCGCGACATTTAAAAAAGGGATATCGTTGATCATGCCGACATCGATCATTCTGACTTCACCAGTGATGAGTGTGGAGACTGCATCCTCAGGCTTCAGAGGAAT
>JAKFFP010000283.1:0-7797 GCA_036675045.1 Bacteriovoracales bacterium | reverse complement strand
TTCAATATCATCACTGAATTCCATGCGGCCGCCGATACCGTAGTAAACATCCAGCGGATGCGTGTCCTGAAAAATCAAGGCGCCATCATTGTGGAAAAGATAATCAGAATGCAGGCTGAAATTACTTTTTTTCCCGAGTGACAGGGCCATCCCCCCGTCCACTGCCGTGTTCCCACCCAGCCAGTACTTCGCATTGAGGCCTGTGGGATTTCCCACCATCGCACCGATACCGATTTCACCTTCGGCGAAGCTTGAAACTGAAAAGAGAAGGAGGAAGGACAAAAGAAGTTTTTTCATAAGCATATTTAAGATCAAGATAACATGATTGTCAAAGAACCGTACCCGGTGTTTCATGAAGGTATGTACTTTCGCCGAACACTTCTCATATTCTCGATTACGATGATTGCCTTCTGTCTCACTCTCTACTTTCAGAGTGTCGACACGGTCAACAGTGTGAACATGGATCCGACCATGAACGTCCAATACAGCGAGGAGACTTCCCACTCGCTGGAAGAGCTGGACGAGAAATTAAAGCCGCAGAAGCTGGAAAATATCATTCGCCTGATTCATGAGCGCAATAAAATGGCGGGAGAAAAAACCAGAGTCATGGAAATCGGCGCCGGGAACGGCAGGGTCATCATGGAGCTCAAAAAGAAATTCCCGGATATCGAGTTCTACGGGATAAACAAGGAAAAGACCCATGACTTCTATCGCCGCGAAAGCTACGCGGTGTCAGCGATCAATTACAACATCATGACAAAAGACGAGCTCGAAGGGATGGATCTTCCGTATATCATTTTCCAGGATCTGGATTTCGGGGCTAATATTCCCTATGCTGACAATAAGTTTGATGTCATCTTCTCCCAGAATACTCTCCGTCACATTAAATATAAATTCGAGCTTTTTAACGAGATCATCCGCATCCTGAAACCTGAAGGCTTCAGCCTTCACGCTGATCTTCCGCCGATCCATATTTACGAGAAGGGTCTCATTATCGAGATCCAGGAAGCGATCCTCGAATTCCGGAAAAGAGGAATGCAGATCAATCTTCTGGAAAATGGAAATGCCCTGATGTTCCGGAAAGGTCAATCTTCGATGATCTACTTTCCGGTATCACCCCATCAGGAAGTTCCGGCCAATCCTGAAAACCTGCCTGAGGATTTCGGACAGCCGGAAATGGGTTACAATTTAAACTAGAAACCTCTCGCCGAGAATTTTTCGTACAGCTTGAGCTTATCGAGCCGTGGAGCTTCGCAAACGTCATCGCAGGCACGCAGGATCGCTCGCAGGAGGTGATCACTGATCGTCGCCGACTCTGTCGCGAGATACTGCCTCGACTGATAAATGAGCTTATTGGAAATCTCTTCACCCAAAACTTCCCTCACGTCCCAGAGGACGGCCAGAACGAAGTCGGAGCTCGCCGCACGGTTTGCTTCTGACCAATGCGAATATGGCTTCTTGTTATACGGGTCTTTCGGGTTAGATGTGCTTCTTCCCGGAACCTTGGCATACACCTTTCTCTTATTCGCCTGGGCAGCGGCGAAGTAATCCGCCAGACCCTCAATTACCGGCGTCGAGTGACTGATCTTGAGAGAATCAGAAAGAACGATGTGTGCGTACTCGTGATAAACAACTTCCGGAACCATCGCCGTATCAAGATAGAACCATTTCTCGAGGAAGAGTGGATCCATTCTTTTTGATGCTCCGATCAGGAATCTCGTCATCGCGATCGTTCCCGCAAAGCGGAGCAGGTCACCCTGGATACTGCCGGTCGAATATGACGGATAGAAAAGTCTTTCGACCAGCGATACCTGAAGTGAGTTCCGGGCGTAGTTAATCACCGGATGCTCCAGCGCCTGCAGTGTCTGAGTTAATGGATTCGGTCCCATTTCATTCAGGAACACCCGCGTATCGATCACTTTCTTAGGGCGGAACCAGATCTCGGGTCCCCAGGCATCAACCCTGTCTTCCGGTACCCACTCTGGAGTTCTTCCGGCCGGAACCGAGAGAGCATTGTTAAACTGCGGATCGCGGTTATCGTGGGCGAAGTGCCCCTGGTCATCAAAGAGATTTGAGATATCGATCCGGACGGTGAGCTGAGGGATCGCGTGGATTCTTTCAGCCCCCATTTTTTCCAGCCAGAACTTCCGCGCCTCGGTCAGGTGATAGTAAGTGTTGGCGGCCTTAAGAACGATTTCCTTATCCTCATCGTGGAAAGAAACAGCTTCTTTGCCCTTTCCTTTTACGATGCGGAAATATTTTCCATCAAATGAATCAGAGCTCTCGAGATCCGAAAGCTCTACCTCGCGGTAGGCCGTTCTCGTCGAGTGGTCCTGACGTACGAGTACACGGAAAGTGTCAGCATACGCGGAGCCCGCTAGTAATAATGAGATGAGTAGGTATTTCATAATGTGCTCCTTAAATGATCACGTTCCAGTTGTCGTCAGGATCTACCGGCGCAGTTGTCGGCATGAGGCGCGATTGCGTCAGCATCAGTGCCACGGCACCCATTAAGTTGAACGGCGGCGGCAGATAGAAAGTCGCAGTCCCGGCAATGGAGAAAGCGAAATTCGCGTAAGTGCGGAAACGTGAGGGTGCTTTCGGATTCCAGAATTCTTCGAATTTCAGGATCTGATCAAGTTCCGTCGACTTGATGAGACCGGTTTCAAAGGCGGACGCGATGATATCCTCGTAAGAAATGCCGGTTCCCTTAAAGAGATCAGCACGCATGAGCTCGCCCATTTCTTTTTTCATCATCTTGATCGAGACCCGGTACTGCTCCATCGGAGAAAGGACATAGATCTGGCTGTCAGATGTTCCGGGCTCTGCTCCGTATTGGAAAACGAGTTCCACCCGTCTGGCGTCCATTCGTTTCGCGAGTTTTTCGATCACGTTCGACATGATCATCACCTGGGTCGGAGAATAGACTTTATAAATACGTCCGCGCTGGGTGAGCTTTTCCTTCCGGGAAACGTATTTTACCGAAGAACTGCTTGTCGCCACAAGCTCTCTGGTCTTGGCCATTTTATCTTTGGCGAAAGTGACCATCTGGAGATAGTTGTACGCGTAGTGGTTCCAGTCGAGAACATAGTTCAGACGAAGGGCCTCAAGCTTATGGAAGGTCGCTGTGTCGATGAGCCCGTCACGAAGTCCCGCGTGAGCGAGTCTCCACATGAGATTGTCCCTTTCTTTTGTTGTCTTGAAAGTGAGCATCTCTCTCATGCGGAAGTATCTTCCAATGGAGCAATGATTCACTTCATCCGGGAATGGTGTCACAAAACTCAGATACCTTTTCAGGTCGAAGTTTGCGGGGATCGTGAGTTTTCTCGGCGTCTTCGGGCGCTTCCACCTGGTTGCATTGGCAACGTCGAACCGGACGACCTCAGAATCCAGGATAACTTTCATGAGAATATCATCGATCTGATTCTCTTCTCTTAGTAATACCAGAAGCGATCGGAGTTCCGACGCCTCCATGATAACTCCGGCATCTTTGGCGTTCTGTATGAGTAGTGATGCCAGACCAGCGTCACACTGAGCTTCCCGCGCGGCGAATGTGGTCATGGTGCTTCGGAAAACCTCCTTCGCTTTTGACTTTAATTCGGTCAGAAGCCGGTGCTCCTCCATCCATGATGAAAGTGCCTTGCGGTCGTCCTTGGTCACCATTCTCGAAAAAGACTCTTTATTGTTTTGTAAAAGAGTCACATCGAAGGCGAAGGCCCGTGTGAAAGTAATGAAGAAGAGAACTGCGGTGAAGAAGAGAAATTTCATGACACTCCCTTTGAAAGGAGCGGAGATATATACAAAATCTTAATATGCGGGAAGTGCCGGTGAGAGAATTGAGGAAATCCGAAGGTTAGCTAAGGCGGTCATAAAGACGACGGAAGGTCCATGTCAAAGTCAAAACTGTATCCCGTGAAATTTACGTTACACTCAAAGAGTTTGTCTCAGAGCATTTCGCGTTGAGGACGCAAAACTAAAATGACTCCTCAGGGAACCTTTTTTTATCCTCCATTGCCGTTCTTGTCCTTACGGAAGATGAAGACATCGCTCTCGTTTCCGGTTCCATCAGCGTTGATTTCGATGAGGTGTCCGTTTGAGCCACCGACGAAGATGAGATAACCCAAAAATAGGAACCCCCCATTCTGGGGGGCCCGACAGATACTGTGAATTGTAAAAACCAGCTTTTAACTAGCTTCCGCAGCTCACACAAGCTTCTGGATTATCGAGTGAACACATCAGTGCTTCTGCGTTCGTCGCGGTTGGTACCGCGGTCTTGGCAGTTTCCTTGATCGTGAACTTAATTGCATCTACCGCCGGACGTGTGCGGAGGTAGTACATGCCGGTCTTCAGACCGAGCTTCCACGCAGCGAAGTGGAGCGAAGACAGCTTACCGAAGTTAGTGTCTTCCATGTGAATGTTAAGAGACTGAGACTGGTCGATATAAGCTCCGCGGTCAGCGGCCATCTCAAGGATCGATTTCTGCTTGATCTCCCACACTGTCTTGTAGAGCTCTTTAAGATCGGTTGGGATCTCTGGAATGTACTGAACAGAACCGTTGTGAGCGATGATTCTGTCTTTCATTTCTTCATTCCAGAGGCCCAGACCGATAAGATCTCTTACGAGATGCTTATTCACGACCGCGAATTCTCCGGAGAGAACCCTGCGAGTGTACATGTTTGATGTTACCGGCTCGATACACTCGTTGTTACCGAGGATCTGAGACGTTGATGCCGTCGGCATCGGTGCCATGAGAAGAGAGTTACGAACACCATAAGTCTTGATCTTCGCTCTCAGAGTCGTCCAGTCCCAACGGTCAGAAGGCTTAACTTCCCACATATCCGGCTGGAGAATTCCCTGGGAAATCGGAGATCCTTCGTAAGACTCGTAGGCACCATGCTCTTTAGCAAGATCAGCAGAAGCTGAAACCGCCGCGAAGTAAATCGTTTCAAAGATTTCCTTATTCACCTGGCGGGCCTCGGCCGACTCAAACGGAACTCTCATCTTGAAGAAGGCATCCGCCAGACCCTGAACACCGATCCCAATCGGACGGTTCTTCATGTTCGAATAGCGGGCCTCTTCTACCGGATAGTAATTAAGATCGATGATGCGGTTAAGGTTACGGGTCACCTGGTAAGTCACATCGTAGAGTTTCTTATGATCGAAAGCTCCGTCTTTAACAAACATCGGAAGAGCAATCGAAGCGAGGTTACAAACGGCGATCTCTTTTTCAGACGTGTACTGCATGATTTCCGTACAGAGGTTTGAAGACTTGATCGTTCCGAGGTTCTTCTGGTTCGACTTCTCGTTAGCGGCATCTTTGTAGAGCATGAAAGGCATACCAGTTTCGATCTGAGACTGGATGACTTTGTACCAAAGATCGCGGGCCTTCACTGTCCGGAGACCGCGCCCTTCAGCTTCATATTTTTCATAGAGAGCTTCGAACTCTTTGCCGTGACAGTCTGCCAGTCCTGGTGACTTGTTCGGGCACATGAGTGTCCAGTTCGCGTCTGATTCCACACGTCTCATGAAAAGGTCATTTACCCAGAGAGCGTAGAAGAGATCGCGCGCGCGCATCTCATCTTTTCCGTGGTTCTTTTTCAGATCGAGGAAGTCTTCGATATCAGCGTGCCAAGGCTCGAGATAAATCGCGAACGCCCCTTTCCGCTTTCCGCCGCCCTGGTCAACGTAACGAGCAGTATCGTTGAACACGCGGAGCATAGGTACGATCCCATTGGAGGTTCCGTTTGTTCCCTTGATGAATGAGCCTTTGGCGCGGATGTTGTGGATCGAAAGACCGATGCCACCAGCAGACTGAGAAATAAGTGCGCATTGCTTGAGGGTTTCATAAATTCCTTCGATCGAATCATCTTTCATCGCAACCAGGAAGCAAGAAGACATCTGGGCCTTGTTTGTTCCAGCGTTAAAAAGTGTCGGTGAAGCGTGAGTGAACCACCCTTCAGAGATCAGGTGATAAGTCTTCATCGCCTCTTCGATGTTATCCGGCTGAACACCGAGAGCAACTCTCATGAAGAGATGCTGAGGACGCTCAACGATTTTGCCATTTACCTTGAGGAGATAAGATTTTTCAAGTGTCTTGAATCCGAAGTAATCGAACTCGAAGTCACGGGAGTAAGCGATCTCAGTAGAGATTCTGTCTTTGTGCTCGCGGCAGTACTCGTAGAACTCTTTTGAAACCAGCGGCTGTTGCTCACCAGTAAACTCATTTTTAAAGTTATAGAGTGTTCCCATCGTCTCAAAGAATGAGTCCGAAGTTGAGCGGTGTAAATTTGCTACTGCAATACGCCCGGCGAGCCGTGCGTAGTCAGGATGAACCGAAGTCATATAAGCGGAAACTTCCGCTGAGAGATTATCGAGCTGCTCCGTCGAAATCCCGTCGAAGAGACCATTGATCGTACGCTGAGCGACGGTCATGGAATCCACGTATTTTGCATCCAGCCCGTAAGTCAGCTGGGAAATACGGTGGGTGATCTTGTCGAATTTTACTGGTTCTTTTTTGCCTGAGCGTGTGTGTACAAACATTTTTTACTCCTAGAAATCCATATCTGTTGAGAAAGTGAACTGTGAGCCGGCAGGGTCTTTCGCAGAGTTTGCGACACCCGCTTTCTGGTACTCAGAAACACGCTTCTCGAAGAAATTAGTCTTACCTTGCATTGAAATCAGTTCCATCCAGTCGAACGGGTTCTTCGCATCCCAGATGTTTGAGTAACCGAGTGAGCGCATGAGGCGATCAGCGCAGAAACGGATGTACTCTTTCATCATGTCGGCGTTCATGCCGATGAGAGATACCGGAAGAGCTTCCGTGATGAATTCGCACTCGAACTCAACTGCTTCCTTGATGAGATCGCGGATGCGGCTCTCAGAAGGCTTGTTCGTGATGTAGTTCTTATAGAGCATACAAGCGAAATCTGTGTGGAGTCCTTCGTCACGAGAGATGAGCTCGTTCGAGAAAGTGAGTCCAGGCATGAGACCGCGCTTTTTGAGCCAGAAGATCGAGCAGAATGAACCAGAGAAGAAAATTCCTTCAATGGCAGCAAAAGCAACCAGGCGCTCAGCGAACGACTCGTTACCGTTGATCCACTTCATGGCCCAGTCAGCTTTCTTCTTGATACATGGGATCGTTTCGATCGCCTTGAAGAGCTTCTCTTTCTGAGCGTTGTCTTTAATGTAGGTATCGATGAGAAGTCCGTAAGTCTCAGCGTGGATGTTTTCCATCGCGATCTGGAATCCGTAAAAAGCACGCGCTTCCGGAATCTGAACGTCGTTATAAAACCGGAGGGCCAGGTTTTCATTCACGATCCCATCAGAAGCCGAGAAAAACGCTAGGACTTGAGAGATGAAGTGGCGCTCGCCATCATTCATGGATTCCCAGTCGTTCAGGTCCGCGTAAAGATCGATCTCTTCTGCGGTCCAAAAAGATGCCATGGCCTTTTTGTACATTTCCCAGATCTCGTTGTGCTTGATCGGGAAAAGAACGAAACGGTCATTTGTCTGTGTAAGTAGTGGCTCCAAGCTCGTCGTCATACCCCAACTCCTTCTTCATGATGTGTGTGGTAATTGTTTATATCTGTCTTATTTCAAGCGTAGTGGGTGTTCTGACATTTGAAAAGTGAAAAAACTATATATAGTGGTAACGACAATTTTCTGACGGTTTTTGCTACTAGATGAGGTAATTTCCGACAAAACTTATCGAGTGAGAAATCACAAATTCTTACATGAAAAGCTGCACAATTTGATTGGTACTTGCCAAAGATTTTACGCTTCCAAACTCAAGAGGAA
>JAKFFP010000399.1:0-7804 GCA_036675045.1 Bacteriovoracales bacterium | reverse complement strand
CACGAGTGGTGAAGAGATCGGAGCGTTCGCGCTTTCGGAATCCCACGCCGGATCAGATGCCGGTGCTCTCAAAACAACAGCGAAGAAAACTCAGGGTGGTTATCTCCTGAACGGAACGAAGATGTGGATCACCTCCGGAGGAATCGCCAAAACTTATATCGTGATGGCGAGAACCGGCGGCGAAGGATCTAAGGGCGTCAGTGCCTTCATTGTCCGAGACGGCGTGAAGGGTTTTACTTTTGGTAAGGCCGAGAAAAAAATGGGATGGAAAACATCTCCCACGCGCGAGCTGGTTTTCGAGAATTGTTTTGTGCCGGATGAGAATCTTCTTCTGTCGGAAGGAAAAGGTTTCAGCGTTGCGATGGGCGGTCTTGACCGCGGCCGCGTGGCGATCGCAGCAATCGGCGTCGGGTGCTCGCAACGTGCTCTCGATGAGTCCATCAAGTACGCGCTTACGCGTCAGCAATTTAAGCAACCCATTTTTGATTTTCAGGGACTCCAGTTCATGTTATCCGATATGGCGACAGAGACAGAGGCTTCACGACTTCTTGTTCAGGCCGCCGCTCATTCGATCGATAACAATGCCCCGGACTCCAAGCTCTGTTCCATGGCAAAACTCAAGGCCACTGACACTGCCATGAAAGTCACAACAGATGCAGTTCAGGTTCTCGGTGGTGTTGGTTATACGTCAGAATATCCGGTTGAGCGCTTCATGAGAGATGCGAAGGTCCTTCAGATCGTCGAGGGCACTAATCAGATTCAACGTGTGGTCATTGCCCGCCACCTCAGAAAAGAGAATGAACAACATGCTTAACTGGAACGTTCGCTCAACCCACTCCACCAAAACTTCACCCGAAGACTGGAGTCGCATCACAAAGGCCTATCAGGAAACGCTCAACTCAGAAGAGATCGGTTTTTTCCGTCTTCCTGAAAACCGCGAACTTCTGAAACAGACTAAAGATGCTTTCGCAGCGATGAAACACAAAAAATTCTTTATCCACATCGGGATTGGCGGGAGTGCTCTCGGACCGGACATGCTCCTCAAGGCCCTGGGTGATCACAGCGGTGTGGAATTCGTTTTCTTAAATAACATTGACCCTGACGACATGAAGAGAAGTCTTGATAAGGTAAATATCAAGGAAGCTGTGGTGTACGTCGTTTCAAAATCCGGCACCACCGCCGAAACAGTTGCCGCCATGGCGATCGTTTTAAACGAGATGGAAAAATGCGGAATTAAAAAAGAGCAGTACAAGGATTATTTCGTTTTCTGTACTGACCCGGTGAACGGCGATCTCAGGAAGCTCTCAAAAGAATGGGGAGTGCGTACACTCGATATTCCTTCCAACATCGGCGGACGTTTTTCTGTCCTCACTCCGGTGGGATTATTCCCTGCCATGTTTGCCGGGATCGATGCGCATGATCTTCTGACCGGTGCCCAGGATATCCAGCGGCATCTTATTGATCCAAAAATCGGCGAGAGTTTTTTTCAGCTCGGGTTCTGGATCAAGGATCTTCACGATAAAGGCGTCAATCAGACAGTGATGATGCCTTACTCTTCACTCCTTAAAGAATACTCTGCCTGGTTTACTCAGCTCTGGGCAGAATCCCTCGGCAAAGACGGGAAAGGGCTTACCCCGATCCCGGCCTATGGAGCGACTGACCAGCATTCTCAGATGCAGCTTTTCATGGAGGGCCCGGCCGATAAGATTCTCTTCCTCATAGAAGTAGAAAATTTTGAATGCGACTTCGAACTGAAGAACACGGTCGAGGGAGGTGCATTCAAGCTTCTTTCGTCGTTTAAACTTTCTCAATTGATGAAGGCCGAACTCGAGGGAACTCTCACGGCACTTTCAGAAAACAAGCGCCATGTAGTGCACTTGAAAATTCCAAGTCTTAAGGAGCAATACTTAGGACAACTCATACTCTTCTCCGAATGCCTGACAGTTTTACTTGGCAAGTTACTGGGCATTGACCCCTTCAATCAGCCGGGGGTAGAAGCCGGTAAAAAATATGCCAATGCATGGTTAAAATCCCACGGGTAATGTCGATAAGACATTGTGCGCGTCTTGCCCACTAACCCATCGCGGGCATAGAATAAGTGCACATATTTTTTCTGTTCGGAGTATCCAATGAGCGATGATAAAAACGCCACCGTCGTCATTACTGACATACGGAAGGCCCTTGCAGCGGCTGATGATGAAGCCAAGCAAAAGCCAGCGTGCCTGCTGGTGGTGGGCGGTGAACTCAATGGGTCTATTTATAATCTCAATGTCGGTGAAACAGTTGTCGGAAGAAATCCTGACTGCAGTATCCCTCTCGATTTTCATGGTATCTCACGTCGCCACTTCACAATCAGTGTCGATGAAAGAGAAGTTCTCTTAACTGATCTTCAATCCGCAAACGGAACATATCTTAACAACAACAAGGTCACCACTCCCGTCGTCCTCAAGAAAGGTGACATGATCAAGATCGGTGCCGTTGCCCTGAAGTTTCTCCCGAAGGGAGATCCTGAACGCCTCACCTACGATAAGCTCCTTGAAGAAGCCCACACTGACGGCCTTACGAAGTGCTACAACAAGGCCTATTTCAACACTGCTCTGGAACTTGAAATCAAGAAGAGCAAGGTTACGGGCAAACCTCTTACTCTCATCATTTTCGATCTCGATCATTTTAAAAAGCTCAATGATACTTACGGCCACGATGCCGGTGACTATGTCCTCAAGGAAAAATCACGCATCATCCGAGACCACGGAATCCGCCAGGGCGATATCTTCGCCCGTTACGGTGGAGAAGAATTCTGTATTCTTCTTCCGAATACGAATCTCAAGCAGGGTTTTGAAATCGCTGAACGTCTCCGGAATCTTATCCAGAAGCACGAATTCATCTATGACGGTAAACGTCTTCCGGTCACGGCCTCAGTAGGAATCGCTGATTACCGCCAGGGTGTGAACAACGGAACCGACCTCTTTAAGCGCGCTGATAAGGCCGTTTATATGTCCAAAGACGGCGGCCGGAATCAGGTGAACTTCTTTAAAGGATAGTCAGCACTGACTGTCCCTGATCCCATCATACTTTTAAGAAAGAGCTTCATTGAAGTTTGGGAATTCCTTAAGGCGGACAAATGTGAGACGCTGAGGCGTACTCTTACGTACGTCGAGGCGAATCACATGCAGTCCAACGCAAAGGAAACCCAAAATCCGATGAAGCCCCCTAAGATTGATTTATTGCCTGAGCACCTGATCGATCAAATTAAGGCCGGCGAAGTTATCGAGCGCCCGGGATCTCTCATTAAAGAGATCATGGAAAACGCTGTGGATGCCGGTGCCACCCGCCTTGAGATCCACGTAAAAAACAATGGACTCGATCTCATCTCGCTTAAAGACAATGGCCATGGCATGCGGATGAATGACCTGCCTCTCGCCTTCTCCCGTCATGCCACTTCAAAAATTTCGCGCTTCGAGGATATCTATCGCCTTCACTCTTTCGGCTTTCGCGGCGAGGCCCTCGCAAGTATTGCCGCTATTGCCAAAGTCCAGTGTCTCTCGTTTACGGCAGCTGAAGCCGAAGGCTCCGAGATCAGAATTGAGGGCGGAGAGACGGTTCTTCATACCTCGCGGAAAAAAGAAGGCAAGCTGGGCACAGAACTTGTAATCCAGGATCTCTTCTTCAACACTCCGGCGCGACTGAAGTTCATCCAGTCCCAACAGGCCGAAAAAAAATACATCCGAAGTATCGTTTATTCATTTGTCCTTTCTCATCCGGAGATTGAGTTTTCGGTAAAGTTTGATGAGGAGGAGAAAGATTTGTTTCCTGTAACTGAATCGATGGAAACACGACTGGCAGCGATACTTCCGAAAGCCAAAGACCGGATCATGACCCAGGAAAGACATTATGAGAATTACTCCCTCAAGGTGATTCTGGTTCCTGATGCCTACAAGGCCCCAGTTGCGATCAGAAATGTGTATATCAATGGCCGCTACGTTCTTGATAAGCAGCTGCATCGGGTCCTCAGTCAGGCACTCTTGTCCGCTTTCGGAAACGATGACTGGCACTATCTTGCTTACTTCTCACTTCCCGCCGATTCCATCGACGTGAACGTGCATCCGAATAAAACCGTGATTAAGTTCATGGAGAACTCAAAGCTCATCAGTCTTCTCACATCCACCGTGAAAGAGATGGCCAAACCGGCGGTAAATTCCGGACCTGTTCCACGAACTCCAATCCCGATGCCTGCGACTCTTCCATTTGCGGAGAACTCAGACAATTACCAGCTCCTTCAGGAGAGACACGATTACAACATGGATGGGCTCTTCTCTCCCCATGGAATCTCTGAAGAGAAAGCGGATCTTCTTTGGTGCGGGCAGTTCTTACTTAAGCGCGAAAATGAAAAATGGCTTGCCATTCATCCGGGGAAGCTCATCCGTGTATTTGTGAAAGAAAAACTCTCAAGCTTCGCGACTTCAATTCCTCTCATGGTGAGTGAGCCTTATCCGCTAAAGGGAATTAACGAGAAGATAGTGATGTCGCTGAATGAGAAAGGCTTTGAATTTGAAAAACTGGGCCCTGATACACTCGTCATGCGCTCAATCCCTGAATGGTTGAACGGATTTCCTCTGAAGGAAATAGTCGATTGTCTTCTGCATAATCGTGATCTCATGAATCTTGAAATCAAGCCTTACGATTGGTCCCTGTCGGTATGGGAAGACATGATGAACTTCCTGGGACCGGCGCGCCTCATGGAAGAAAATATTCTTTGTGATCTCGAAGGAGTTCTCAGGGAAAAACTCAAATGAAGGTCGTCATCATCTCGGGTCCGACGGCTACCGGGAAAACAGATACCGCCATTGAGCTCGCCAGGACTTTCGGCGGAGAAGTGGTAAACTTCGATTCTCTCCTTCTCTATAAAGAAATCACTATCGGCACGGCCAAGCCCACTCCCAGCGAACGAAAATCGGTTCCCCACCACATGATTGATGTGACTTCGATTGCCGATCCCATGAATGCCTCAGACTATATGCGGGCCGCTTTCCCGGTGGTGGAGAAACTCCTGAAAGAGAAGAAAACAGTCTATCTCGTGGGCGGCAGCGGGTTTTATCTCCAGGCCCTCCTGAAAGGAATGTACGACTCTCCCTCGACCCCTACCGATGTTCTGAATCGCTCCGAGCTCATGTACAACAATGAAGGAATCGCTCCTTTCCGGGAGATTCTTCGCCAGCATGATCCGGGAAGTTTCGAGCGTTATCATGAGAACGATCATTACCGCATCCGTCGCGCTGTCGAGCACTGGTGGACTAACGGCACACCTTTTTTTGATCAAAGAAATAAAAAAGACGAAAGTAATACCACTCTCCCCGGTGCCACGATTCACGGCTGGGAGGTTTTTCATGCTTATCTCGATATGCCGAAAGAAGAGCATCTTAAAATCATCGAGGAAAGAACGGATCGGATGCTTGAAGCGGGACTCATTGAAGAAGTAAAGACCCTCCTTGATCAGGGCTTCACGGGACTTGAAAAACCATTGCAGAGTATTGGTTATAAAGAGGCACTCGAATTTATTTTTGGTGTGTATAAATCAAAGGCCGAATGCCGGGAACGGATTGTGACCTCTACCCGCCAGCTCGCAAAATCCCAGAGAACCTGGTTTAAGCGTGACCCTTCAAAGCATCTTTATCATCCCTTGAAGGATCAGCCTAAACTCAAGGCCGATATCAAAAACTTTCTTAACTAAGGCTCAGGCGTCACGGTCATGTTGGCAGTGTTCGGAATCCTCGGCATTGTCTGCACGGGAAACTCCCCGGTGAGAGCATTGAGGAATTCCACGATGTCTGCCACCTGAGTATCAGTCAGGTCGGCATCGAGCTGAGTTTTCGCCATGACTCTTACCGCTTCATCGAGGGTCTTCACCTGGCCATTGTGGAAATACGGAGCGGTAATGGCAATATTTCTCCAGGTTGGTACGCGCCAGTGATTCTTATCCTCAGGATTTTTTGTCACTTCATAGCGACCGAGATCCTTCGTGAGATCATACATTTTGTCATACTTCGATCCCGGCACCTGCGGGAATGGCTTGTAATTTCCGACACCCATTTTTTCTTCGCCCGAGAAGTTGACTCCCGTGTGACAGGCAGTACAACCGATTTCGTCCACGAGTTTCATCCCCCGCACTTGTTGAGGTGTCATCGCTTTCTTATTCCCCTTCATGTATTTATCGAAAGGAGAATTTGGCGTAATCAGGGTTCTCTCGTAAACCGCAATCGCTTTCGCCACGTTTTCAATTGTCACCGGAACTTTATCTTTGGGAAAGGCCAGCTTGAACGCTGAAACATAACCGGGAATTTTCCCGAGCCGTTCTACCACATGCTCGTGAGATCCCATTCCCATTTCGACGTCATTCACCAAAGGACCCATCGCCTGCTCTTCCAGACTGGCGGCACGTCCATCCCAGAACTGGACTGTCTGGAAAGCTGAGTTCCATACGGTAGGAGAACCCCGGCCGCCGCGTTGTCCGTGGACACCTACTCCCACCGGACGACCATCTCCGCCGTGAAACATCACATTGTGACAACTATTACAGGAAACCGTACCGTCTTTTGAGAGACGAGGGTCGAAGAACAGCATTTTTCCCAGTTCGAGCCTGGGTTTGGTAGTCGGATTGTCTGCCGGCTCGGGGGCTTTCTCCGGCAGGGCCTTGAACTCGGCGCGCGCAGAGAAAGAAAGCACAGTCGCGAAAAGCAGCAGGGAATTTCTTAAGTGCATAGGGTTTCCTTTTAAGATAAAATACGAGCTAGAATTATTTTAATGGGAAAGAAACTTCCCGCAAGAAGCATAGGCTTATGCAAACGCACGACAAACTAAAAGTCATAGTGATTTCTGATGGTACCGGAGAGACAGCGTCGGCTATCACCCGTGCTGCAATGACGCAGTTTCAGGACAAAGAAATCTTCTTCACGCGCTATAAAAATATCCGCTCGAAAGAACAGATCGACGCCATTTTTCAGGAAGCTGCCATCCATCATGATATTGTGGTCTATACCATCGTGTCAGTGGAGCTTCGTGCCTACATTGCTGAACTCTCCAAGCGCGATCACGTCCGTTCCGTTGATGTGATGGGACCGCTCCTTACCGCCTTCTCCAATTTCTTTGAATCCGAACCGAACTACCAACCCGGTCTTCTTCATGCCGTGAATGATCAGTACTTCAAGCGTGTAGCCGCGATTGAATTCACACTCAATCACGATGACGGAAGAAACATAACTTCGCTGGAAGAAGCAGACGTGGTGCTGGTGGGGATTTCCCGTACGTCCAAGACTCCGCTATCCATGTATCTGTCGCTCGAGGGCATCAAAGTGGTGAACGTTCCCATCGTGATGGGTGTCACACTTCCGGAGAAACTTTTCCAGGTGGATCAAAGAAAAATCTTCGGCCTCACGATCGATCCCGACGCGCTCTTTCAGATCCGTAAAAACCGTCTCTCACGTCTTGGACTTTCCAGGGACGAAGGTGATTACGCCGACATTTCCAAAGTCGTGGAAGAAATTGAATGGGCCAATCGCCTCTTCTCAGAAAACAAGCGCTGGCCGGTCTTCAATGTCACAGGCAAGGCCCTGGAAGAAACTGCTGCCGAGATCATGAAGCTTCTTAACATGAGAAAAGTGAACCGCTTCAAGCAGTCCAAGCGCTTTGATACGCCTGATGAAAAAGAATAAACTCATCAGCCTTTTTGCGATCACTGCAGCTATTTGCGGTATTTTCATGCTGATGCTCAGTCCCGGCAACACCCTGGATGTGAGACTCTTTTATTCCC
>JAKFFP010000217.1:0-7870 GCA_036675045.1 Bacteriovoracales bacterium | reverse complement strand
GCGATCACGCCCGCAAAGGAAGTAAGCTCTACATCACAGAGAAAACCGGTGTGGAGCTTCTTAGAACACGGCTCGGCAAGAATATTTCCGTAAATTCGTTTTCCTATCGTGAGTCATTCACTCTCGGTGAAGTCCGGGTCAGCTTTCATTCCGCAGGCCACATTCTTGGCTCATCTCAGGTTCGGGTCCAGAAAGGAAATGAAGTCTGGGTCGCTTCGGGAGATTACAAGCGCGATCGCGATCCGAGCTGCGAGCCGTTTGAAGTTGTTTCATGTGATGCTTTTATTACTGAAGCCACTTTCGGTACTCCGAAGTACATCTGGAAGAAAGACCAGCCTCACGGCGAAATGATTTTTGATTGGTGGAAGGAAAATTCTCAGAAAGGAATTAATTCCATCGTCTTTGGATATTCATTGGGAAAAGCGCAGAGGATTCTCGCGGAACTTGCACCCTTTCCCGTGGATCACATTATCGTTCATCCGACGATCGTTGCTCTTACCGAATGCTACCGTAACGAAGGCAGAGTATTAGCGAAAACGAAGACGCTGAAAGAGCGCATTTCCGAAAAATCAAAACTCCAGGGCGAACTCATTCTTGCTCCTCCGTCCATCTTCACTGAAGAATGGAAGGAATTTCTCGGTCCCTACAAAACTGCTTTCGCTTCCGGCTGGATGCAGACAGGTGGTTGGGGAAGAGGAAGCTACGACAAGGGGTTTGTGATGTCGGATCACGCTGACTGGAATGATCTCAATCTTACGATTCAGCAAACGCAGGCGAAGAAGGTTTTTGTCCAGCATCGGAATGGTGCTCTGGTGAGACACCTTCGTGCCCAGGGTATCGACGCTCATCCGGTAGAAATCTTAAAACCACTCATTGACCGCATCCCAAGCGGAACGAATCTTCAGCTCATATGAAAAAAATTTCCATGGGTGTTCAGGAGTTCGCCTTACCATCGCCGCTTACCGGGAGTATTGAGGCCAATTCAGGAATGGGACCGAACAGTCTTCAGAAAGGAATTGAGCTTCACCTGAAAATTCAGGCAGAGAGAAAGCGCGAGTATCCGGACTACGTTCCGGAAGTACGTATTTCGCACGAATTTCACTTTGAAGATTTTTCTTTTGAGGTCGAAGGAAGAATGGACGGAATGATCCCGGGAGATGAGCCGTGGATCGAGGAAATCAAGTCAAGCTTTAACGTCCACGAGCTCCGGAAGATGATCCAGGAAAGATGGGACAATCATCCTTATATTCTCCAGCTTCAGACATACGGATACATGCATTGGGCGCAGACGGGAGAAGAGCCGAAATTATCCCTTCACCTGGTCTCTTCCCGAAACGGGGAGAGCTACGACTGGGAAGTGAATTTCAATCCTGTTCAATACGAAAAGTGGCTTAATCGCCGGATGAAAGAACTGGTGGAAGACGCCAGACGGGCTGAAAAGAGGACGCTCAGGCGGAAAGCGATGTCTGAAGCTTTCCCGTTTCCTTTTGAAAGACCTCGCAGTGGCCAGGAAGAGCTCATTTCCGCGATCGAAGATGGCCTTCAGGAAAAAAGTCCCATGATGATCCAGGCGCCGACGGGTCTCGGGAAGACAGTCGGCGTATTATATCCGGCGCTGAAAGAATCGATGTCGCGTGGTCAGAAAGTGATCTACGTCACACCCAAAAACAGTCAACAGGTAGTGGCCGAGGAAGCCATCGAGAAATTCCAGGAAAAGGGCTGTCAGGTGAAATCCCTCACCCTCACAGCGAAGTCCAAGCTTTGCATGAAGGCCGAGCCGCTCTGTAATCCCGAGTATTGTGAGTACGCCAAAGATTATTACGACAAAGTCTATAAGCACGATCTCAAGTCTCAACTCCAGAAAAAAAAGAAAATCTCCGCGCGGGTCATGAAAAACATGGCCGAGAAATATCAGGTCTGTCCGTTTGAACTCCAGCTTGAAGCGATCGACGAGATGGATACGGTGATTTGTGATTACAATTACGTTTTCGCTAACCGAAGTGCGTTGGGAAGACTTCCCCACGTTCGCTTTGAAGAAGAAGGAAAACCGAACCTGGTGATCGATGAGGCCCACAATTTACCGGCGCGCGCGATGGGATACTATTCGCCCGTTCTTTCCGGTCTTGCCCTGGAAAAAATGAGAAAAGAAATCCAGGACCTCCAGAAGAAATTCTCCCGCGAAGGAGAGGAGCTTCTTGATTCCGCGCTGGCGCTCCTGATGGATCTCGCTCCGGAAGGGAAGAAAAAAGAAAAAATCGATCCGGATATCGAACCCTTCCTGGAACTGCGGGAAACTTTTCGCGGCTATTTATCCCGATATCTTGATTCTGATATTGAAATCAAGCCGAGAGATATTGTCCTTCGTCTGGTTTTTTACTGGTCAGAGTTCACCGACATCCTGGAGCAGATTCACGGGGAAGATCATCCTGAGTTTTTCATCAGCTGGTGGCCCGAAGGCCATACCGGATCCATCAGGATCACCTGTTGTGATGCTTCGAAACTCATTCAGCCTCGCTATGAGAATTATGAAAACATCGTCGCCTTCTCGGCAACACTTAAGCCATTTGATTACTACGCACGACTTTCGGGTCTTGCGAGAGAAGATCTTCTGACAGCGGAATTCAAGTCGCCGTTTGATCACAAGAAAAGAAAAATCCTCATCATCCCTCAGATCTCCACTAAATACGCCCAGCGGGAATCGAGTGCGAAGAAAATTGCTGAGACGATTCAGCGGGTGACGACGGTGAGACAAGGAAATTATCTCGCTCTCTTTCCTAGTTTCGAGTTCATGGAACGAACGGTGAAAGAACTTATCACTCCGGTCGGAACACGGCTGATTGTTCAGCCGCGATTTATGAAAAACGATGAAGTGCAAAGTGTGCTGGATGTCCTTCGCGGGGGAGCGATTCCTACCATCGTCTTTGCCGTCCAGGGTGGTCACTTCTCAGAAGGTGTCGATTATCCCGGTAATATGTTAATCGGCGCCTTTGTGGTGGGTCCTCCGCTTCCGAGCTTTGAATATGACCGGGAACAGATGCGCGATTTCTACGAAAGAAATTATAAAAAAGGTTTCGATTACGCTTACACCTACCCGGCGATGGCACGTGCTGTTCAATCCGCCGGAAGAGTCATCAGGTCTGAAAAAGATAAAGGGGTGATCATTCTCATGGATGATCGTTTCCTGGAAAAGAGCTACAGCCAGTCCATGCCGCTGGATTGGTTTGTGGAATCGCCACGCGAACTTGTGTCCGGAAGTATTCTTAAAGATCTGAGTGAATTCTGGTCAGATTAGTTTTTTGACATTATCGAGAAGCTCATCAAGATCGAATGGCTTCTTCATGTACGTATCCCATTTATAAACAGCTTGCTCATAAGTGGCATTGGTTCCGGCACTCATCAGAATGCAGGGAATGTGGCGGATTTCGGGATCGGCCTTCATTTCGAGAAGTATTTCAGGACCAGTACGGAGTGGCATCATGACATCAAGAATCAGGAGATCCGGGCGGATGTTTTTCATGGCGTGGATAGCCTTCAGGGGATCTGAGCAACGGGAAACTTTGTAACCATCGATTTCCAGAACGGCCTCGACGCTGTCAAGAATATCGATTTCATCATCTACTACCAGGACATTTTTCATGTGATTGTTTCCTAGTATTAGTTCTAATGAACCCTCATTGCACAGTCAACGCTTCAGGTGATAAACTTTACATTATGAAAGCTGGAGTGGTGGAAGGATTTTTTGGACCCGCTTGGCCCTCCGGGTCGAGAGAAGGATATGCTGACTTCCTCAGACGATCTGGCGGCGAATTTTATATCTACGCTCCTAAACAGGATCAGCATCTGCGTAAGGCCTGGCGTGAAGATTGGAATCTCTCCTACCTTAATTTTTTAAATAACCTCTCAAAGCTCTTCAGGCAAAACGGTGTGAGTTTTGGCGTGGCCCTTAGTCCGTTCGGACTGGGAAAATCACTTTCGACCGAAGATGAGAATCATCTGTTAAACAAGTTGAGCCTTCTCACGGATGCGGGGATCGATATCCTCGGTATATTTTTTGATGATATGCCTTCACATGAAAATCTGGCCGAAGTCCAGGCCCAGGTCATCTCGGTCATCAGAAAAAAATATTACGGAAAAATTGTGTTCTGTCCTTCGTATTACACCTTTGATCCCATCCTCGAAAAAGTTTTCGGAAAGATGCCTGAGAATTATCTGGAAGATATCGCCCGACTTATTCCGGAAGAGATCTCGATGGCATGGACCGGACCCAAAGTCATTTCTCCGGAAATCCCGCGCGAGCATATTGTCGGAGTGAAAGCACTGCTTAAGCGCCAGCCCTTCATGTGGGAAAATCTCTTCGCCAATGATGGGCCTAAAAATTGCAAGTTTTTAAAGCTTCGGCCATTCGACGGAAGAAATGAAAAGCTCGACGATGTCACTGAAGCCTGGGGCTTCAATATGATGAACCAGCCTGAGCTTTCAAAGATCACTTTTCTCGCTTCGGTCAAAGTCCTGCGCGATCACATTTTGCCTGAGACCGCATTTGAAGAGAGCCTCATTGAACTTTGCAGCCGCGAGTTTTTTCATTTCATCCGGCTTCACCGGAAAGATTTTCTGGAAAAGGGCCTTGATGTCCTGACCGGCGATCAGAAGCAGGTTCTCCTGGAAGAACTGTCTTCCCTTCCGGATCCTGGTGCCCGTGAGATCGAGGCATGGCTCAGAGGGGATTATATCGTCGGCAGCGAGTGCCTGACTGATTAAGCCCGGAACGAATTACCACTCCCGGCCGTCTCCGGACCGTTTCATCAATCCCAACGCCCAGGCACCGACACGATTCCTGAATGACTATTTCAAGGAACGTGACGATGAAAATAACTCTTATCATTGGGTTGATGCTTTATTCCCAATTCTCTCTCTCGCAGGATGTGCGGGTGAAGATCGAAGACTTCAGCTTTAGCTACAACGATCCCTATGGGTCCGGTGAGGCGACCCTTTTCCAGCACAATCAAAAAGCGCTTGAAGGAGTTCAGGTAGAAGTGGAAAAAATCGGCGAAGCGATGAACTTTAAGGTCTCGGGCGCGGAGGAGCATGAGTTCTCACTTGAGAAAGCTCCTGATGTCGTGATGAAAGCAAAAACCATGACGGTGGATGACCTCGATTTATCATATGAAGATCGTCTCAGCTTCTCCGTTCTGGAAGGAGAGTTTATTGGTGAAGACGAACTACGCCTGAAAAATTTTACGCTTAACTGTAACAAGGATCTCACTCAAGCCGCTGCCGAGAATCAGCTGATCTTTGGCTGCCTTCAGAAGATGAATGTGAAATCCCAAAGTTTCTCTCAATCTGCGGTGGAAGAAGGAATGGTCTCAGCCTTTACCAAGGCACTTTCTTCAGTTTCCGGCGCCCGGGGTGATCTTGCCATTAAATCCCTCGACTTCAATATTACAAACGGGAAATACGAACTCGGAGCTGATGTTAAGGCCCAAATGTCCGGCCGGGCAAAATCCAAAGGACATATGTCCTATGATCCTAAATCCGGCATCATGACCATTAAGATTTCCGAGGTAAAGTTCGGAGTTCTCAGTGTCACCGGACTGGTCTTTGATGAGCTTAAAAAGAATGAGAACGACCGTCTGAAGGTTAAAGAGCCAAACGTTTATTATAAGCTTAAATAAGACTATGAATTTCTGACAGTCGCCCTTGACTGTCGGCCCCGGTGGGAGGATTTTCCTCCCATGAAATTCTTTTCCCTCTTTCTCCTTCTTTTTCCTGTCCTGGCCATGGCCTCGGACATGAAGATTTTCTCCATGAATCTTCACTGCGGCCTTGATGACTGGAAAGCGAGAATGGATACAGTGGTGGAAGAGATTCTTAAGATCAATCCGGACGTTATAGGCCTCCAGGAGGTCTGCTATAACAGCGAGATCAACATGGCCGCCTATATCCGCTCAGGGCTCAATAAAGGCGGATATGAGGTCCGTACGTTCGAATCCTATGATACCCATCGGAGTTTTATCAAATACCAGGAACAGCTCCTGATCATCTCTAAGCATAAGCGGGATGAAGTATTAACCGGCGAACTTCCGGGAGTGAGTATTCTCAAAAATGGATATGTGGCGATTCGTCTTGGAAACTTGTGGTTCTTAACCAGCCATTTTCATTTTGCCCTGCCGATCATCCGCAAATCGCAATACAAGTTCATCGACCAGAAATTTGGAAAGGTGAAAGCGATTATCTTCGGAGATCTTAACAGTAATCCGAATGATAGTGAGACAAGTGTTTTCAAGCTTTCAGGTTGGGAACATTACTTTGACGGCCCAACCTATCCATCTTCAAATCCTGGAAAAACATTTGATGGTTTCTGGATGACGAAGAGCTTTTACAATGAAGTGCTTTCTACAGCGATGGACAGGCATTTCATGAACTCTCGAAATCAACCCAGCGATCATCTGGGAATCTCGCTTCATCTATTATTCAGGTAAATTCTCTGTCGCCCAGAGAAGAACTTTTTTTAAGCGGGGAACCAGGAGTTCAAGCGCTTCTTCCTTAGTCAGCCAGCGGTATTCATGATGCTCAAGAATTCCTGTCACGGGATTCGGCAGCAGGCGGATGTTAACTTTTCCTTCCACGAAACCAAGATAGTAACGGGCAACTTTTCCGTTGCTGTAAGGGTCAGTTTCAATAAAGAGTTCTGATGAGGGAATATTGATAGATGCTATACCGGTCTCTTCAGTGAACTCCCTGCGGGCAGCTGCCAGCGGTGTTTCACCTTCATCTTTCATGCCCTTGGGAAAATCCCAGTTTTTATAACAACGAAGAATGAGAAATTCCCAGGCGTGATGATTTTTCCTTACGGGAATGACTCCACAGGAAAGTTTCATAGATTGAGACGCTTCCGGGCCGAAAGATATTCTTTTTCCAGGCGATCAACAAGAACTCTCACCGGAGGAATATCATCGATGTTTGAAACACCATGACCGGCCGACCAAATGTTCTTCCAGGCCTTAGCTTCATCACCCAGCGAGAGTTTTTCACCGACAGAACCATGACTGACTTCATTCAAATCGACGCCGGCCCTTTCCAGACTCTGCTTCATGAAGCTGGCGGGAATTCCGGAGACGGCAGGAGTATAAATGATATCTGTCGCCTCAGCTTTCAGGATCATTTCTTTATATTCGTCCTGAGCATTACTTTCTACCGTCGTAATAAATCTCGTGCCCATGTAAGCAAGGTCTGCTCCCATTGCCTGTGCTGCCAGAATGTCGTCGCCACGGCTGATGGAACCGGCAAGGAGAATTGTTTTATCGAAAAATTTTCGGACCTGACCCACGAGCGAGAAGGGATTAATCATTCCGGCGTGTCCACCAGCACCGCCGGCCACCAGAATAAGCCCATCTACTCCGGCCTCCGCAGCTTTTTTAGCGTGTCGAAGGGTAGTCACGTCATGAAAGACGATTCCTCCATAAGCGTGAACTCTGTTCACCAGCTCGGGGACAGCCCCCAGGGAACTAATGATGAGAGGAACTTTTTCTTCGATGCAAACAAGTAAATCTTCTTCCAGTCGGGGATTGGTTTTATGGACAATGAGATTTACCCCGAAAGGAGCTGACTCAGGATACTGGGAGAGCCCGGATTTGATCTTTTTGACCCATTCACGAAAGCCTTCTGTCGTACGCTGGTTCAGCGCGGGGAAAGTTCCCACCACACCATTTTTACAGGTCTCAATAACCAGCCTGTCACCTGATACGAGAAACATGGGAGCGGCTACTACCGGAAGACGAAGATTTTTGAAAAGATCGTTCATGGAAAAACGTTAGATGGTGGAGAAAGTTAAGTCAAATGAAGGCCCGACCCATGAATGGTCGGGCCGGGG
>JAKFFP010000395.1:0-7931 GCA_036675045.1 Bacteriovoracales bacterium | reverse complement strand
AACGCGAAGAGCTTTACGAACTGGTGCAGAAGGCTTTCTTTGAATCAAAGACCAAAGAAGAACTGAAGAATAACCTCATGAAAATGCCGGTTAAGCACGAAGCTGCGAAGTGGATCGACTTTGAGAATCTCCGGAAACACTACCAGGGTGAATTCCGGAAGATTCAGTCCCGAGTTTAGCGGTCGAAATCACCTGACATCATATTGTATCTGGTGATCTTTCCGGACTGAGACACGTGATAAGCGCCGTCTTCTCTAACTTCTACACGCCCACCCTGGCCGATGTACTGATCCTCAAACTGTGAGCGGAAAGCATCGTAAACCACAAAGTAGTTTCCGATGGAAGCGGCCATGACCTTCGCTCTGCCGCCGACGAGTGAATCGCTGGCACTTCTGTTTCCGACATATTTATCAACGAACGTCCCATTGTTATACACAATGAAATAACTTCCAACGATTGCGGCCGATACTTCTCGCCCGGCTGAGAGAATCGGACTCTGGCTAGAAGTCACATACTTTTCCACGATCTCATTTCCATCACTGGCATAGATATAAGAACCGATGCTCAAAATGACGTTGGTACTCGACATGTCCATTACCGGATCGGCACTGGTGGTGATGTATTTTTCGAGGAGCGATCCACCGGCCTTGGCAATAAGCAGATAAGACCCCATCATCGCAACCGCCAGGCGCCCACGGACGCGGAAAAGCTTCGCTCCGTTTCCGCCGACGTATTTATCCTGAAAAGATCCGTTACTGTAAGTGACGAAACGGGAATCCGTGACCAGAGCTCCGATCTCGCGGCTGCATTCGACCTGCCCCTGAGACCCACCCACATATCTTTCATACTTATTCATTCCATCGTAGACGCGGAAATATCCATTCTCAAATGAGCACATCATCCCAGGTCTGGGAGACTGGGCGAAAGCAAAAGAAGAAATAAGAAGAGAAAGCGCGATGATGAATTTCATAAGATGTACCTCTTATTTAGATTCGTATCGCGAAAAAGAAGGGGCCGCCAACTAAATTAGAACGTAAGTCCACCACGTGCCGTGACCTTTCCGAGCACCATGTGCTTCTCCGGTGCCAAACTGGCCATCAACCTTTCCGGATTCTTACAGGCAATCACAAGCCCAATTCCCATATTAAAGGTCTCATATGACTTTGCCTGGTCCATGCCGGAGCGTCTTACAATTTCGTTCATAAAAGCGGGGCGAAATGAGTCCGAAGGAAGATTTGTTATTTCATAACCCAGCTCTTCATTCATCCGGGGAATATTGTGAAAACCGCCACCCGTGATGTGGGCGAGACCCGAAATATTCTCAGGCTGGTTTTTCAGGAGGTCCATCACCAGATTCACATAAAGCTTTGTCGGCGTGAGGAGTTCTTTTTTGAGTTCAGTTTCATTGTCCTTTACGAGCTTTCTTACGAGCGAGTAGCCGTTCGAGTGAAAGCCACTCGAGGCAATTCCGACGAGCGTATCACCGGGAGAAACTTTCTCCGGCGAGAGCCATCTTTTCTTGGAGACTTCGCCGACACAGAATCCGGCGAGATCATAAACACCGGTCGCATACACTCCCGGCATCTCGGCCGTTTCGCCACCGATAAGTGCGCATTTTACTTCCTTACACGCTTTGGCGATTCCTTCCACCAGCTGAGTGTGTACTTCGAGATCGAGTTTCCCGGAAGCGAGGTAATCGAGAAAAAACATGGGACGGGCACCGGTACAGATAACATCGTTTACACACATGGCAACGAGATCCTGTCCGATAGTCGTATGGATTCCGAGCTCCTGCGCGAGTTTAACTTTCGTTCCTACTCCATCAGTGCCGGCCGCCAGATATCTGTCTTCATCAATTTCATAGAGAGCAGCAAAGCCGCCCACACCACTCACCACCTGGTCAGTATAAGTATCCTTGATGAAGCGCTTGATCTTCTCAACAAAAAGATCACCCTTCTCGACATCAACTCCGGCATCTTTATAATCCATAAATCCTCTTAGTGTCTGAAGTGTCTTTCGCCGGTCATGGTCATCGCCATTCCGAACTCGTTACAGGCGTCGATCACTTCCTGATCCTTGATTGAGCCGCCTGGCTGAACCACAAACTTGATTCCCCATTTATTAGCTTCTTCAATCGAGTCTCTGAACGGAAAGAAAGCGTCCGAGAAGAGGACGGCATCGTTCACTTCGATATTTTTTGCTTTCATGCGCGGACCCGCAAGAAGTGTTAAGCACTCCAGGCGGTTCGGTTGCCCGACCCCGCTGGCGAGAAGTGAAAAGGCCCCATCTCGGTAATCCGCCAGGAGCAGGCAGTTGGACTTGAGATACTTCGTTACCGCCCATCCGAATTTCACGACTTCGCTCTTTTGGGAATCGAAGGTGTTTTTCGTGGGATTCTTGAACTCGAGAGAAAGCTTTTCGTCTTCCTCCTGCCAGAGAATACCACCATTCACGGAACGCACGGTCCATTCCTGAGCACCCGGCCGCTTCAGCGGAACCTGGACCAGGCGGACGTTTTTTTTCTTAGCGAAAGTAGTGAGGGCCTCTTGCGTAAATGAAGGAGCGATCACCACTTCGATGAAATTCTGCGAGAGCCATTCGGCCGATGAAGCACTTACTTCCTGAGAAAAAGCGATGATGCCACCGAAAGCAGAAGTCGAATCACATTCCCATGCGCGCTGGAGAGATCTCAACTGATCCGGAGAAGTGGCAACTCCGCAAGGAATCCCGTGCTTGACGATCACGCAAGTCGCTTGATCCGGGAAATACTGTGCGAGTTCCGAAACCGTTTTATAGGCCTGGTCCGCATCGAGGTAATTATTATAAGAAATTTCTTTCCCCTGAAGGATGGGAGCATTGGCGAGTGATTTCGTTCCGATCTGGTTATTCACCACAAAGAGTTTTGCTTTCTGGTGGGGATTTTCACCATAACGAAGAGGCTTCGTCTCGGAAGAGAAGGCATCCGGGAATTCAGTGCCAAACTCCCGGGCGAGTTTCGTCGCGACTGCGAGATCATACTGAGCGGTGAGTGAGAACGCCTTGAGAGCGAGCTGACAGCGCTGCTTTTCATCCGTCCCGCCGCTCTGGAGTGCGTTTCCGACCGCTTCGTAATCAGAAGGATCGGTGACGACTGTCACCCACTTCATGTTTTTAGCGGCAGCGCGGATCATGTTCGGTCCGCCGATATCGATATTTTCAATGAGCTCGCCCTGGGAAGAATTTTCTTTCGCCGCTACTTCCTTAAATGGATAGAGATTGCAGATCACGAGATCAATGTCTTTGATGTTGAGCTCTTTGGCCTCTTTCATGTCCAGAGCATGATCACGACGATAAAGAAGCGCTGATGCCACCTGGAAAGAAATGCTCTTCATTCTTCCGCCGAAAGCTTCCGGGTTACCGGTTACTTCCTGAATCGGGGTGATCTTTATCCCAAGTTTTTTCAGGTATTCCGCTGTTCCCCCCGTAGAGATGATCTCGATATTGGCCTTCGCGATAATGGGAGCAAGGCTATCGAGATGAGCTTTGTCGGAAACACTGATGAGCGCTCTTTTCGGCATGATCTTTGTCATATCTTCTCTTTATTTAAGACCGTTTTTAAAAATCATTTGAACTTTCTTCGCATTCTCATCTGCGCCATCGCGGAAGGGATGAAGGAATGAGTGGGTCGCAACTTCCGGGTGAGGCATGAGACCGAAGACCTGGCCGGTAGAATCCACTACGGCAGCGTACCTTTCAAAGGACCCATTGATATCTTCTTCATACTGAAGAGGCGCAAAAGGAAGCTTAATGTTTTTAGTGTTGGGAACAATTCGCCCTTCCTTATGACGAACCGGAAGATAGAGACTTCCGTCCATTTCCCGAAACCAGGGAGAAAGCGTGCGGGCCTTGCTGGAAATCGTGAGTCTCACCCACTTATCCATGAAGGTGCCATGGTTATTTTCGGCGAGTGTAAAACTTCTGTCTTTCATTTCCCAGTCAAAGGCCCCTAACTGAGCGAGGACCTGGAAGCCATTACAGATTCCGATCACACGGCCATCGTCTTTTAAAAATTGCGTCAGGGCCGCCGAAAGAGTGTCGCGGAGTTTTTCAGCGAGGATCTTACCGGAACGAAGCTCATCCCCGAAACTGAATCCGCCGGGGAGGGCCAGGAGCTGATAGTCTTTAAGCGCTTCCGGATTTTTCAGAAGCTCATTCACATGCAGATAAGTGACACTGCCGCCCTGGTCACTGAAGGCACGACCAAGTTCACGTTCGGAGTTAATTCCGTCTCCGGAGAGGACAAGTACTTTTCTCATTCTTTCCTCCAGATCTTGGTCAGCTCATAGGTCGAGAGTTCCTCCCCTTTAAGGAGAATGCGTCCGCTGGTATTGGCTTCGCCCAGGAATTCGCGCACATCTGGAGCGAAGTGAGCTTCAAACTCTGACTTCTTATTCCTGTCGATTCCGACTACAAAATGTCCCGGGAGCTCAGAATAGAGCCAGGCCGTTTCATTGACATTCTCCGGAAGAGTGAGCGAAACGCCGAGCTTGTCCATCATGAGAGTTTCAAAGAGAGCGACCATGAGTCCGCCTTCTGAAATGTCATGCACACAGCTCATGAGATTCTTTGTATTTCCTTCAAACATCTGAGTGTAAAGTGAGCGAATCCCCTTCCAGTCAAAGTTGTTCCGGTTATTACGATCCGTGTCCGTGAGGTTGTGAAGGAAGTGGCCGAAATAGTTTTCGTAATTCTTGTGACCGATGCGGTAAAGGAGTTGCCCGGATCTCACTTGTGACTTCGGAACATTCCTTACGTCAGGAACATGCCCGAGTGCTGTTACGAGTAGTGTCGGCAGAACGCTGATCTTCACCTTCTCACCGTGATAATCGTTTTTCATCGAGTCCTTGCCCGAGACAAAGGGCATGCCGTAGATGCCCATCATGTCTTTTAAGGCCATGCAGGAACGGACCAGTTGGGCGAGCTTGAACTCAGCATCGGGATTTTTTTCTCCCGGAGTGGGATCGGGCCAGCAGAAGTTATCCACCAGAGCGACCTTCTCAGGATCGGCTCCGTGACAGATGAGGTTTCTCACCGATTCATCCACTGCCATCTGGGTCATGAGATACGTATCGTCGATGGAAAAATGCGGACAGAGTCCGGAAGCGACCGCAAAGCCGTCAACTCCATCTACGCCATGAGCGCCATACCACACGACGCCGGCATTATTTGGTGCAGAAGAATAGAGCCCTTCCATGGGCTTCACGACCGTCCCTCCCTGGACTTCATGATCGTATTGTCTGATCCATTTTTCTTTCGAAGAAATCACCGGATGCTTTAAGAGCTCATGCATGAGCTCACGATGATTTCCCTGAGGGATATTTTTTGATTTATGATTTTTCTTCCAGCTCTGATAGCGACCCTCAAAGCGTGCCTTGAGCTCCATCTTAGGAAGTCCATCGTGAAGAAAAGAAAGATCGACTTCCCCCACGGTCTTATCAAAGAACTTGCAGACAAATTTCCCATTGTCGGTGAATTCTCCGACGGCCGAGGCTTCGACCTGATAAGTTCTCGCTAGCTCAGAGAGAGCTTCCCAGTTTTCCTTCGGCACAGACAGAGTCATTCTCTCCTGTGATTCCGAAACCAGAATCTGCCACGGCATGAGGCCCGGATACTTGAGAGGAACTTTTTCGAGATTGAGGACTGCACCGTTGGTGGCACCGGACATTTCTCCTACGGAAGAAGAAAGCCCGCCGGCACCGTTATCAGTGATCGAGTTATAAAGAAGGCGGTCGCGCGCGACCAGAAGAAAATCCATAACCCGTTTCTGGGTGAAAGGATCTCCGATCTGAACCATTCCGAGAGTCGTTGTTTTATCCATCACCAGTGATGAGGCAGTTGCTCCGTGGATGCCGTCGATCCCGACTGCTCCACCAACCATCACCACGAGATCTCCCGGACGCTGACCCTTCTTACAGGCGTCTGTGCCTTTAATATCAGGAGGCAGGACTCCCACGGTTCCGCAGTAGACGAGTGGTTTTCCGGAGTAGGATTCATCAAAATAAATCGCGCCATTGACGGTGGGAATTCCGCTCTTGTTACCGCCATCCATGACTCCGCGGTGGATGCCTTTTAAAATATCCGTCGGATGGAGAAGTCCTTTCGGGAGTTCATCCTCGTCCGGCATACCGACACAGAAGACATCAGTGTTTGCCACCGGACGGGCACCAAGGCCCGTTCCCATGATATCGCGGTTCACACCGAGAATGCCGGTGAGAGCTCCGCCGTAGGGATCAAGTGCTGAAGGAGAATTATGAGTTTCGACCTTGATACAGATGTCGATTCCCTCACGGAATCTCACGACACCGGCGTTGTCATCAAAGAGCGACACCGCCCACGGCTTATTAAGATCGAATGTGGGCTGCTTGATGTATTCCTTAAAGAGTCCGTTCACCTGGACTTTCTTCTCACCATCTTCGTAGTCGATTTTGGCAGAGAAGATCTTGTGCTTACAGTGCTCTGACCAGGTCTGGGCGATCATCTCGATTTCCACGTCGGTTGGTACGCGGTTGAGAGTTTTGTAATGGGCCTGGATGATCTGCATTTCCCTGAGGGACAAGGCCCACGAGTTATCCTTAGAGAGCTTCATGAGTTCGGCATCGTTCATTTCAAGGATGCGGTATTCATTCACCATGACTTCCGTCATGAGAGGAATGGCGAAGTCCACGTTCATCATCCGGTCGAAATCTTTTCTCGAGAAAAAAGTGTCTTTCTGCTGGATGAGAGGATTGAAATCAAGCCTACCGGGGCGGGAAATGAGCCCGGAGTGAACGGAAATGTTCCGGCCTTTCATCGACTCATCCCGTGAGATGAGCTCCTGAAAACTTCTGGCCGGATTGTCTGTCACCCCGGGCTTCATAAATACCAGCTCCACTGAATCCCCGAGACCTTCCATAGTCTTGAGAAATTCTTCACTAAGATCAAAAAGCATGCGTTGATCAATGGAGTCGGTAATGCGAAGAGTGAGATTATCTTTTTCTTTCTGAGTGAGATTACCTACGTAATCAAGCCAGAACACCTGAAGTGTCTCGTGGCCCTGACTGGCAATCGTGATAATAGATCGGGACATATTATACTCCCGGCAACAGTGTTGCCGATTCATTAAGTTTTTCAAGGACCTTCGGATAGAGCTTCCACTCAATTTCTTTTCCACGCTGAATGAAATCATCGAGCGTGTCTGACTCCAGACGTGGGAACTTTTCCTGGAGAATAACAGGTCCGGTATCAATCCCTGCATCCACAATGTGAATCGTCACTCCGGATTCAGTCACTTTGTCTTCAAAAGCTCTCTTATAAGACTCAACTCCCGGGTAGAGAGGAAGAAGAGAGGGATGAATATTCACGATCCGGTTTCTGAAAGTGTCGAGAAGAAGAGGTCCCAGGATTCTCATATATCCCGCAAGCATGATGTAGCTCACCTCGTGATTCGTTAACGTCTCAAGAATTCTCTTCTCATGATCCCCTCTTCTTTCATTACCTTTTAGTCCTCCCATGGGAAGGATGCGGTAAACCGGAAGCATGGGATATTTCCGCCTGACTGATTCCGGGAGCGGCGATTCCAGCGTGTCGACGACAAGACATGCAATCCGGAGATTGGAAAATTTCCTGGCGGCTTCAATAAGATTTAAGGCGTTGGTTCCAGAACCGGAGGCCATGAGAGCGATGTTTTTCATTCTTTCGCTCCGATGTCTTTCCTGAATTGCTCACCGGAGAATGTGAGTTCCTGAATTTTCATGTAAGCATGGGCGCGGGCGAGATCACGATTTTTCTGCCAGGTCGTAACACCGAGAACTCTTCCCCCATCAGTATAGAGATCATTCCCGTCTTTTTTTACACCGGCGAAGAAGAACTGAGTGTGAGCATCATCCCTGGTATGAAAAGAGATCTTTTGTCCT
>JAKFFP010000256.1:0-8021 GCA_036675045.1 Bacteriovoracales bacterium | reverse complement strand
CGAACAGGCCCATGCCGAGCATTAGCAGCAAAAGCGCGCCAAAGCCGCATCCCAGTTTCACGCCGATTTTCATTCCGCCAGCTGTTTTCATTTTAGTCTCCTGATGTATTTATATGGTCTCCCGCGCCGCGGGAATGAACTGCATGAAACCAGCGGGTCCTGAGGCTGCTGCTGTTCCTGTCTGTGCGTGAGCGCTGGCGATGAAAAAATCAAACATGTGAGTTTCCTTTTATTCCCAAAAATTCGAAGAGTATTTGTTATAAAATGTAGCGTAAAAATCGTCAAACTTCCCTCGTAAAATTGCATTTCTCGCATCTTCCACCATCCGCAGATAAAAATGCACATTGTGATAACTGATGAGCTGTCCCGCAAGATACTCACCGACGTTAAACAAATGCCGTATATAGCTTCTGGTATAGCGCGAGCACACCTGGCAACTGCATTCAGGATCCGGCGGAAGCCCGTCCTCGAGAAAACGCGCTTTTTTAATATTAAGGGGGCCCTGGGCGGTGAGAAACTGTCCATTCCGGGCGTTTCTCGTCGGAAGCACACAGTCAAACATATCGAGCCCCGCCTTGATCCCGTTTAAGATATCAAGGGGCTTTCCCACTCCCATTAAGTAGCGCGGTTTTTCTTTCGGCATTTTCGGAACAAAGGAACGGCAGAAGCTCACCATTTCCTCATTTTTTTCCCCGACCGAAAGTCCTCCGAGGGCGTATCCGTCAAAGCTCAGATCTTTTAGGCCTTCCATGGATTCTTCGCGAAGGTCTTCGTGAAGACCACCCTGGATGATTCCGAATAATTTCTGGTGAGTTTTGAGCTCTACCGTTTTACATCTTTGGGCCCAGCGATGAGTGAGTTCCATCGACTTTCTGAGAGTGTCTTTCGTGGCCGGAAGTTTCGGACATTCATCAAAGGCCATCACGATGTCCGAGCCAAGTGCCCGCTGGATTTCCATCGATTTTTCGGGAGTAATAAGGTGCCGCGAACCATCGATGTGCGACTGAAAAGTAACACCTTCTTCAGTGAGTTTATTGATGTCGGAAAGTGAGAAAACCTGGTAGCCGCCGGAGTCCGTGAGAATGGGTCGGGGCCAGCTCATAAACTTATGGAGCCCTCCCATTTTCTCCACGAGCTCATGCCCCGGTTTCAGAAACAGATGATACGTATTGCCGAGGATAATCTGGGCATTCATTTTCTCCAGATCTTCCTGCCAAAGGGTCTTCACGGAGGCCCTGGTTCCCACGGGCATAAAAATCGGCGTTTCAATGACACCATGCTCAGTGAAAATCCTGCCTGCGCGGGCCTCACCGTCTTGTTTTTCGAGCTGAAAAAATTGCATAAAAACCCTCTATCACGCCTGTGACGCTTCTGCCTCATATCTTCTGTCATACTGCATTGCTCTATTGAGAATTTTTCGCAATGGTTTAAGCTAGTCCATATGAAAATCCTATTCGTGGTTCTTCTCTTTTCCCTTTCCTCAGTCTGGGCCGGTCGCCCTGATGGCGCGTTCTCATTTAATGAAAACACCTGTGTCTGCCGGAATGATAAACCCGTGAGTAAGGGTGATTGCGCCAATGTTTGTCGCGGAAAAGACACAAAGGGTGAAGACATCCTCTTCGGTGATTTTTCTGTGGGTTCAGTTCTCGCAAACTCATCTCTGAAGCACGTAAAAAACTGGTGCTACAAATATCTCATCGGGGATCTTTCGTTTCCGAAGTGCATAGTTGAAGTCACAGATTCTGAAGGAAATAAGTCACGTCTTTCAGGTTTTAATTTCCCGAAGAATAATTCCATCGCCATCAATGTCAGTTCTCTTGATGACGACCAGGCCTATTGGTTCCGCCTGGTGGAAACCAGTTCGGAGGCGACATCTATTCCGCATGAGCTTTATATTTTCGATCCCATCGGATATCCGCTCAAGACTTCTTCACTCTCTCAGTATTCGTGTTATCCGCGGGAAGCAAAAGACCTGCGGGTGAATTTCTATTTCGGGGCCCATGCGCCGAAGTCGCTCAAGGGAACTGAAAGCATTGTCTGTCATGATGTTGCAAAATACGGCGAGAAAGACGGCCCTCAGATTCCGCGCCTGGATTTATTGAATCCGGTTGCTCCCCTCTGGAGCACGAATAATTTTCTTTTCTTTGATAACAATGGCGATGGTGTCCTCGACGTCAACGAAGTCGTGATTAAGAAAGTAAATGAGAATGGCGGAGAGATTAAAAACAATATCCGTCTATTCGGAGTTCTCTCGGGTCCCGGATCAAAAGATCAGAATATCGAGGCTGGAAACGCAGACTACGATCGCCTGGGCTTTGTGATGTCTTACTGGGTGGACACAAAAACCTTCCATTCATTCTGTCCGTCAGAAAAAGAATATTCTTCCGGCGCTCCCCTCTATAAATCCATGAAGGAGATTATCGGGAAAGGCACTGAAGGAATTTATCTCGCTGACCGCTCGGAGTCTGAGCACAGGAGCCATCTCTTTATCCGCGAATCCGATCTCCGCGCCGTCTGGTTCTACAATAAGAATGGCGTTCCGACGAAGCCGACGGAAGAGCAGGTCCAGTTCCAGACAATTTATTTCTATCATCCGCTCAATAAGGAAAATCCGCTGGTGAAGCAGCCCCACCAGAAAACCTTCCGCGTCCGTTCCGCTTCAGAACTTCCGGCGGGTGTAACAACTCTCCAGGCCTTCACTCCGAATACCGGCGAGATGATTTCGTATCCGTCTCATGACAGAAAACTCGGGTGTATTCCTAAGCTCTAGTTTTTCTCATGATCAACATCCCATCTCCATAAGAAAAGAACCGATACTTCTCCTCTACTGCCAGCCGGTAGAGTGAGAGTGTCTTTTCCCGTCCGATAAGAGAACTCACCAGCATGAGAAGCGTCGATTTCGGCAAATGAAAGTTTGTGATGAGGGCATCGACGGATTTTACATCGACACCTGGATGAAGAAAGATCGAAGTGGCACTTGAGGCCTCATGGGAGCGCGCATAGCTTTCGAGTGTCCGCAGAGAGGTCGTTCCGACAGCAATCCGGAATTTCGCGTCTTCAATTTTTCTCAGATTCTCCGGATCAATCGTATAGATCTCTTCGTGCATTTTGTGTTCGAGGATATTTTCCACTTTTACCTTCGAAAAAGTCCCAATCCCCACATGCAGAGTGACACTCGCGAGAATGTGTCCCTCCCCTTCTAATTCTGAAAGTAATTCGGGTGAGAAATGAAGACCTGCTGTGGGAGCGGCCACGGATCCCGTTTCTTTAGCATAGACCGTTTGATAAGTTTTTTTATCAAGCTCATCTGATTCACCGTTCCGGATATAAGGAGGAATCGGAATTTTCCCCGTTTTCTCAAGGACAAGCGGGAGTTCTTCCGCACTTACATTAAAAGAAACCTGAAAAGTTCCCTGTGGATTGATCTCTTCAAGCCTCGCGGTGAGGGATTCAAAATGAAACACATCCCCGACTTTCTTTTTCCCCGTTGTCCGGATGAGGGATTCGTAAGTGCCATTTTTTGCCTCGAGGGTCAGGAGAAAGACTTCCGCTTCTCCGCCCGTCGTCTTTTTCCCGAGAAGGCGGCAGGGAAAAACCCGGGAGCGGTTAAATATCAGAGTGGACTCTGGCGGAAGGAATTTCCCGATTTCCCGGAAGGTGGAATGAATAATCCGGTCGTTTGCCTCATCATAAACGAGCAGGCGCGAGGAATGACGGTCCGGAACGGGCCTTTCAGCAATAAGTTCCGGAGGAAGTTCGTAATCGTAGGAAGAGAGTTGATAGTCGTTCATGAATTCGGGTACACTTTTTAAGAGGTGTCCTTTTATGCTGAAATATATTCTTCCGCTAGTCCTGATTTCTTCTGCTGCCATTGCGCAGACTGATTCTGAAGAGGCCATCATCCTGAACCAGGAACTCCAATTCCTTGAAAATTCTGCCCGGGAAATCCGTCTGGAGCCGCAGGTCTCAGAGAATGAGGAAGCAGAGAAATCTTCGGAAGAAACAAGTCTTGAGCGTACTTACTTCAGCGATGCCGAGAGAGACGAAATCCGCACCCGCGCGGCGGGACCCAAACGCAGAAGCTTTTAAGCTCCCGTCAGTCTCATGGTCGTAACAATTCCAAAAATCTTCGTCAGGATCTGATCGAGCCAGTTCTTAACTGCCACGAACATCGGATAACTCGTGACCTGAGCGAGCATCAATTTCATGATGTTCGTCACGATCTCAATTACAGGCTCGAGATTGAACTTCTTGACCACCAGATCAAGGAGGTTCTTTGCTTCCTGAACATTCTGTCCTTTGACGACATAAAGGGGATTCTTGTTTTTCATGTGAGTTCCTTTTGAACGGCATCTGCCATCACACTAAACTGGCGCTGGAGATCCTTAAATTCGTTTCCTTTAAAGTGGAAAACGGATTTCCTCTGCGCGAGGGACTTACCGAACTGGACTTTGTTTGTGAACGGCTCATGCATGACCGCTTCACTTAGTGTCGACTTGATCTCCATGAGATCTGAGTTCGCCTGCTTTCTTCTGGTGTCGAAGAGATTCGGAATATATCCGAGGTTCTTCGGAGTCGAGGTAATCTCCATATCCGCGATGTCAGCAACAACCTGCTGGATATTTTTTAGTCCCTGCTCGGAGAAACGGTCAGGGATAAACGGATAGAGAACTCCGTCAGCAGCGCAAAGAATATTCACGACGAGAAGTCCGAGGGTCGGGGGTCCGTCGATGATGATGACATCGTATTGCGAGCGGAGTTCGTATTTTTCAATGAAGCGCTTGAGGATGAGCTGTCTGGGAGCATTGATCCCAGCCACCGTAAGCTCGAAGCCTGAGAGTTCCTGGCCCGCCGGGAGAACGTCAATCCCTTCTTCCGCTTTGATGATCACGTCGGAAATAAGAGTGCCGTTATGGAGGGCCTTTAGTTCTTTGACGGAATTGATGAGGAGCTGGTGGATATTTTTCCCTTCAACGATATTCACATCAAAGAGCGAAGAGAAATTTGTCTGTGGATCCATATCCAGGCAGAGAACTTTCTTGCCGGCACTTCTGAAGGCATGTGCCAGGTTGAAGGCCATGGTGGTTTTTCCCACTCCACCCTTCTGATTCATGAGAGCGATGACTTTCCCTTGTGATGGGGAAGACTCTTTTTTGAAGATATTGAACATCGGATTCCCTCCCTGGGATTGCCAACTATTCCTGTCAGTAGAGATGTACTTTAAAAATTTTGCCCTTCTCAATCTCCTTTGTAAACGCTCGAATTTCTGAAGATTCTCCTAGCTATTTACCCGGGAAATCAGGGAAGCGAGACACTAAGGCTGACGAGACTGGTCCGTCTTTCATGCAAGTCTAAGGAATTTCACAAAATGTCCCGATAAAGCAAAGAGACGGATCTAAAAGGATGAACCATGGTTGGTTTAAAAAGTGTCTGGGTACTATTAATTTCTCTGTTTTTATTTGGGGCATGCGTACCCAAATCGAAGCAAACTGAGTGCGGTTCAAACGAAGCGTTCAACTCTCAGTTGAGAACATGTGTGCCGATCGTGCAGGGGCCATCGGCCTTCATTAACATCTCTTCTTACTCACCACTTTATACATCGACTCGCTACAAGAACGATACGACTCCTGTTACATTCACGATCGCCGTCAGTAATCCCTACAACCAGACATACACCATTGAATGGGAACATTCTTATAACGGCCTTCCCCAGAATCTTGATGGAAATGTCCTCACCACTTCCCAATTCATTCCTTCCCTTTATTCATCAAATATCGGATCCAATGTCATTACCGCCAAAATTATTTCCGGCGGTAACGTCGTTGATAGTCATCAATTTGAAGTGATCATTCAGAACAATCCGGTACCGAATATCAACACCGGAACAATCATTCCGGCGGATTATAATCCTGTTCTGTATGGAAGTAACACCGGCGAGCAATTTTCGTTTATCGCCAGGAATAATGGTGCCACCGGCATCGGAAATTACCAGGTCCAGTGGACTCTCACCCAAAACGGTGTGAGTCTTCCTCTCCTGGCAGAAACAGATACTTTCGCGAACACGGCAACGAATGGTACGAACACATTCTATTACGGAACATCAGGGATCCCGAAATTTGATCCAAGCACCCTGGGGCTTGGCTCATACGTTCTCCGTGCCCGGTTAGCAGATACAAGCACCATCCCGGAAACAGTAGTCGATGAGCACCAGTGGAATATTATTGTTGAAGATCCCGACTTCGGGTTTGTTTCTTCAGCCGGAAGTCCTTTCACCGGTCAGGATACCATCGCCTTCTTCGGTGTGAGCTATGATACTTATCCATTTGCAAACAGCTCCGCGACTCAATCTGAATTCTGTGTCACTGTTTCTGATCCGGATGGAGCATACGTTAACGGCTCCGTTTCCGATGCATCTAATCTCGATGTCGTGGTGAGATTTTATAAAGACGGCGGCGGATCGCCGATTTACGAAGGAGCAACTGACGGCTCTTCCACTCCGGTGAAAGACACGGTCTGTTTCAATGAAGCAAGTGCGGCCGAAAAAGCGGCACTGGTATTTAATGACGGTTCACCGACGGTCGCCCATTATCGCTCGCTTCAGGCGAGAGTCTTTGACGAGCAGACTGGGCGCGAGATTTGCGGTTCAGGTCTTCCATCCTGCCCGGTGACTTATCCGATCTCATGGCCCGTCCTGGTGAAACCAGACAATTCAGCAGTCATTGCATCTTTTTCTACACCTCAGGGTGGAGACAATATCTCTTACACCAGCGCAGGTGCCTCGAGCCGGACCGCGACTGTTACCCAGAGCGCTTCTACCACCATCCGATTTGTTCCGAGTGACGGAGTTGTTGGTTATGAAGGTTACGACATGACTGGCTCTGACCTTATCAACCAATATTTTAAATACGATGTCGTTATCAAAAAGCTCGGCGTAACCATTGCCACTATCCCATGCAAGGCCTTTGCTGATGAATTTCCTCGCGTCGGTGTGACTACGACTCAGGCCTGTACATTTATTTGGCCGGCATTTGATCCGGTAACCGGAGCCCACCTCGCTCCCGGGGCCTATATGGCATATCTCCAGGTTGAGGATACAGGATCTCCTATTCCTGGTTCATTCGGAGCGACTGGTAACGCTCTCACCATCACTGCAACGGTTTCTGAGCCGGTGAATTCTCCGGAGTTCACTGTGGATCCGGATTTCCTCACAGCTGGAGGCGCAGCACTTGTACCACCGACAGCGGAAGGTACAACGATTCGTTTCCAGGTCCAGGTGACAGAAGACGAGCATGATACTTATGGGCTTCAGGTTGAATACTGCGGTACTGATGCTCTCTGTTCGGGAACACTCGTTTCGGCGGGCTCAGATACGAGAGTGTATGGTGATTCTCATTATTCTACGAATACCGCCATCACGTATAAAATTCCTGAAGACGCTCTCGGAGCTGCCGCTTCCGGAACGGTGTATTTTAAATTCTCACTTACAGACTCACCGTCTGACTCTTCTAAAGCATCAAGCCCTACTCCGAAGATCATTGGTCTAGCACTGTCTAACGGTAACTTTGTTCCTGCTCTTACAGCCGCATCTGCGACTCCGGCAGCGGGCACGTATGATGTATTTGCGGGTAACCAGTTCACTGCTTCAGTCGCATCGGCCATTAGTGATGCTTCAACCATTGCGTCTGAACAGACGACCACTTTCCAGTGGTGGGTGGGAACTCTTAATGACCTGAACGACATAACCGGATGGACCGCCATTGAGGGAGCGACTTCATCAACACTCAAATGGACGCCCGGCCCTGAAATCACGGGAACCAGATACATTGCTGTCTGCTACAGTGACGGAGATCCTCGTGTTACTGCCAATAGCACCAATGCGCCCGATCTCGATGCACTCGGCACATACGACACGGATGGTGACGGCGACAATGATCAGCTCTGTTTCTCGCAATGGACGATTAATCCGAAGAGCAACACACTTGCGACTTCAGGGGTGGCCGGCGCAAACGGCGAAGTTGCCC
>JAKFFP010000132.1:0-8025 GCA_036675045.1 Bacteriovoracales bacterium | reverse complement strand
CTTGTTTACTATGAGATTAACTCCGAATGACTTCTTACTTCTCATGCGGATTTCTTTCAGCGATTTCACCAGATCCTCATTCGTCCTGAAATTCAGGGCCGGAATGCAACCGGTGATCCCGCTCTCAAGAGCTGCAACCATCATTTCCGTGTTCGTGATGAGAAACATCGGCGCCATGATGATGGGATATTCGACGGAAAGAAGCTCAGTGAGTGTGGTTTTCATGCTGTGTCATTGTAAGGGAAAGTCATGCGACTTTCGTTTTCCAAAGCCTTTTGGGTATGGGTTAATTGTATCAGTCAATTTGAGACCTACAAGGATGGAAAAATGAAAAGATCACTCGGAATTCTCGCCCTTATTCTTTCGACAGCGGCTTTCGCAGCTCCGAAAGCTCAGTGGCTTACCGTGGACAATGAAGTCCTGGCGAAGATTCGCCCGAAACTCGATAAATCAGTACAGACACTTTTTTCTGCGCAGGGAGCTTCCGTTGTTAAGCTTACTCAGGAAGAAGTTGAAAAACTTTCTGCACTCATTCACCATGAACTTCACCGTTGCGGCGGATTTATCGCTCACGAATCTTTCGAAGAAGCTCAATCTGCGCTTTCTTTCCAGGGTGATACTTATTTCGCAAAATCTGCGATCTTCGCTGATTACACAATTGATCGTCAGTCTGATGTTCGTCCGATGGTTGCTCAGGTCTCTGATGCCAACATCGAAGGTACAATCAGAAAACTTTCTGAGTTCAAGACTCGTTACTATAAATCTGAAACAGGTGTGAAATCTTCTGAGTTCATCCGTGATACATGGGCCGGTCTCGCTAAGAGCCGTAATGATGTAAAAGTTGAACTGGTCACTCACCGCTCTTGGCCTCAGGCTTCTATCGTTATGACGATTGAAGGTTCTGAGAAATCTGATGAGATCGTAATCATCGGTGGTCACGCTGATTCTATCGCGGGCATGTTCGGCGGCGGCGGTCGCGCTCCCGGTGCTGATGACAACGCTTCAGGTATTTCAACGATCACAGAAGTTATCCGCATTCTCATGGACAGCAATTTCAAACCTACGCGCACAGTTCAGTTCATGGGCTACGCTGCTGAAGAAGTTGGACTTCTTGGTTCTAAAGAGATCGCTGCTGGTTACAAAGCAGCTGGGAAAAAAGTTGTTGGTGTAATCCAGTTTGATATGACTCTTCGTAAGGGTACAGCTGATAAAGACATCGTCTTCATGTCCGACTTTACCAATGCTGCACAAAACGAATTCCTCGGAAAACTCATCGATGAATACGTAAAAGTCCCTTGGGGATATTCTAAGTGCGGTTACGGTTGTTCAGATCACGCTTCATGGACAGCTAACGGCTACCCGGCATCGATCCCTTTTGAGTCGACAATGCAGGATATTAACCATAGTATTCACACTGCCGGCGACACTATTGAGAATGCCGGCGGCGATGCTAAGCATGCTGCTAAGTTCGCCAAGCTCGGAGTTGCCTTCATCGGGGAGCTCGCTAAATAAGGAAGTTGTACTAAGTTGAATAATACTATTGATATCCAGTCCCTTTATCAGGACATCCGTTCCAATCTCGATACATCAAAAAAAGCGTTACTAAAGACGAGCATTCTGGGAGACGAAGAGTCTCCCGGAACCCGCTCTTCGGACGACTGCCTGGTTGTCCTCGAAACCCTCGAAAAAATAGCCATTGATGCCAAGACTCTGATTGAGGTTCATCCCTCACTGGAGTCTCTCTTTGAAAAGAACTTCGGTCCTTATCGCGATCTCTTTGATCGCGAGGCCATCACAGAAACGACACTCCTCGAAGATTTTCTATTTCCGGTAACCAGTCAGTATCCCGTCCTCGTTGACGGCGAATTCAACGCTGATGTAACCCGCTCATATAAAGATATTTTCAAGGCATGGGCCGACCTGAAAAGCGATGGCCACGTTGAAACTCAGGAAGTCCTCAAAACAAAGTTTGATCTCAAGCTTCAGGACAAGGATCTATCCTGTCAGTGCGTCCAGTGTCTCGGAGACTACCGTACGCAGGTGAGAGAAGCCGTCTATGCCATGCAGGTCGTTCTCATCGATAAGACTGAAGAGAAGCTTCATGAGATGGTTCTTTTCCGTAAGATCTCGGATATCTCAAACGCCGTCTTTGATCTTAAAAAGAATCTCGATAAGAATTTTCACTCGATGAGAAATAAGCTCAAGCGTTCTTCAGTGAATAAGCTTGAGACTGAAGTGAAACATCACTTCCGTTCGAAGTTCGGTGCAAAATCCGAACTGGCAAAAGTTTACCGTGAAAAACTCATGGTTTATTTCAATACCCTGCTGGTCGAGCAGGGACTTAAGCCTGAGCTCATCTCGGCTGAAGAGTATGAGCGTTTCTTTGCCCAGCTTGAAACAAATATGTGGAAGGGTGAAATCTTCCTGAAGAAGGAATTTGAACGCTTCACTCAAGCCATCATGGCGCTTAAGAGAAAAGACGTTTCATCATCTATTCTCCGCGATTATCTGGGACAGTTCTGGCTCCACGCTGAAGCTCGCCGGATGAATCGAAAGATCATTTATCACATGGGTCCTACCAACTCAGGTAAGACCTATCACGCCATCCAGGCGCTCTGTGAAGCGAAGAAAGGATGCTATCTTGCTCCTCTTCGTCTCCTGGCGTCTGAGCTCTTCGATACCATGAATAACAAGGGTGTGAAGACAACGCTTCTCACCGGTGAGGAAGTCGTTGAAGTACCTGGTGCCTCGCACTTTTCTTCTACGATTGAAATGGCGAAGCTCAATGAAAAATTTGATTGTGCCGTCATCGATGAAATTCAGATGCTCACAGATCCGCAGAGAGGTTGGGCATGGACCCGCGCTCTGGTAAATCTTCAGGCTTCTGAGATACACCTGTGCGGAGATCATTCTGTTCTTGAACTAGTAAAGAAAGTCCTCGCTCTATGCGGAGATTCTCTGGAAATCAAAGAATATACCAGGATGACAGAACTCAAGGTGATGGATCATCAGATTCCCCTGACTCAACTACAGAAAAACGATGCCCTGATCGTTTTCTCCCGCAGAAATGCCCTCAAATATAAATCCGATCTCGAAGAACTCGATTTCAAAGTCTCAATCGTTTATGGCCGCCTTTCACCGGAAGTCCGTCGTGAGCAGGCCCGTAAGTTTGATGAAGGTGAAACAGATATCATGGTATCAACTGATGCCATTGCCATGGGAATGAACCTTCCGGTGAAACGGATCGTTTTCTCGGCCCTTTCCAAATTCATTGATGACAGGGAACATCCGCTTTCGTTTTCAGAGGTCAAACAGATCGCCGGTCGTGCCGGACGTTTCAATCGCTTCCCTACGGGAGAAGTCACAACCCTTAACCGTGTTGAAGAAGGTCTTCGCATCCTGAATGATGCTCTCGCGCATCACCTGGGCCAGCAGGACAAGGCGATGGTCGGTCCGGATCTTGATATTTTCTCCCGTGTGAATCATGCGTTGGAGTCGCATTCACTTCCTACGTTGTCTCTTTCTGAGTTCCTGAGACTCTTCAATACCATGACGTTCCAGAAGCCATTCTATTGCGTCGACATGAAAGAGATGATTGAACTCGCTGAGATGGTGGAAGGTGCCGATGAAGACCGCACACTTTCATATGCGGAGATCTTCGGCTTTGCCTGTGCTCCGGTTAATCTCGGGCTCATGGAGCATGTTCAGTATTACATGTGGATTCTGAATCACTATGTTTCCGCGCAGACGATCGTAAATGAAGACATCGATGAATCTTCGGACAATATCGACTATCTTGAGACTTCCATCAAGTGCGTAGAGCTTTTCCAGTGGCTCTCACGTCACTTTAATCAGAAGAATTTTTCTTATGATGAAAGACAGCTCCTGGATAATAAATCGAAAGCGATTGAGCGCCTGAACGCCCTTCTTTCAGAAAAAATCTCAAAGAACTGCTCGAGCTGCGGCTGTAAGATGCCGGCAAATGCCCGATTCAATATCTGTGAAGATTGTTTCGCCAAACGCCGCTTCGCTCGCGGCCCCCGCCGTGAAGGTCAGGATGGTCAGCGTGAAGAAAGAAAAGACTTCGGTCGCGGAAGCGGCGGAGGTGGTGGCGGAAGAAATAAACATAAGAGAAGAGGTCCGCCTCGTGAAGATCGTGGTGGAAATCGTGACAACAATAGCGGAGGACGCCGGGAAGAGCCCAAGACCCAGTCGCAGGGAATTCGCCCGCCGGGTAAATCCAAAGGTCCCAAGCGTCCGGGTAGTGGCGCCAGCAGTAATAAGAACGCCGCGGCTGCATTCCGTAAACACAGATAATGATTTCCTATTTTGATTTCGCCCGGGAAATTCTCCTGGGTGACACTCTCGAAAGTAAGCTCACCAATAGTCCCATCCAGTGGGATGAATGGAAGAACTTCGAGCTCCCTCCCTCTCCCGGAAGATCTGGAAAGCTCGTTTTCTCACCCGAAGGCATGAAATTTCCCAAAGCGATCCATCTCAAAGAAACAGATAAGAAGGCGATGGCCTTACATAGCTTTGCCAATCACGAGCTTCTGGCCATGGAAATGATGGCCGCGGCGATCTTGATTTATCCCCATAAAACGGATGAAGATATCCGCTTTAAAAAGGGAATCGTGACTGCTCTGAAAGACGAGCAGAAACATCTCATGCTTTATATCAAGCGACTGAATGAGCTGGGATATGAGTTCGGAGATTTTCCGCTCAATGATTTTTTCTGGCGGCAGATGGAAAAGCTCACGACCCCGGCCGAATACCTTTCCGTCATGGCGCTGACATTTGAATCCGCCAACCTCGACTTCGCGCAGTTCTATCGCGATGTCTTTAAGAAATTAGGTGACGAAAGAACGTCTCAGATTATGGATATCGTCCTGGAAGATGAAATTTCCCATGTGGCCTTCGGCGCGCACTGGATGAAGAATTGGCGAAAAGACGAAACGCTCTGGGATTACTATCGTACTTCTCTTCCCTGGCCGGTGACTCCGGCGCGGAGTAAGGGCATCGAGTTTGACAGTGAACTTCACTTTAAAGCTGTCGGCGATCGTGATTTTGTGGAGAAACTCGCAAATTACAATGATGATTTCAAAGTCACCAGACGTCCGAAACAAAAGTCCTGATTACTCGACGAGTGTGTTAACCATCTTTAAGGTCTGCGCACCATGTCTGTCGATAAACTTGATGGCGAGCTTGTCACCGTTTTGATCAATTGAATGAATATCAATTCTCATGTCAAAGAACTTATGTTTTGACTTAAGCACGATGTGCCCGTTCTGATAGCTCCAGGTACCGGTTCCATCATCGAGATTCGGAAGATCGTAGTAGAATGTCTTGTTTTTATAGAGAGCTATCTGAATCGGATAGTCATTGTTTACGATGGATTTATCGATACTGAGATTAGCTTCTGTCTTAGTTGCGATATTCTTATCATTCACATACTTCGAGAAGCTTTCTTCTTTTAAAGCATAAACTTTTGGTCCGGACTTTCCGCCACATGAAATCAGGGTTAGTGCCAAGAGTAAGAGAATTGATTTTTCCATTCTTAGATTCAAGCAATAATGTATGATTCTGTCAGGGGAAAAATGACCGCGATAGACTGCATCAAAGTAAACGCTGACTACGAATCCGTGCTCTTCCATGGAAGGCAAGGCCCTCCTGCAATGAATGAGGCCCTGGAATTCTTCGCGTTTTATCTTCAGGATTTACCCCTTCTCTCGAACAAAACTTACGGCCAGGATTATCTGGATTCGATCCGGAAATTAACAGCTCGAAAGCCCACCGTCGTGAAATCCGGAAAGTCCCGCAATTGGTGGGGTCCTCTGGAAAATCCCGAGCGCGAAAGATGGATGAACTCCAAGCTCACGAGTTTTGAGCTTTCAATTCGCGAAGGTTGGGGACAGGGAAATATACTCACCCGAGAAGAGTTACTGACAATTCGGCCCGCTGAAAAACTTTTCGTAAAAGATCCTTTTAATATGTCGGGGAAGGGGCTTATCGTGCTGGAACCGGAAAAACCGGTGACATTGCCTACATCTCTTTCTGGAAAACTTATCCTGGAGCCGCTTCTTAACCGGACTAGAGACTTCTCCCATTTTGTTTTTCCGGATGGGAATGTGATTTGTTACGAGAACCTGGTAGATGAGAAATTTCAATACCGGGGAACTCTTTTTTCTTCGCTCACGGATTTCTCGCCGGAGTCCCTCAGTTTTTACGAAGAGGTATCCCAGGATGAATGGCAAAGGTTTCAAAGATCACTTGAGATCATCCGTCACCATTACGGGAATGAAGCCGCCTTCGGTTATTCGATTGATTCCTTCGTTCATGTGGAAAATGGCGAAAATAAGATTTTCCCACTGAGTGAAATCAATGCCAGAAGAACCATGGGACTCATGGCCTATGAACTGGTGAAGATCCTGGGAAGGGGGAAGAAAGCTGCACTTACCTTGAAACAGCCTTTCTTTAAGGACGTGATAAAGCTTTCACCCGATGACGTGCGCTTTGATATTTTCCTGAGTTTTGAATAATTACTGTCTGGTACCCAGCGTGCGATACAGATCGAGAAGATTTTTTCCGGCTTCTTCGGCCGTAGGCCCGTAAGAAATAATCCCGTCTTCATGTCCCTTCATGACAATCAAACCGGAAGTCTTGCCTGCCATGACTTTCTGAGCAGCATCCGCCATTTCCAGAGTTCCATAAGGAATGTCTTCCGGAATGGCATCGCAGTCCGAGTTCCGGAGCTGGTTCCAGAGCTTATTGTGATGAACATGAAAAACGTATTGAATCGCCGGATTGGCATCATAGATTCCACAATGAGTGAGAGACTCACTTGAGGGAGGAATAAGACCTTCCGCAGTCACCATGCCTTTTTTCAGGTCGCATTCAATAACCTTGGTGTAATGATGGGCCTGAAGATGAGCGAGATGTCCGGTTTGCGAGCCGGTAATGATGAAGGATTTTTTCTGAAGCCGCGAGGAAAGGTTTCCGTAGCCGATCTTATCGATCGGATATTCACCAATAAAACCCAGTTTAAAAAAGAGTGCGCGCCACTTTTCCAGGGCAATAACCTGATTCATCTCCGGAGCAGGTGCCCGCTTCAGGGTAAACCTGAATTTGATGACGCCTTCATCTCTCATGGTGGCCACAGTTAAGTCCTTGATCTCCTATGGGAATTTATTGCAATCTCCCATAGCTCACTTATAATGAGAATACTGGATAACATAGGGTTAGTTCAAGACCCAATTCACCTAGGAGCAGTTATCCTCGATAAACTGATCGAAGATCTCAAATCGAAACTCCCTTTTCTTGCTAAGAAGAAAGGGGATGATGTCGATTTGGACGAAGAAGATGAAGAAGGCGGGACAGAAACTGAAACGGAGGTCTCATCGGAAGACGATGAGAAAACCAATGTCGCCAGATCTTCTGTGCTCGATGATGATACGTCTGTTGATGAAGAGATGCCGGATAATTCCCTCGTAGGAAAAATCAAGTCCAAGATCAATGCTCTCCAGAAGAAAAAACCAAAAGATGATTTAGAAGCTGCCCTGGCCGACGAAGAAGATGTCCCGGTTAAAGAAAAGAAGAAACCGAATCTGATCGTGATTATCGGAGCGGTGGGCTTGATTGCTTTTATTGTCCTTTCTGATTTTGGTGATGAGCCAGCTCCGGTTACGGACCCGGCGGCCATGCTGAAGAAGCGTCCGAAGAAACAAAAACCAGCGACCGAAACTCCGGCCGAAAAATCACCTACGGAAACCACTGCCACAGATACACCAGTGACGACACCTCCGGCCGATACCACTACACCAACTGCTCCGACGGACACGACTGCTCCGACGGACACGACAGCTCCGACGGACACGACAACTCCCACGGACACAACAACTCCCACGGACACGACAGCTCCGACAGACACGACAGCTCCGACGGACACGACAACTCCGACGGACACGACAACTCCGACGGACACGACAACTCCGACGGACACGACAACTCCGACGGACACGACAGCTC
>JAKFFP010000305.1:0-8044 GCA_036675045.1 Bacteriovoracales bacterium | reverse complement strand
AGGCCGGGCTTCTGGATGAGAACGGCAAAGTCCAGCTCAGCTATGATGGAAAAATGAATACTCATACTGAAACGATGAAGATCAGCCAGGTGAAGGCTTTCCTGGCACGACGTAAGGAAGTCATCTATCTTGGTGATCTCTCGCTGGTTAAAGACAAGCAAATTTGGGGAAAGATTTTCGATAAAAAGAACATGCACTGTTTCCGGATCTTTTCACCAGTGGATAAGAATACAGAAATGCCTTTTCTTTTCAAGGCCCGGAATCCAGCCACAGGAAAAAGTATGGTTGCTGACATCCGTTCTCTTGAAGGCGATCCCATGTTTCTGAAAGAAAGATTCAAGGAAATCGGCGTACATGAAAGGTACCTCGAAAAATTTGTAAAAGAGCTCGTGTGATAAGATTTCTCGTTCTCATCATTCTTTTTATGGGTAATGCCTGGTCTCTGGACCGGGTAGACCTCGATTTCACTGAGACTGAAGTCCACCAGGGTGCCCTGGTTCAGGGTAAGTTAATCATTCAGCCTGAATCAGTTAATTTTCCTGTTCAAAAGTTAAAAGGTGCCACCATCGGTGAAATAATCTATTTCCAGGAATTGTCTCCGCTTCTCAAGAAGGATGGTTCCTCTTCTTTTGAATCGGATACCACGGCCATTTTTATCAAGGTCCCTGAAACCGAAACCATAGTCGGTTCCATCGGGCAGAACGAAATTCATATCAATATCGGTGGCATCAAGGTCATTCCGGTAGAGTCTTCGGGCCAGATGCTGTGGGCGGATTTCTCGGCGCCCGATTTTTTCGCGGGCAGCTGGGGATGGTTGTGGACAACCTTGGTAATTATACTTCTCCTGTCAGCTTCCTTTATTGGCTGGAGAAAGATCAGCGCGAGAAGAAAACTCATCGCCCGGAGAAAGAGCCTTCTGGAAGAGTTCAGAGGCTGCAAAACCTATGAAGATATTGTTTTAATGTGGAAGAAGAAGAGAACTTATTTTCAGGAATTTCCTCAAATCGAAGACAAGTTTCAGAATTTTGAAGAAGTCCTTTTTCGTTATCAGTTTAAGCCTTCCCAGACTGATTCAGAGAAACAGGCAGTAGTAGACGCTTACCGGAAACTCCTCGACGACAGCGAAGGAGCTTTGCGTGGAATTTAAAAATCCAATGCTACTCTGGGCCGGTGTTATTGCAGGACTCCTGTGGAGTCTGGATTACTGGAAAGTCTTATTAAGATCCAAACTCCATTTTCCTTTGCAGGAAAAAGGACTTCATTGGTCAAAAAAGATCCTGCGTATCACATTGTTTGCAGCCGGAATCCTGGCATGGGGCTATATTTCCTTTGCGCTGATGCAGCCGCGGAAACCGCAAAAGTTTTCCCCTTCCAACATTGAAGTTAATGACATCATTCTCTGTATTGATGTCTCCCGCTCCATGCTGGCAGAAGATATCAAGCCGAATCGACTGGAAGTTGCCAAGGAGAGAATCAGGGAATTTGCCAGGATGAGACCAACTGACAGGATTGCTGTCGTTATCTTCTCAGAAAAAGTCATCACGTTATTGCCTCTTACTACTGATCCAACTCTTGTGGATAAGGTGCTTTCGGAGATTTCAATTGGCTATCTCGGCAGTGGAACTAATATCGGTGATGGGCTGGCCCTTTCCGTTGCCCGCGCGGTGAACTCTGAAACAAAGAACAAAGTCATTGTTCTGCTGACGGATGGCGTGGCCAACGTGGGCACATTGACCCCGCTTCAGGCGGCAGAAGAGGCCAAGAAACATAATATCAAAGTCTATACCATTGGTTTGGGAACAGATAATGATGCGAAGATTCCCGTGGGTAACGGAATTTTCGGAACTCAGTATCAGCTGATACCGGGCGGTGGAATTGATTATAAGACTTTAAAAGAAATATCTGAAATCACCGGTGGGAAGTTTTATCCGGCCAAGAGTGAAGATGCCCTGAAATCTATTTTGGGCGATATTCAGAAGCTTGAGAAAACGGAGATCAAAGTTAACAACCAGATTGTCTATGACGAGCAATATTTCTCATATCTCCTGATCGGAGTATCTCTCCTGGTCGCCGTCGAAATTCTGAGACGTCTTCTGATGAAGGATGTTGCATGAACTTCATTAACTGGTCTTATCTTCCATTTCTTATTGCCACTTTTATCGTTCTCGCCGGACTGGTCTTATTTTTTGAAAACAGATTTTTCGCGGTTATCAGGAAATATTGGTTCTATCAGCGGAGTCTCTTCAGCTGGATTTCCACCTTTCTTTTCCTGGCAGGAATGGGCGGTCTTATTTTCAGCCTGATGGATGCCCGTGGGCCCGAGGAAAGAATCAAGACCCCTGTTCCGAAGCAGAGGACCATTATTCTTATTGATACTTCAGCGAGTATGCTTGCTGAAGATGTGAAGCCAAGTCGACTCCAGAAATCGGTCCTGATTGCAAAACACTTCGCCCGGAAAGCAGCAGGCCATCAGCTTGCCATCGTCGCCTTTGCCGAAATACAGAAATCAATAGTTCCTTTCACTAATGATCTCGATCTCATTGATGCCCGGCTGGATAGTGTGAAATTCCTGAGGAATCAATATGGTTCATCTGCCCTGACCGTAGCGGTCCAGGAGTCTATTCAGTATTTCCTTGAAGGTGGCGGTGAGATGCGGGGAAATGTTCTGGTCTTAACAGATGGTGAAGAAACCTCGGCTGGAGTTAAATTGAAAATACCCGAAGGGATTCATGTCGCGTTCGTGGGCGTCGGCACAAAACAGGGTGGAAGAATTCCTCTTGATGACGGACGTGGATTCAGATTTGGATATAAGAAAGATCGCGGTCGCGATGTCATCACAAAACTGAATGAAAATTTCTTCAAGGCTACCATCGCCGATCTGCCATCGGCAAAATACTGGCTGGCCAATACCTATTCACTTCCTTCTGAAGAGATTCTGGATTTTTTCCAGACAGAGCAGAAAAAATCAGAAGACAGTCAGGATATGGTCATTCGTCCCGTTATGATGGAATGGATCGTGTTACCTTCACTATTATTGCTCGTTCTTTCCTGGCTTTTCAAATCGGTCCGGATTTTTACACTGGGCTTATTTCTGTTTCTTTCTCCAGGATACTCTCAGGATGAAAAAGTTCAGTATACCCCGGAGCTCATTAAGAAGATGGAAGACCTGCAGGCAGGTAACCTCAATTCCCGGCAAAAGGCTAAATTGGCGGATGACATGTATAAAGCAGGCGCAAAGGATGAGGCCCTGGCATTATTCGAAGAAAACTTGCCCAAAGATTTCTCTGATTCAGAAATTCCTCCTGAAGCCTATCTGAACTACGGGACAGCTTTACTTGAGAAGGGACGTATTCAGGAAGGACTCGCAGTATATGATGACCTGAACGGACAAATAGGAAATTCTCCGGACGCTGCAGCTCTCAAGGAGAAGATGGAAAAGAACACCCTTTCAACTTTCCAGCAGCAGAAGGAAAAAAAGAAGCAGCAGGAGAAACAAGACAAGGAAAATAAAGAAAATAAAGATCAGGGCCAGCAGGGTCAGGGACAAGGGCAGTCTCAGGATAAACAACAACAAGGTCAGTCTGGTCAGGATAAGAATCAGGATCCTCAAAAAGACGGTAAGGATAAGCAGGATAAAAAAGAAAAAGGTGATCAGGGCGAAGAGAAGAAAGAAGATGAAGGCGATCAGGACAAAAAAGATGAGCCTAAAAATGGTGAGCAAGAGGGTGAAGAAAAAAAGCCTCTTCCTCCCAAAAAACTTGCGCCGAAACTCAAGCAACTCATGTCTGATGACAGACAGCTACAGATGAAAATGATTGAACAAGGCACGCGTGAACTTAACCGGAAGAAGCTTAGAAACAGTAAGGATTGGTAATGAGGATTTTTGTATTTCTCTTTTTCATATTCAGTTCCATCGCGTTTGGCGATGAAGTAAAGGTTGAATTCAACCCGCCTAAACCGGTGGCGGGAGAAGTTTTTCAAGCTTACTTCCGGATTTTCACGGATTCAGAGGAAGAGCCAGCGATAAATTTCTCTCCATCCAATCTGGAAGTCGTGGGAAAAGCGAATCAGGGCGTTTCTACCCGAACGGTCTACGCTAACGGCAAACTCACTGTAACCCGGGAGATCACGGTTGTTTATGACCTGGTTGGTGCCAGGGCCGGCACGGGATCTCTTCGTGAAATAACTGTGCAGACTGGTAACAAAACACTCCGTCACCCGAGTATGACAGTAACAATTCTCAAAGAGGCTGAAGTCGCAGCTGATGTTTTTGTCATGGCCGATGTACCAAAGAAAACTCTTTTTGTGGGTGAAGGAATCACGGTTCGATATTATCTATACAGCAAAGTTCCAGTCCAGAATCTGGACGTTAAAAGATACCCAAAGCTCAACGGCTTCCTGAAAAGATTCATTCAGGAACCAGAGCGAACTGAAAGAGTTTCAGTTGATGGTCATGTCTTTCTTCGGAGTCAGATATACGCAGCCAAGCTTTTCCCGGAAAAAGCCGGAAAACTCAAAGTCGATGCTTTGGGATTGTCGGCAACTTATCCTGTTTCCAGAGCAGGTGATCCCTTCGGCGCATTTGGATTCAGTCGCGAACTGAAAACCAGGACCTTAAGCAGTGAAACAGTCTCACTGGAAGTGAACCCATTACCTGAGCCGGTACCCACTCATTTTACCGGATTGGTAGGGAAGCATGATTTTGAACTTGAAATCAATCAGTCACGCTTGATTGTGAATGAGCCGCTGGAATTAAAACTCACTGTTTCCGGGCCTGGCGCGCTGGAAAATTTTGAAGCTCCGGTTTTGATTAAGCATTCGGGCCTGGAAGAATTTGAATCCAATGGTGATCTCAAAATCGCAGATTCAAACATGGCCACAAAAATCTTCGACTATACATTTCTACCCAAGGAAAATCTCAAGATTCCTGCTTCGCAGGTTACTTTCAGTTATCTTGATCCCGATTCCGGAAAATATGTCCCAACCAATTTACCTGTTTCTGAAATTGTAGTCGCAGGTGGTTCGACTACGCCAAAGGCCGAAACGGAGCGATCAGCGCCTGCTGATCGCGACAACTCTTCTCCGGTAGTGAAAGATACTCCCCGGACAATCTCCGGCCCGGTTTTAAGTGACATTCCCCCGTGGAGGCGTCTATTTCCATACCTGAATGGGATTTTGGCATTGTTGTCCCTGGTCATTGCTCTGTCGTGGGTGGTGAAGGTTAAAGGCATTCCTCATTTCGCAAGTCAAACTCACATCCCAGTCACTTTCCGCAAGGGGACATTTCACTTCGGCGAGTTTGCCAGGTGGATGTCTCCCTTGATAAACAAGAGCGGGAAGACTCCCGCGGTGCTGATACGGGAGTCTGAGCTGGATGAAGAGACAAAAAAATATTTTTTGTCTCTTCTTGAAAAATCTGAGAAAGGCCAGTACTCGTCTACTAAGAATGAGCAAACATACAAGTATGAGTCACGTTATTTTAAGAAACTAAGTCGATATATTGCGAGTGCAGCGAATGAAGATTCTCAACAGTCTACCTGAAATAAAGAAAACGGAGGAGAAGGCCGTTTCTATCGGACTTACGATCGGTAATTTCGACGGTGTTCATGCAGGCCATCGGCAGCTTCTTAAAAAGATCCGGGGCGAGTGCCAGAAGAAAGGGCTTGCGTTTGTGGTTGTTACCTTCGTGCCACATCCGCAAAAGATCCTGCAGCCCGAAAAAGAAAGATTTCTGCTCACGAGTTATGAAAAACGCAGGCAGCTTCTTGAATCAATGGGTGTCGATTATCTTGTTGAAATGAAATTTACCCGCGACTTCAGCACATTGTCTCCGGATGAATTCATGAAGGCGTATCTGTTCAATTACGAGGGACTTAAAGAATTTTATCTCGGTTACGACTTTGCATTTGGTGCAAATAAAACTGGCGGGCATGATCTTGCACGTGAGATTTGCGGGCCAAAAGGCATTCATGTCGAAATTCAGCCTAAGTTTGAGATGAAGGGAGAGGTTGTTTCATCAACTTTCATTCGTGATCTCCTTCTTTCAGGGAAAGTGCATGAAGCAAGTGACTTTCTCTGCCGCTCATTTCATCTGGAAGGTGTCGTTATCAAGGGTGAAGGTCGTGGAAAAAAAATCGGATATCCCACCGCCAATATACAAGTGTCCCCTGATCTCATTGTTCCGGAGAACGGTGTATACGTGACGAGGACCAGATACCAGGGAATGACTTACCAGTCGGTTACGAATATCGGTTTTAATCCCACTTTCAAAGAAAGTCGCCAGGTGCACATTGAGACGAATATATTTGATTTTGATACGGACATTTATGGTGAACAACTGGAGATAGAATTTTTACAAAAGATCAGGAACGAAAAAAAGTTTCCGACTGTGAATGATCTCATCAATCAGATCCGGGCAGATGTCGAAACCGCCAGGACCGCTCTGAAGACATGAAGCTCGCACTATTAGGTTATCCTATCGCACATTCATTATCTCCCTCTCTCTATCAGGAGCTTCTGGGCGACAAGCTGGAATCATATGAACTTCTGGAGTGTGAAACCCCGGCGCAAATTCCGGGTCTCGCGGAACTTAGTTCGAAGTTTGACGGGCTTTCAATCACCAGTCCCTATAAAAAACATTTCTTCCATAACGTCATAATTAAATCTCCGATTGTTAATGAGCTCAAGGCGATCAATACCATCTCTTTTCGTAAAAGCGGAATCTATGGCACAAATACCGACATTGTGGCGGTGGAGAAAATTCTTCTCAAATTCAAGTTTCTGTACCCGAATCTGGGACTCATTATCCTGGGCGATGGAGTAATGGCCCGGCTGACGGTGATGGTGGCGAAGGCCCTGGTCATTCCCTTTGAGCAATATTCCCGGAGAAAAGGTGACGATCTTACTCACCTTAACCTCTCGGCACCCAGGGATAATCCGACTATCGTGATCAATTCATGCACCAGAGATTTTATATTTAAAGGCAAACTACATCCCGATCTCATTTTCTGGGACTACAATTATTCTTTTAAACCTCATCAAAACACTCTGCCATCTCAGGTTACCACTTATCAAGATGGCGAAGAAATGCTCCGGCTACAGGCAATCGCTGCGATTGAGTTCTGGTCAGATACTTAAGTTTAAACTTAAGTGCTGAAAATTCTGAAATTTCAGACATACTATTCATAGGTTAATAACATTATGATTCGTAGAGAATTCATCGATATTGTCACGGCGACCGGAATGGCGACCCTAAAAGAGTTGCGGCGCCTTTCTATGGGCCGGGATGACGAGATCAATGAGTTTGAACTTCTCTCGATGCCTTACTTTGATGAAAACAAGTTCGCCAAGATCTGCTCTGAACGTTATGCCATTACTTTTATCGATCTTCGGAATGCGAAAGTCCCGCAGGACACTTTGTCTGCTCTTAAAAAACGTTATGTAACAAAATGGCGTGCCATCCCCATTCAGAAGACCGCGACCAAAGTTACCCTCGCGACTTTTGACCCCAGTGTTGTTGGTGAAGGCACCAGAGAATTGCAGGATGTTTTCAAGAAGCAGGTTGAATTCATTCTCACAAACATTTCTTCCTGGAGAAAACTTTTCAGTAATGTGAAGGATTCGGTTGATGATCTCATCAACAACATCCAGGAAATTAATAACATGACCGTCCAGGAAGACAGCGTCAAGGCCGAGGATATCTCGGATGACGTTGTAACTTTCGTGAACCGGCTTCTGGCAGAAGCTTACGTTAAAAAAGCTTCCGATATTCACGTCGAGCCATATGAGAGAGTTTTTCGGGTACGCTTTCGCATGGACGGAACACTAGTAGAGGTCGCTCAGCCTCCGAAGTCCATGATGGCGCCGGTTCTTTCGCGCTTAAAGATCATGTCTCAGATGGATATTTCGGAAAAACGTAAGCCGCAAGACGGACGTATTAAACTTCTCATCGGTGGTAACCCGATCGATTATCGGGTTTCCTCTCTTCCCACTTTGTTCGGTGAAAAAATCGTTCTGCGACTTCTTGATTCATCCAACCTTCAGC
>JAKFFP010000229.1:0-8211 GCA_036675045.1 Bacteriovoracales bacterium | reverse complement strand
GAATGGAAATATCGTGGAATGCAAGCTCGCTCCCAAGATGCATCCGGGAGCGATTGGACATTAGTTTTTCAGGCGAAGAATGATTGAGACAGCTCCCGTCGCCGGATGCTCGATCAGATGCTGGTCAACATAGGCCTGTGAATAAAATTTCGAATTTCCCTCACAATCAAAAATATCGATGGCGAAGTATTCGTCCCTGAAAGTCTGATTGGACGAGATATGGATAGTGCCATTTCTAGACGTCCGCTCAATCACATATTGGCCTATGCCTGTGCACTCGTTGATGAATTCAAGTTCATTGATCAAAACTCTTACTTTCAGCGGAAGGGGACGCTCGGAGAGGATGCTCCAGGTTTCCGATTTCGAAAGTGGGGACTTGTCATGCCTCCTGGTCGGGACCTGAGAGCGGTCTTCCACGGAATTTCCGCAAGCAGCGAGCATAAAAAGGGCAAAGAAAGAGATTAGGATTTTCATGGCTGCACCATAGGAAACGGTCGGTCTTATGGGAAGCGAATGTCAGAATTTTTAAGAGCTGCGGGGAGTAAGATCGTTGAAATTTCGAAAAAAAAAGGACGGGCACAAGGCCCGTCCGGTTAAAAGTGGATTAAGGAAGCTTAGATTCAAAATCCTGGGCCTGAGTCATGAGCTGACCCTTGAGATCATTATCCTGCTGCTCAAGGCGCGCTTTTTCCTGATCAAAGGGAATCAGGGAAGCAATCACTACCTGGAGGCGATTTTCGGCCTGAAGCTTTCTGTTCTGAGCATCAACCAGGTTGTTTGCGAGGCTCGTTCTCTCCTGTTGGCAACGGCCGATCTGAGATTCAAGTGCTGTCCTCTGAGAAAGTGAACGGTTAAGATCATTACTTCTCTGAGACACCAGAAGTTCCGCGCTTTCTACGGCCTGGATTTTTGCATCCCAACCGACACGTCTTTCAAAGCCCTCGAGCTCATTTTCAAGACGGTTAGCATTTGAAGCATCCTGGTCGTAACGGGCCTGAACTGAAGGACGCTCACTAGAGAGTCGGTTAATAATATTCTGAAGCTCCGGGATTTCCCGGGCCGCGATCTGATTCACACGGTTGATATTTGCATTACGGCGATTCTCGAGTTGATTAACCAGCGCTTCCGCATCGTAAGCATGCTGGCGAAGATCACGTTCAATGCTCTGAGCTTCTGCTTCAGTACGGTTTCTGATTCTTAATACATCCTGATTCACATCACGGAAGCGTGCCTGAGCAACATTTTCCTGAGACTGAAGATTCGACACCACCTGTTTGGCCGCGTTCACAGCATTCTGCTGAGAAGTACAGTCCGGGGCAGTAGGGGTCGGCTCAGTTGGAGTCGTTGGGACCGGTGTTGTCGGCTGAGTCGGTGTTGGATCCGGCTGAGTCGGTGGAGTAGGACTTGTATCGCCATCTCCCGGACGGTTTGGTCTGTCAGGACGATTCGGACGGTTTGGTCTGTCTCCATCCGGACGCGGGCGATTCGGATCACGGTTCGGACGTTCCTGGGCCGGGATACGCTCAAGGGAAGACTTCTGGATAAATGAAGTTCTCGTCTGACACACGCGAAGCTCAGTCTCACGGGCGAGGAGCTTTCCTTTCGCATCATTAAGACCGCTGCGAAGGATTTGTAATTCATTTTCAATTCTTGAGAGTTCGCGCAGGCTCTGCTGGTATCCGCTGTTCTGGCGAAGGCGTCTTTCAACTTCATCGCGGGGACGGAATCTCTGGACATCATTTACCGCCTGAGCATGATTGCGACGGGCCTGATGTAGATCCTGCTCGATGCGGGCGTTCTGATTCTGGAGGGAGCCAGCTTCATTTGAGAGCTGAGTAATCTTCTGCTCAGATGAACTGATGCCATAATCAATTTCATGTAGTCTCCGGGAGCCGGCATTCACGGCCGAGCGTGCGGAATGAGCACGGGAAGAACGGTCACCGTGTTCTGCTTCGTAGGGAGCGATTACGGTTCTGGCGGTATTGAGCTGTGCCTGAGCACCATTGAGAGCAGACTGCTGCTGAGAAACTGTGACATTCACCTGTGCGAGTTGACCGCGGGAAGAAGCTTCCAGAGAATCATTCTGCTGTTGCGATGAAATAATTCCAGGAATTTCGCGGTTGGTGAGACTATCAATCCGGTTAAGAAGTGTTTCTTTTTCATTCAGTTGATTCTGGAATCTCGCCTGGAGTTTTACCAGATCATCCCTTGTCCCTTTGATACCAAGGTGAACGGAGTATCCGGCATTCACCACCCGACGAAGTTCTTTCACCTGATCAGGAGTGATCCCCAAAGGATTGATCGCATCGCGCTTTAAGAAAAACACTTCTTCAAAAGCGAGATCGTAAAGGGGCTGGTTATTGAGACATTTTTCTTCGAGTTTTTGTTTTACACGCTTGAAGCCGTCCGCGGAAAACTCAATGCGGGGATCACGGGATCCGTCGGCGGGCTTAATTCTGATATCTTTCCGGTCTTCGAGTTGAGCGAAGAGATTGGCAGTATGCTGAGGAATGTACCAGGCCGAAGTCTGACGCTTTACTGTTGTCGGTCCGCCGTTGGCAAAGGCGAGGATTGTTTCATCTCTTAAGGTGAGAGTGAAGTTCGTTGCGGGACTTCCGTTTGTCATGAGGATCTGGATATCGGTCGGCCCGGGGTTACTTTTGGATTTAGAAATCATCAGACGGTAAGTAGTCCTACCTGCCTCCGCTTCTGTCCATGCCACGCAATGGCCGTTGGGATTTCTGCGGGCCGTAGTGTCTTCACCGATCCATTCGCCGTCTCTTTCGATGACCTTGGCGAAGGCAAAGGATGTTGAAAAAACAGATAGCAAAACGAGAGAAGCCGTGAGCTTCATCTTCATAAAATTCCCTCCAGGAAAATAACGATGTTAGGGATAACCGTGCAAAACGATTGCCAGCTTTTTGGTGCCAGAGTGGCCTCAAGATGTCTGAGTTTCGGGGGGGTGTCTACTTTTTAGACAGATGATGGTGCTATTGCGGGACTGCTAAATCAGGCCGATTTCTTGTCGTCGTGATGATGATCTTCTTCCGAAATTTCTTTCCGGAGAACATGCACACTTTCATGGTTATCGAAGTAAGAGCGTTCGAGTTTTCTCATGCCGCAAATGACTGCTGTAAGAGTGATGGTGACAAACATGGCAGAAATACCATAGCTAAGGCCGATCATGATTCCCATCGAGGCAGTAAACCAGATCCAGGCAGCTGTGGTGAGACCCATCACACTCATGCTGTTATTGCGAATGATGGCACCGGCGCCGAGGAAGCCGATTCCACTCACGATCTGAGCTACAATTCTAGCGCCCTGAGGTTTCAGTTCATCGGAAAAACAGGCCATGGCGGTGAAGAGCATGGAACCAACACAAATAAGGATCTGAGTTTTAAAAGCGGCAGGGGAGCGGTTGACCTTTCTTTCAAAGCCCACCACGATTCCGCAAGCGATGGCATAGAACATTTTATCAGCGATGAATAAGAGGAAATCGAGGTCCTTCATGCATCACTTATCGGGAAATCAAATTCCGAGATTAGTTAAAATTGCATTAATTCTCTGAGATGCGGGAGAGCCCTTCTTCCATTTCCGGACGAAGAAATCAGTATGGTCGATGTCATCCTGGATTCCCAGGTCGGTCCCGTGACCCTGCCACATCTGATTTTCCACTGGAATGAGGCCATCATTGGGGCCTGTTCCTCTCAGGTATTCAGCGGATTTCTTCAGGATGAGTGAGACTTTTTCCGGAATTTTCCTCGTCCGGACATAGAAAAATCGCTGTGTAACTTCAAGTGATTCTGGTTTCTGAAAACTGTCCGCGAGATCATCCGAAATTTTCTGGGTCCCGAGTGACTTCAAAACATTTAAAGCATTGAGATAAACCGGGTTGTACTGGTTCCCGAAATTTCCCCAGGTCGCCTCATATTCACGGATAGATTCCATCATATAGGGTGAGCCGCCAAATGGAGTGTTGACGAAGATGGCCTTGGCCACGATTTCAGCGGGGAAATCCTCATGGAAACGCCCCAGGGTATTGGCGAGCTCAAGACCGCCCTTACTGTGAGCAAAGATGATCAGGGGCTCATGATGGGCCTCATACAGGGCCTGGAGCTTATTTCGAAGTATGCCGGCGTTTCCGGTGACCGTGTTTAATGATGAAGGCTTGACCCGGGTAATGAGTGGGAAATTTTTTTCTCTCAGGAAATCTTCAAATGACGTGAAATAATCGCGGACCTGTTCGTTGTTAATTCCCGCGATGAGAACGATGTGCTGGGCCCGGATTTGAACCGAAAAAAAGAGCAGGCAAACCATGAAGAAAGCTTTCATGGTTTGCTTATACAGATGGGGAATGGATGTGGAAACGGACCCTGTAAGAGTCATTCGGAGTGCACGATAAGAAAGATTATCGTGCAGCACAGAGTCAAAACCACGGTTTAACCGTTTAAATGCACGCGCCGGTTGAACTCGTCCCGACTGATCACTCCGCCTTTAATCGCCGTCTGAACGGTCCTCAGGGCCTCTTCATATAAGTGCTTTTCCTCTGCCGGAACCAGCGTCAGATCCATGTGCATCTGATCCACATTCCCCGCGTTTTTCACGGTCTTTTTTAACAAGCTAATTGCTTCGATGATTTCCACTTAAACCTCCACGGGTGCAGACCAGTTTTTAACATGGACGGCACCCGGGAATCAATGTCTGGTTGGGATATATCAGGCAGCTTTGAGGGACATTTGCGGGATGGCAGTATCAATGAGCTGGTTAATGACATCGTCATCCAGGCCATCATAATGGGCCGCTTTACAGATGACCTGAAGTTTCTGGTTCAGCTTTCCAATATCCATGCGGGTTTTATGTTCCGTCTCTGATTCAAGAATCGCTTCATGAATAAGATCTCTATATTGGCAAACCAGAATCTCTTGAAAATTTTCGTGCTTCATAACTAACGTGCCTCCGGTGAATGGGAATAAAAATCTGTCTTAGGCAAAGTTTAGGCCCAGGTGGCATGATGAATAATAAATAATGTCAGGTATTAGATATCGCACAGATAGGGGGGATGAATTTTCATACATGCCTTCATAAATGGGTCGTCACAATCAAAATGACAATTTTCCCGGGCATGTTACGATCCTTTCATGGATAAACTACAGAATTTCTTTACGGAAGGAGAGGCCTTTCTCCCGGGGAATCCCCTTCAGCTCAGGCTCGCTTTTCTGGCACTTCTTTTGAACCGGAATGTGCTGGTTGAAGATGTGCCCGGGATGGGGAAAACGACCCTTGTGAAGTACTTTGCCCGCGCCTCGGGTCTGGAATTTCGGCGGATTCAATTTACAAGTGATCTCATGCCTTCCGATATTCTCGGGGTTTCTGTTTTTCAGAAAGAATCTGAATTATTTGTTTTCAGACCAGGGCCTATTTTTGGTGAATTGATTCTGGGGGATGAACTCAATCGCGGAACTCCGAAAACTCAGTCAGCACTCCTTCAGGCAATGGAAGAAAAATCCGTGACGGTGGATGGAATCAATCATCCGCTGCCGGAACGTTTCTGCTTATTTGCCACTCAAAATCCCAGAGGACAATACGGTACCTATCCCCTGCCGGAATCCCAGCTGGATCGCTTTCTTTTTAAGTTTTCCATGGGCCACCTCACGCGTGAGGAAGAAGTGGAACTTCTTGCGACCGGACAAAGGCTTGAGCGCCTGGAAAAGATGAAGTCTCTGGTAAACCGTGATGATCTTAAGCTTTGGGAAGACGAGATTCGTTCAGTAAAAACTTCCCGCATTCTTCTGGGATATGTTTCCGATATTCTCCAGTCATCACGTAAAGATGCTGAGTATGGTTTATCTCCGCGCGCAGGTCTTGATCTTCTGGACGCTGCCCGTGGCTGGGCCTTCCTGGAAAAACGTGATCATGTGATCCCGGATGATGTACAAGCGGTCTTTCCTTATGTGGCCGCTCACCGGATGTATTCCTATCAGTCGCTACCGGTTCAGGCGGAACAGGCACGTGCGAAAGATTTCGTAGGTTCGGTTCCCTTCGTTAAGGTCAAATGAAGCGGCTTATTGAGCGCATGCTCCGCTCACGCACCCGGGTCTACATTTTTCCCACCCGTATGGGTGGATATCTCCTGGGCCTCATCGGTCTCATGTTTCTTTTGAGTATCGGGTACAGTAATAATCTTCTTTTAATTTTCACCATTGCCATGTTTGGCCTCAATCTCATCTGGCTGGTGAACTCGCATTTTCACCTGGCGAGACTTTCACCGGGTCAGCTCTTCGTGGAAGACGGGCACGTGGGCTCTTCTCAGAACGTCAGTTTTCGCTGGAAGAAATGGCCCCGGGGTGATCTCCATCTTGAAATGAAACTGATTGGTGAACAGAATCAGTCGAGTGTGAAAATCGTTACCTTTGAAGAGGGGAGAACCACGGGCGAGATCACACTCCCCTCTCGCGGATTTTATCAGTGGAACTATCTTCTGGTAAAAACCGATCGGCCATTCGGCCTCTATCAGACCTGGATCTATTTTAAAATTGATGTCACGACTCACGCTTATCCCCGGCTTCAGAAAGATGTCCCTCTCCCCTCACCTGAAATCACGGAAAGAGAAGGCACAATTACCGGAGAGAGAAAGGGTGATGAGGGTTTAAGGGGACTTACGCACTATCAGGGCGAAGGCTCCAAGCGCATCAGCTGGAAGCACTACGCGAAGTCCGGAGAACTCTTCGTGAAGGAAGGCGAAGAGGTAAAAACCCAGCTCATGCGGATTAAGCTGAACCTGCCACAAGAAAATACAAGGCGGGAAGCGGAACTTTCGAGGATCGCGACTCTGATGGTTTATTGTCATCGTCAGGACATTCCCTTTCTCTTTACCGGAAAAACCCAGAAGGGTCCTGGGACTCATCTGGAACTTTTGAAAGACTGCCTGCGGGAACTTTCCGTATGCTGAGAAGTGAATTAAAATCCATCCTCATCCTGACTTTTTTCAGTTATCTAATGTGGGATTACCTCACGATCGCGACGATCGGTTTCAGCTCCCTGGGCCTTCTTCTTATCGCCCTGAACTTTCAGCTAGGGAAAGTGGCCCGGACAGTGATCGCTCTCGGGGTCTTTTCTTCTTATGTCGTCGTCTACGGGAAAGTCATTGATCCGGAAGTGGGTCTTAACTTCTTAACCTCGGTCGTGATCCTGAAGCTTCTCGAAAAAGAAAGTCTTCGTGACAGTTACATGATTTTTTTCGGTCTCATTCTTCTTCTCTCGGCCGGAACTCTTTTTGAGAAGACCCTGACCTATGTTTTCTTCTTCACGTCTTCGTTTCTCATTCTCCTGTTTGATTTTTACGGAACGCTTCTGATTAAATCCCGGGCGCGGGATCTCTTCCTGGGATTTCTCTGGGTCGTGCCCTTGACCTGTGTCATGTTCTTTGCGGTCCCGCGGATCATTTCTCCGCTCGCCTTCCGGAACGGAACGCCGGGTGCCGGTGAAGTCGGATACACACCGAATCTCAGGATTTCCGAGGTGGAGAGTCTCGAGATGAATGATGAGCCTGTTTTTCAGGCGCTGGTGGACAGTCCACTTCCGATGGAAAAACTCTATTGGCGCGGAAACGTTCTCGCCCAGACTGACGGGTGGAACTGGACGAGCTCAAATAGTGACAATCTGTTTCTTCCTCCGGAGAAAAATCTCGAAATCTTACCAGGAACAATCCGTCAGAAAATCCGCCTGTTCGCTAAAGAGCCTTATCTATTCGCTCTCGATTCGGCCCGGAAGTTTATCCTGGGTAAGCATGTTGTTGTTCCGGATGATTTTCGCGTCCTTTCACAATCATCAACTGAATGGAATCCGCGCTATGAAGTCCTGAGCTGGATGGAAGATATTCCTTCCGAAAAAAAGATGGAAGCGAAATATCTCAAGGTGATTTTGCCCCGAAAACTCCTGGAATGGATCCAGGCAACTTTCCCTTCGCAGAATATCGCCGGACTTCAGCGCGAGATCCAGAATTACTATAAGGCGGAAGGTTTTTCGTATTCCCTTAAGCCTGGAAAGATCATGAGCTTCCGTGAATTCATGCTCGAGAAGAAAACCGGTTTCTGTGCTCATTACGCATCAGCGACCGCGATGATCCTGAGGGCGCGGGGAGTCCCGGTTCGTCTGGTTTCAGGATTCATGGGCGGCAACTACAATTCTTACGCAGATTTTTATCTCGTTACT
>JAKFFP010000077.1:0-8311 GCA_036675045.1 Bacteriovoracales bacterium | reverse complement strand
GGCCGGGTATCGCGAAGAAGACATAAAGAAGTTCGTAGAGGCGCACCTTTTCACCGAAGGGTTGCCAGTTGGCGGGCCAGAGAGAATTACCAAAAAAAAGGAAGGGGACACTTTCCAGTGACTGAACCATGACCCAGGGATTACGGGCAATGCACTTCATGCCTTCTTTCATGTAATAAGAAGAATTCGAAAAGGGCTGATCCCATTTCTTATGCAGGTCCATGTGAAGATTATGATAAAGCGGCGACCACCAGGTGATGTTCGTCACCGGGTCGGTATTTTTTTTACTCGGACATTTTCCTTCGACGAAATTGAGCCCGCCGGTATCAGCGCTGATTTTCCCCGTCCCGACCTTGGCATAACTCCAACCCCAGTGAAAGGCCATGCCGGAAACAACGATCATCCCCATGATGAAAACCGGTATCAGATTCTGCCGTTTATAGAAGATAAGTCCCGCAAGAAAAAGCGGAAGAAGAAAGGCGTGCTGACCCTTGATGTAGAAGCCGGTGATGAACGCCAGTCCCCAGATGACGGAGTTCAATACTTTTCTTTCTTCCTGGATAATCCCGACGGATGCCCGGAGAAGAATGGAGAGAACTAAAGTGTAGATCGTTTCGGGCATGGCGTAGCCAGTGTAGATGATCCACGGCACGTGAAAAAAACAAAGAATCAGAGTCATGAGTTCCGTTCTTTCACCCCAGAATTTTCTCACTGATCTTCCGATGAAATACGCAGTCAATGCTCCGGCCACGGCCTGAAGAACGGCGAGCCAGTAAGTCCAGTGCGAAGCAAAGACCTTTATCCCGGCGACTATAAGAGGGAAGCCGATTGGCTGAAAAAAATGCGATACGTGCCACTCACCACGCAGGATGGAATTAGCAATACTTCCATAGATCATCATGTCAGAGTGAAAGAATTTTTCCGGCGGATGAATGAAGATCGAGTAAGTCAGGCGCTGGACGAAGATGAAAAGAATAATCAAGAGCGGCATATGCTTTTTCATGCGCGCTATCTATCCCGGTCACGCAGCGGGTGTCATGGGAGAAATGCTGTTCCCTGGAAGATTCAAGCTACCCTTAAGGCTGGTTTTGCATTGCGGTCCTTTGTCCCGAGGTCCGTTGACTGACGGGATGCCTTTTCACCATGATGTGGGCATCGATTAACTTCAAGGAGGATCTATGAAATTTTTAACAGCGGCCATTATCGCGTTCTCTGCCACTGCCTTCGCCGGCCATCACGAGCACAAGATGGAAGAAATGAAAAAGATGCCATTTGAGCAGCATAAGCAGATGATGCAGGAGAAGCTCGATAAGAAGGCGGCGATGGTAGAAGAGGGTAAGACGTGCGTGAACAATGCCAAGGATAAGGATGCACTGATGGATTGCCATGAGAAAATGATGGATGAAAAGCACGCCATGAAAGAAGAAATGAAATCGAAGATGAAGGACATGAAGAAAAAAATGTAAAAAAAAGCCCCCGGAAAATCCATATTCCCGGGGGCTTTTTTATATGACCAATCCCTAGTCCTAAGGGAGAGGCATAATCTCAATATATTCTGACATTGATGGATCTACTTCTCCTCCGGATTTGGCCTTGAGCCAGCCTGAGATATCATTGCCGGACATTTTCTTCACACCCATAATGGCCCTTACATCATCTTCACCCTGGATTTCCATTCTCATTTCCGAGTCATTGATAAATTCTGAGTTCATTCCGAAGCCGGTCTGATTATTACCCTTGATCTTGATATCAAACTTACTGGTGGAAATGTTATTCCCTTTAACTGAAGTGAAGGTGTCGTTTTTCCCTTCGGTGATGAAAGTCAGGTTCGAGTCGCTGATGGATTTTCCTTCGTAGCTTGAACCTGAACGGTGGCCGCCCATAACTTTGAGATAGGAATTAATTGAGCCATTACCGTTGATAAAGAGTGATCCTCGCGAAGCGTAGCCGGCTGAGCTCAGGACACTCATGGAGAGTTCATTCATGCTGCTGTTCCCATCTGTGCGTACGCAGACAGTATTGTGTTCCTGGGAAACGTTCATGATATAAATCTGGGCGTCTTTTCCCAGGCCACCCATGTCCACCAGTTTTGAAGAAGCACTGTTGATCACGACAAGCACCATGGCATTATCCTTAAAGAATTGCTTATCAAAAGAATCATCCGCAGCGAGGTATTGAACACCATTGCCTGACTTACTGGTTTCGATGGCATTTTTCATGGCCGAGAGTTCTGAGCTTGAAAGCGATTCAAATCCTTTTAAAGCTGTGCCCAGAAGGTCTGCTTTAGGAGCGGAAGCGACGATCACCTTGGCCGCACTCCCCAGACCTCTGACAGTCAGGTCGAGTTTACAATTCGGGATGTCGGTTTCCGGATAAATGACTTCTGGTTCACCAACCGATCCACCGGTGGCACCACCTGCGGTCTCGCCGGTGGTTGCTCCGGCAGTAGCTGAACCAGCGGTTGAACCCGCTGTGGCTGAACCAGCGGTTGATCCCGCAGTGGCCGAACCATCAGTAGAACCGGCCGTAGCTGAACCATCAGTTGAACCACCAGTTGATGAACCAGCAGAAGTGCCGCCGGAAGTTGTCGGATCAGTCACTTCAACGATCAGATCTTCTTGTGCCGGCGCGGGAGCAGGAGATGGAGCGGGTTGCGCACTCTCTGTCGGTGAAGAAAGACTCTCAGAAGACACGGCACTTTTAAAGACCATGTCGTTTGACTCGAGCTTGCTACAGGCAAGAACTGCGAGGTTCAGTGAGAGAAGGACAACGACGTTAGTGATATTCGTTCTCATGGACTCATCTTATGTGGGGGTTTGGTTCTCATCGGAATAAAAGTGTGATTCCTGGGGTTTAGATCAAAAAAACGGGGGTTTTGTGCCTACGAATCTTGGCGAAGGGAGCATTCTTTCGGAGGGGCCGATCCGGCATGGCGTTTGCTCTATTCAATCACAATTGCATGTTTTCACCATGGGAGACCCACATGAGCCGTAAAGTCTTTGGTCACTTGATTGTCCTTTGGACACTTTCATCAACCTTCGCCTTCGCTGGTATCCGTGATCAGTTAAAAGGATCAGTCGATGTCCTTTCAGCTGATAACTGTATTGTTCCGGCAAGGAACATCTCAAAGGTCCTGAATGCCCTGGGGCCCGATGACTTTAAAAGAGAGCTGAAAGAAAAGAGTCACGACGCTCTCTTAAATGCGCTCTGGGACTTTAAGCTCACTATCCACAATAAACTGAGAGACTTTCATAATAATGAAGGCTTCTTCCGTGATTGTTCTGATGCCATTCGCGGAACTCTCTGGTCGATCCGCATGACGGAAGACGTGATCCATGATGATCTTTACCGAAACTACAAGGATTCAATCAAGTTTCCGGACAACTCATTTGATGCTGATAACGTTCACGTAAGAAAGAACCCGAAGCTCGGATCATTCGATCTTAAGTCGGAGCTCAGAAGCGGGGATATCATCCTCACCAGAGGAAATGCATACACTTCTTCAGCGATCTCTAACCTCGGCGAATTTGATACTCAGTTCTCGCACATGAGTGTGGTGTATAAGGACCCGGCGGGAGAACTCTGGACCGTTGAGGCACACATTGAAGTGGGATCATTTGTCCGTCCTCTTCAGGACCACATCGACGACAAGAACTTCCGCGCCATGGTTTATCGTTTTGATAACGAAGAAGTTGCCGCGAAGGCCGCAGAATTTATCTTTAAGAAAGTGAAGAAGGCGTCGGATACCACCGGAAACATCCTTTATGATTTCGGATTTGACCTCGAAGAGAATAAGCAGCTCTTCTGTTCGGAAGTCGCTTCTTACGCTTACGACGTGGCATCCGCTGGCGCCGTGAAAGTTCCGATGTTCCCTTCAAGTCTTATTAAACGCAAAGTTGAATTCGTGAGACTTCTCGGGCTTAAGCCCGATATGAGCTTTATCCCGGCGGATATTGAAGTTGATCCACGTTTCACCGTTCTGACTGAATGGAGAAACGCCGCGAAGATCCAGGACAACCTCGAAAAAGACGCCATCCTCCAGAGCATGTTCCAGTGGCATGACGACTACGGTTACCGCCTGAGACAGGCCTCTTCGAAAGATTCTCTCATCTATAGAAACGTTGCCTGGCCTCTGCGCCGGGTTCCATTCCTCAAGAAATACTTCGTCGACAAGATGCCGCTGAATATGTCGAGAAGCCTTGCTGGTTACTTCGGAGTCCTGAACGCTGTGGGTGAGCTTCTTCAGAAACGCCTGAAAGCTGAGGATGACAGGGTCATCGCGGAAAGAGGGCTGCCGATGACAAAAAAAGAAAAATTCGATTTCCTCGAGTCCGTGCGCCTGGAAGTTTCAAAGGACTCAAAGAAGCTTCACAAAATGTATCGTCCGAAGAAGAGTAAGAACTAAAGACTGTACCTAAAACCGGCGGAGACTTCGTGACCGAGGAGCGATCCGAATTCAGAAGTCTTCGAACCGTTATAAAGGGCAGCTTCTAAATAGAGATTGAAACTCTCGCCCGTGATCCGGTCCATCTGAAACTGCGAAGAAGATGAGCTGTCTGCGAGCGAATGGAAGTGCCTCAAAAAAAAAGTGTATTCATTCTTGGGGCCTATGTCCGGAATCCTCACGGAAGCGTATCCATAGTGCTGGCGGCTCAAATCATCGCGACCACCGCGGTAAAATCTCTTGAAATTTTCCCGGAGATTTGGTCCCAGAGTCGTAAGTGCCGTCCGGGCACGCTCCCAGTCTGATTTATCTAGGCCCACGCCATTGTAGATGTACTCGAGCCGCATATCCACCCGTGCCTCGTGGCGGATACCGACGTTCGCGAGGGTCTTTACTCCACCGTCTTTTTCGCGGTCATCGAATTCCTTAAAAGGATCATCGTCGGGATAAAAATTCTCTGAACCTTTCTGGTGGCGGGCATCGAAGTAAGCGGAAAACTCATCGGTAAAATTCATGGCGAAGTATTCACCAATGAAGGCCTCGCGGTAAGGTGTCTTGCCTGCGACCACACCGATATAGTCACTGGACTTGGTTAACGCCCGCTCGAGCTTCATGAGTCCATTGGGCTCAAACTTCTGGTCTTCCTTGGGAAGCTCAGAGCCGTTTTTTGTGACCTCCACCATACTCACGAGATTCCACTCGGGAGTCATCTGCCAGTTCCACCGCACGAGGTTTCGCCCGCGCTGCTGGAAAAAGAGCGAGCGCTGTTCAAACTGAAAGCGGAAGATGGGGTTAGTGGGCGAGAGCATCTCCGCCGGGCCCCACTGGTAATTTTGGATTCCGAAAGCGAGCTGGTGATCACCGATATTGACCTGGTAATTGAGTTCATTCATGAAGGCTTCGGTTTTATCGGTCGAGTGTGATTCATCCCGGTACCGGGCCTGGGTCACCTGGGTGATGATCCGGGGATCGACCTTAATTCTATGTACCGAATCCAATTCCCAGTTGAAAGTGGGGCGAAGATCGGTCTCGAAAGTGTAGTCGGGAATTTTCCCCACCTGATTGTCGGGGTTAAAGTCACTGTCCACCACGCCCTGGTTGATCACGCGGTTGTACCAGTTAATCCGGTGGTTCCACTTCAGGGTCCAGGCATTGGCCGCCGCCGGGACCAGAACAAAAATCAAAACGAGGAGAACCTTAGACATGGGCAAAGCACTCAGTGATGGTTTGCTTCAGAGGTCTTCGGAGGGAAATCATCGCCGTGAAAATCACGAGTGTCACCAAAAAGAGTGTCACCTGGGTCAGAAGATAGGGAGAAACATAGATGGTGAAGGGGACCGGCGAAGAGAAGATCCCCGGCTTGTAGGTTACACCCAGGATATTCACCAGCCACTCAAGAGACGTGCTCATGATGAATCCCATCACGCAGCCGGTGAGGGCCAGCATCATCGCCTCAAGACCAAAGAGGGTTCGAATACTGCGGGGATTAAATCCGATGGAGCGAAGAGTGCCGATTTCTTTCTGGCGCTCGGAAATGTTCCGGATAAAGGTATTGAAAACCGAGAGCGAGGAAATAACCAGGATCACCGTCACCATGAGGTTCCGGAAAATAGAAAGGAGATCCATGGTTTTGTTATAGAGATCTCCCAGACGGTGATTCTGCCATTTCACGGCGTGAAGTTGGCTGCCACTCAGTCTCTTATTCAGGTCCGATAGAAACGCCGGAACATCTTTTTCATTTTTCATTTTGACCGTCATGTGGCCAATGTCAGTCGTATCAAAGAGTGCCTGAGCGGTGCGGAGGGGGATCACGATGTAGCGCTCATCGAGCTCTTTATAGATGGCGTCAGTAATTCCCGTGAGCGGCATCGTCATAGCATTCATCTGCGCGTGAACCGTCACGACATTTAACTGGAGATTGTTTCGTTTACAATTTGTCGGGCGAACCTTGGCGGTAAAACCTCCGAGGCCCTGCTTGAAATCTAAAATCGGATCGGGTGTGCAACCCAGGATCTTGGCGAGCTTATGACCGATTACGAGCCCTTCGTCCTCAGAATCCAGCGGAGATCCGGCGAGTGTGTTCCAGGCCCAGGAAGGCTCGCGCATTTTCTTCCCTTCAGCCACGTCAGTTCCCATGCCAACAAAAATCATGGAAGACTTTCCATTGGTGATGGTCCCTGAGATGGGAAGGAAGCGGACCTTGGAATCAACGTCATTTCTTTCGTTGATAAAATTCATCACGAGACTCTGCTCTTCCGCGGTCATCTTCTCCTGGGGGAGGCGCTTTTCAATGATCACATGTCCCATCATCTCGCGCTCGACATTCGTGTTCTCATACATCTTCTGGACGTCATCCATGTAACCCTGAAAAAGAGTCAGCGATACAAAGGTCGCGGCAATTGACGACAGTGCGGTCAGACTCTGGCGCCAGTTCCGGAAGATCCCCCTGAATGCGATCGTGAAGAGTGATGCGAACAAGTTTACCTCGAGAGATTATTCACGTTAAAGATCCCGGAAGATAAGTTTTCTTCCTTCGGGGTCTTGTAGGTCATGGTACTTTTATTTTCCGGGAACTCGGCATCGGTAATTACCATCTCGGAAACGAAGGGCTGCTTCTTTCCTTTCACATTGATGACGTTTCCGTACTTGTAGGTCGCGCGCTTAAAGGGTTTTCCCTGAAGCGTCTGGAATTCGGCCTTCACTCCGAGATAGGTCTTGTCCGTGATCCAGTACTTGATCTTGTCGTAGGTAACGTCCTTGGATTTTGCCTCGAGAAGAAGCACCCACGCGTCCTTCCCGTCGACTTTTTCCTTTCCGATCACTTTCCCCTTATAGTCGCGGGCGTAGCGGGTGTTGGCGATATCACCATTGGCGGCCTGCCCCGAGTTTCTCTGGCGGGAAGAAACAGAAACCGGCTTTCTTAAAGACGGCTTATGAAACCACATTACAAGATCATTAAAGAGAAATTTCTCTCCCATGTTCCGTGCGGGTTCCGTGATCTCAACCAGAGCATTGTCCCCCAGGACTTTCACGTTAAATTTTCTGGCGGAAGTTTCACCTTCCTCCACTGATGTGAGTTCTGCGTCCCAGGAAACTCCACTCTGCACACTGCCGCGGGCGCGGTCCGAGAGCTGGAGGAGTTTTTCCGCCGGCGGCGCCTTGATGACCACGGTTTTTTTCGGGGCCTGGGCAAATGCCGGAAGGGTTAAACATAAAAATAAAAGATATCTCATAGAAGACCTCATGTAGTTGTCTCATTTAAAAGGTTCGCGACTTCGCCTTTCATCTTCTTCTTCGTCACGAGATAGGCGGTGACGGTGGCAAAGACAATGAGCGGGATGGCGAAGAAAAAGCAAAGAAGGGGCCACGGTGTGAGAACAAATTGCATCTCACCGGCGATCCCCGGAGGGCTGAAGCGGATATTGGCAGCGTTCACCACGACGGCGATGATCTGGGAAACAAAGAATCCCACCACGGTGCTTAAGAGTGCCAGGACGAAACTTTCCACCGCCACGAGGACACTGAGTCTTTCCGGCGTGTAACCGATCGCCCGCATGGTTCCGAGTTCCTTGATCCTTTCGACGATGTTCATGCTGATGGCGTTAGCGACGGAGAGAATCACTACCACTGAGACGAGAAGAAAGAAGAAAAAGGTAATGGCATACAGGAAGTTCATGGATCCGGTGTAGAAGAGCCCGATTCTTTCATCAAAGAAAGGAATCGCCTGAAGGGGAAGCTTATTTTCTTTAAAGACCTGATTGAGTTCAGTGGAAACACTCCGCGCTTTCAGGTCGTTTTTGAGATAGATCCCCATGTAGGTGATGCCATCAGTGGCCATGAGTTCCTGTAATACCGGAAGAAGTGTGA
>JAKFFP010000032.1:0-8417 GCA_036675045.1 Bacteriovoracales bacterium | reverse complement strand
AAATGGTGGTGGCCGCTTTTTCCCGCGATATCCTGAATAAGTTCAGTCTCTCGGCGGGTGTTGACTGGAATCTTAACGAACAGGAGGCGATGGGTTTTGTGAGTGCGGCCTGGTCTCATCTTTATCCGGTCTTTGACATCCGGGCCGCGTACGGAAACCGGCGGCAGGATGTTTCCATCGGAAACCGCAGTTACGAAAATAAATGGGAAGAGGGAACTGCCGAGGCGGGAATTCAGGTCCCATGGAAAAAGATTACCGGAAGGTTCACCCAGACCTTTACCCTGAGAGCTTTTGCCAAAATCATCAAAGTTACCAACAAGGTCACACTTGATCGCGGAGAAATATTTGATAGCTCATTGTTTTCTCCGGGTGCTGAATTCCATTACGATATCCTCTCCCGCATGGCCCATCGTGATCTTCTTCCCCGCTACGGCCTTTACCTGAAGGGAAGGCAGGAAGATGGCCGCGATATCAGTGGCAGTGAGCAGGAAGGAAGTCTCAGTCACGCGGAAGCGGGAATCTATCTTCCGGGTTTTGATCTTCATCATTCTCTGTTTCAGCAGTTTGCGTACGAGAAGCAGATGGATGATTTCTACCAGTACTCTAGTCTGGTTTATTATCCCCGGGGAACCCGGAGTGTTTTTCTGGATGAGTTCATTAAGTACTCCGGAAACTACGCCCTGCCGCTGGCCTATCCGGACTGGAATCTCTCGCGCTACCTTTACTTAAAGCGCGTGTACCTGAATCTTTTCTACGATTCGCTTAATGGCCGATACAGTACCTTTCACTATCGGGCCTCATCCCTCGGGTGGGAACTTCTGGTCGACACCAATTTCCTCCGCCTCGCCCTGCCGATTTCCTGGGGAGTCAGGGGCAGTTACGTGAAGGAGGGTATTGAGAGAGATGAAAACTATGAAATCTTCCTTAACTCACTTCTCGGAGTTTTTTAAGAAGGCCGAGGCCCTGGTTTCGGAAGATCCGGCAAGCTACAAAGACCTCGACCTCCGGGCCCTCTGTACCGATCCGGAGGACGTCCGTGCCATTGCCCGGCATCCCCTGGTTCATGGCACCTGGGTGGATCTCGGATCGGGCCTTGGTCACACCGTTCTAACTTACAAAGAAATTTTCCCGGACAGGAAGAGCATCGGAATTGAGCGCGAGCTTTCCCGGGTCGAAGCTTCGCAAAAAATTTCCTCTTCCCTGGGGATTCCTGGCGAGTTCATTCATGGCGATCTCCTGAGAGATCTTCTTCCCGAAGGTGACACCTATTTTCTTTATTTCCCGCAAGGCCATGTCTTAGACCGGATACTCTTTCTCCTTTCCGAGAAAGATGATTTCACCCTGGTGACCATTGAGTCCCACGGGGATCTTTTTCCCAGGCTCGAGAAAGAAAAGTGGCTCGGTCTCCGGGATGAAATTCCTCTTCTCTCTCCACGGCATTCTCCCTGTGCCAGGATCTACCGGCCCCTGGGAAAGGACCGGACTTTGTACGGGCTTCACCGCTATAGTTTCGAGGATCACTTTTTCCTGATTCACGATGGCACGAGTGAGTGGTGGGGGGATAGTTTCGGGCTCTACGCCACGGGAGAAGATTATTTTCTGGAGCATCCACCCAGAACCGTGAAAGAGAGGGACATTGTCAAAACCCTGACAAGAAATGATCTTCCTCCCGTATTAAGCTTTCTGGTTTCTCTCCGGCGTTTGAACGAAATTGGAATTACGGCCGGCCAGAAGTCCTATCACGGTCCCATTCGTAAAATTCTCGGGCGAGACTCCTTTTCGGTGGAATTTCCCGGAGGCGAACAGCTACAATGGAGAGATATTGAACTGATCACACAGGGAAAACAGATATGCTACGATTCCTCCTCGGGTTTATTTTTCTTACCTCCTGCTCCCTAGGCACAAAATCTTCCGGCGGCAAGCATCGCTACCGTTACGAACCCGATTTTGATTACACCATCGAAGACCTGCGGGCACTTTCATCGGGCATTGTCTCCATGGAGAAACGTGATCCCAAAGTGGGGACACTGGATCAGCTTTTTCATCCCAAACTTCCGGACATCAAACGGATCGGGATCGTGGTCTTTGAAACAAATGTCCAGCCAACGCGCACGGGACTTTCAGATAAGGATCTCATCTATCCCAACGAGCAGGGTAAGCAACTCATCACCGAAAAATTCCTGAGGATATGGGAAGAGGGGATGAGTCTGGTGTCGCCGGATCTCGATTACGTGAACACTGAGACAGTGAGGCAGTCGAAAGCTCTTTCCCAGTACGGACTTGAAGTCACCGATTACATCAAGGCCCATCGCCAGGGAATTGAGAACGATGACATCGTCTGGCTTCCCGCTGGAAAGAAAACTCCGATGTACACCGTCATGAACCCGAGAGGCATGCGGGATCTTTCTTTTATGCTGGTACCGGCATCAGAACTCATGGGAGGACCCAAGTGGTCTGAGCATAATAAAATTTTTCTGAGTCATATTTGTAAGGAGCTGAAGCTTGATGCTGCCTTTGTCATCATGTCTGAGGTTTCATGGAAGGCCGCCAGGAAAGACAAGTTTACCAATGAGAATCACCCGGAAGAGCTGAACCTGAAGATCAAAGCGACTACACTTGTGCCTTTCGGAAAGTACCACGAAAGGCTGGAGGCACTTAAGGAAAGTCAGCGTCCCGTAATCAACGTGGCCTATCGCTACCATGAAGGCGAGCTCAAGATCCCGATTGAGATCAGCATTCCGGAAGATCAGAAAAATTTTGTGGAGATAGATAAGCGTCTTGTCGCTCCGATGTTCAAGGCCTATCGTGACCTGTCTTTGATGATGATTGACCGCATGTCCGGAGAGATCAGAAAAACACATTGATGGAACACTTAGATTTCAAACGCCGTGTGAAATTCGTTCTCCGCTTTGGTCGTGCTCTCCACGCCGTGGGATCTCCTGCGCACACCATCGAAGGCACTCTTCAGGAAATGTGCCAGCTCCTCGGTATCAAGGGGACATTTCTTTCTCTTCCGACCTCGCTCCATTCTTATTTCAGTAACGGCGAAGAAGAAATGACCCGGATCGAGAGAGTTGAACCGATGGGAGTCGATCTCGGAAAACTCGCCCAGGTTGACATGGTTTCCCGCGATGTCATTTCAAACCAGATCTCTTTTGAAGAAGGTGTCTCGCGCCTCGATCAGATCTACGATGCTCCCAATCCGTTCAGAAAACGCATCCGGATTGCCTACTATCTATTCTCGGTTGCGGGTTTCATGATTCTCTTCGGAGGAACCTGGGGCGACTTACTCGCAAGTATCCTGGTGGGTCTCATCATGGGCCTTATCACTCTGGGTAAGCCCATCGGACTTGTGGCCCAGCTCTTTGAGGCGATCGTGGCCGTGGTGGCGTCGCTTGCCACTTATCTTCTCGCGAAATGGATTCCCGGGCTCAATGTCGGAGTCATCATTCTTTCAAGCCTTATTATCTTCATGCCTGGTCTCTACATCACTATTGCCATCGCCGAGATCGCTACCCAGAATCTCGTCTCCGGAACGGCGAGGCTCGTGGGTGGAATCATGATCCTCTTAAAGCTCACCTTTGGTGTTTTCATCGGCGGGAAGCTCGCCAGCTGGTTTCACTATCCGAGTCTTGATATTGATTTCCATCAAATTCCCAATTGGGTGACCCTTGTTACTCTTCCCATCACCGCACTCATGTCAACCGTCGCCTTCAAGGCGGATCGCTCCGACTGGAAATGGGTCACCATGGCCGGGATCTTCGGCTTCAGTTGTTCGAAGCTCGGCACTCATTACCTGGGCCCTGAGCTCGGAATGTTTTTCGGGGGAGCTTGTGTCGGGGCCATGAGTAACATCTTCGCGCGGATCCAGAACCGTCCCTCCAGTATTTTCCAGTTCCCCGGTATGATCCTTCTCGTACCAGGGTCAGTAGGGTACAGGTCACTTTCGTTTCTCTTTGAAAGAAACGTTCTCGGAGGCCTTGATACTGCCTTCACCATGGTCGCTCTTGCGATGGCATTGGTCGTAGGAATCTTTTTCGGCAACATGCTCATTAAGCCCAGAGGATCTCTTTAAGAAGAGATCTCTGTGCTCGTCTGCCTTGAATCTAAACTCATTAATCTCTTCCTCAGTAGGGGCAAACATTCTTCGTCCCTATCATCCCTTAAGAAAGTGTCAGAGTCTCAACGCGTTAAGGCCCAGATTTCCCTCTTAACTACAACATTTTTGCCGGGTTTCTGGCAAAAACATGAGGTGAGAGAATGAATGTAAGACCGATGGTTTTCAGGACGAAAGCTACTTCCAACCAAGGACGGTGCCCGCATGAAATCATTCCTTTTTCTCGCGTTTTGCTTCTTCCTCATAAGTTGCCAGCCTGCCGAAGATTGCAAAGTTTCCGGTACAAAAGAATTGAAAGAAGAGGCCAATGTGGCCTGTGAAGATACTCCGTCTCCGGGAGAAACACTTCCCGCGCCTGAAGGGGAAGTTCCAACTGAAGCCTTCGCCTTCGATGCTTCTCTCACCTTTGTGAATTTTGAAGTCGAGCAGGAAGAGAAAGTTTACAAGGCCGTGGAGATCATCAAAAAAGTTATCGCATCAACTGAGTTCAGAACGAAGGTTATCAATCACACCTACAATGGTCAGCGCTCTTACATGAACAATAATGGTCTGACGAATGAACAGATCTACCAGAAGGTTTTAGAAGGGGCCGAGAAGCTCATCCCGGGAGATGACTTTGAAATGGATCTCGAACTCGAGCTCTACTACAGTTCAAAAAACACTGTGGGATACACTTATCCGAATACAGTGAAGATCTGGATGAACACCAAGTACTTCACCCCGTATACTCCCGCTCAGGTCGCCGGGAACATGTTTCACGAATGGACTCACAAGCTGGGCTTTGAGCATTCTGCGAATTACACCTCTTTGAGAGAATCATCCGTGCCCTATGCGCTCGGGTATATGATCAGAGACCTTGGAAAGCAGTACGAATAGGCCGGCGTAAGACTTGCTACACCCTTCTGTACCAAGGAGGGTGATATGCCTAACGAGAACACTCAGACCAATCATAAAGATCAAGCTGATGGTAAGTTCGACAAGAATGCCGTGAATCCCAACATGAGTGATGCCGATCAGGAAGTGAGAGAAAACGAAGATGCCTCACTTCAGGACGACAGTTATTCTTTCGATGAGGACAATACGGACAACGAAGAGTTTCACGACATGGATGATCTGGGTGAAGACGCCGGTGACCTGACAGATATCTTTGAAGCCGATGATGACTTGCAATGATCGTGCTGCTTCCTCCAGCTTAAACTAACCGCAAGACCAGTGACCTAAGCTCAGCTCAAGCTTAGGTCACTACTAACTTCCGAAAACATTTCCGCATAATTTTTTTCTTAATCAAAACTCCTGATGAACGGCCAAAGATTTGCTTTGCAATGAAGCTGGTATCACAAGGAAACCAACTCGTTTTGTAAGAATTATCTTCGTGTCTTTTGACATTTTCCTGATAGTTTCACGATCGATTATTTTTACAAGGAGTGTATATGCGTTTCCTTTTCATGATCGTTCTTCTCTCAGCAGTCGTGGCATGCGGTAAAGGCGGCGGCGGTGGAAGCGGTTCTGCCCCGGAAGCTCATCAGTGTGAGATCAATGGAGAGGTTGTATCTTGTGACAGCGTTTACGACGGACTTGGTGTCGACATTCTTGATGCCATGATTGATGTCCCGGCAACCGTCACATCTTCAGCGATCACGTTCAATCAGGCGCGCTCTGTGAAAACGGAAGGCCGCAGGATTAATTGTTCTACCTCAGTGAATAGCGGAGATGTTTACCGCTACACCATTAATGGAAATGTTCTGTATCTCGATACACCGACCGGTAACATTACCATGAAGCGTGTCCATGGCGAAGGCGGAGTCGTCGGTACCTGGAAATGGGTCGGCATCGTTGATGGTGCCACTTATCAGACTAAACTCATGACGGTTATGAAAAGCATGAACCGCGTGATCATGAAGACGTCCTGCGAACGCTGATAACAAGATAAAGGCTACGAAAGATCTGTACCCCGAAAGTGGACAGTTAAAAAAGGGCCCCAGATTTAAAACCCCGACACTCTGTCGGGGTTTTCTGTTTCAGCAACCCTTTTGGTCCTTCCAAAGAAATACTTCCTTCCTTCAAAGATCATGTACTCGGGTGAGTTCACTCCTTCGGCGTAGATAAACTGTTTTCTTATGGTTCCGTCGAGGAAAAGTTCAGCTGCGAGTTTCAGTTGATCAAGCCAGATGTAGCGAAGCTCGACATTTCCCCAGCCGAGCATAGCGACCCTGCGGTCTTGACCGTCGACTGTATACGAAATCTTTTTCCCATAAATACTTGCTCCACGGAGATTTCCGAAGGCGTCGTAGGTAATTTAAATAAAGTAGGTAGCTGTGGCTATAATCAATGCAGTCGCTAGATATATAAAAACCGCATATACAAAACGAATATACCATCTTCTAATGACCATGAGTTTAATTGCTTTGGATTCTTCATTTTGTTTAATTTGGTTCAAGGAAATAAGTTTATAAAAAGGGACGTCTTTGTCCTTTATGTCTCTATTCTGCATTATGATAACAATAACTTTAATAGCTATGGCGACTATGAAAATGAGACCGAAAAGGACATAGTAAGCGAATATTTTAGCTACAATCTGCATGATTACATTCCTGGTAAAGCTGCTATTCCGCTACAGATTAAGCTAATCCCTGCCGATTTTCCTACCGCTTCGAGAAGAGCTTTGCTCGCTAAAGCCAGTGCTTCTGCTTTTTTTACATTGGTCATAGCGATTTGATTTCTAAGATCTAAGCAAGGATTATTGGCCATTTGCATTTCCATATCACGTGCAGATTGATCGTATATAGCAGCTTGATCCATATAAGAGGAATATTCTGCATATCCTACTCCCATATTGTATGCAACATCTGCGGCTGCACAAATTATTCCCAGTATCGGACCAGTGCCTTGTTGATCTTTGTTGTTCACAGGATCGTTAAGGACATATCCAAAGAGATTAGTGTCACCACCTTTAAACCCAATCGGATCCTTGCTTAACCACCTTCCAATATTTCCATCATAATCCCTCGCCCCGAAGCGCACAAGCCGGGTCTCGTGATCATACAGCCCTCCCGCAAATCCAAACGGCTGAAACCCTGGATTTGTGTCCTGAAGAACTTCTCCGAACTCCGAGTACTTCATCTGCTGCTTTACTTCACCAGTTGCGACGTCGACCACCTGAAGGATTGAACCCCTGTGATCCTTCACAAAGAAATACTTTCTTCCTTCAAAGATCATGTACTCAGGTGAGTTCACACCTTCGGCGTAGATGAACTGCTTTCTTATTGTTCCGTCTGGGTAAAGCTCCGCTGCTAGTCTCAGCTGGTCTTGCCAGAGGTAGCGAAGTCCGACATTTCCCACACAAAAACCAGATCATTAAGTTCGTCTCAGGACTATCTTGAAGAAGACAAGCGATCACTTATCTTTCGCCAGAATAATAGCAACTGATGTCACAAATAAAACAGTTGTAAAAATCAAATACGATATTGATGCCCATTTGATTCGCATATCCTTAGAGCGGGGGTTCAGTTTGATTTTGAAAAATTTTACACTTTGTATAGTCGCAATCTTGTATTGGCATATGCTAACTCCAAGGCTCGTGAAAAGTATCAGTGTGTATGCGATTATTAGAGTGTTCATATCTTTTTGTGCCCTATTAGTCCGCTGAAAATCCTGTCCAGATATCTTCTAATCCATCAATAAACAATGTCATTCCAGCTCCAGTAACAGCTCCTCCTACTACATATCCTACTGGTGCAGCAGCAAAGCAGGAGCTTGCAGCAATCGATGAGCCAATGGCAATGCCAGCTGAAATTCCAATACCTCCACCGACTATTTCTACAAAACCTCCTCCAACTTGCCACCAATTAACAAGCCCTGAAGGATCGCTAAAATTGATTGGATCATTCAGCACATATCCATAAAGATTTGTGTCTCCACCGTTAAATCTAATCGGATCTTTACTCAACCACCTTCCAATGCTTCCATCATAATCTCTCGCTCCGAATCTCACGAGCTTCGTTTCATGATCATAAAGTCCTCCCGCAAATCCAAACGGCTGAAACCCTGGATTTGTGTCCTGAAGAACTTCTCCGAACTCAGAGTACTTCATCTGCTGCTTCAGTTCTCCACTGGCGACATCTACCACCTGAAGGATTGATCCCCGGTGATCCTTCACAAAGAAATACTTCCTTCCTTCAAAGATCATGTACTCAGGGGAATTCACACCTTCGGCATAGATGAACTGCTTGCTGATTGTTCCATCCGGATAAAGTTCAGCTGCGAGTCTCAGCTGATCTTGCCAGATGTAGCGAAGCTCGAC
>JAKFFP010000071.1:0-8449 GCA_036675045.1 Bacteriovoracales bacterium | reverse complement strand
GATGCCAATCTTGAAAGAGTCATTGCCCGTCTTTATGGATTAAAAACTCCCAAGGGGCTAAAACTTCAAAAAGAAATCGGTCAACTCTTTGCCGAAAAGAAAATCTTCGAGGGCAAATTTCCGTGGCGTGCGCTGAATGAAGCATTGATGGACCTGGGCAGAACATTTTGCCAGTCGAGGAAAGCGAGTTGCGAGCTTTGTCCTTTAAAGAAAGGTTGCATCGCTTTTGCTTCCGGAAAACCTCTGAAATTTCCGGCGGAAGCTGGTGAAAAAAAGAAAACCCAGGAGCACTCCCTGACCCTTCTTCGGGCGTATGTGGTGAAGAGGGGAAAACTCCTGGTTTACGAAAAAGAAGACGGGGAGTGGTTGTCCGGTCAGTTTGAGGTTCCGACTTTCATCATCGAATGCAGCGATACAAAGCTTGTTCAGTACCCGAAATTTCTGGGCAAAGTTCCGGCGAAAAGTTTATCGTTGAAAACCGGAATTACCAAATACAAGATTCTCAATCAGCTGGCGCTGATCGATGAAGGGGATCTCAGGAAATGGAAATTCGGACGTAAAGTGGTCTGGAAAGATCTGCAAAATAAGAATTCCAATTTCAGTACGACAACATTGAAAGGACTTAAGGCCTTATCACTTATCGACTAAGTCAGTTGTCTAACATTCGTGTCATGCTCCCGAATTCTGCGACTGATAAAATCATCCGATGGAGCTTCTTAAGCTGACTTCAGAAGGTCTCTACTGCGAACCCGGTAAATTTCACATTGATCCGTGGAAACCTGTAGAGAAAGCAATCATTACTCACGCTCACGGAGACCACGCACATTGGGGCATGGGTGAGTATATCTGTGTCCGGGAAGCGGAACACATTATGCGAAAGCGCATCGGCGCTGAAGCGAAAATTACTATGTATTCCTATGGGGAAGTCTTCCGGATGGGAGACGTCGCAGTGAGCTTTCACCCGGCGGGACACATCCTGGGCTCCTCTCAGGTAAGAATTGAGTACCAGGGAGAAGTGTGGCTCTTTACCGGGGACTTCAAGCGCGACCCCGATCTTACCTGCGCTCCCTTTGAAGTTGTCCCTTGTGATGTGTTTATCTCGGAAGCAACTTTTTCATTACCCGTGTATAGCTGGCCTGACTTCAACGATGAAGTAAAAAAGATCTACGAATGGTGGATGAAAAATAAAGACGAAGGATTGAATTCAGTTCTTTGTTGTTATGCTCTGGGAAAGGCGCAAAGGCTGATCGCCGGGTTAAGACAATTTACTGACGACACCATCTGGGTTCACGGGACAGTAGATGAAATTAATCACTGCTATGAAAAAACCGGCCTCTCGTGGAGGAATGTGCATAAGGTTCCACTGGAGAGTAAGGAGAAATTTCAGGGGGCGATGATCCTGTGTCCTCCCTCGGCGATGGGCTCCGGTTGGGCGAAGCGCTTGTCACCCAAGCGCATTGCCTTCGCATCCGGATGGATGCGCCTGCGGGGAAACCGCAGAAGAAAGGGTTATGACCGGGGTTTTGTTATTTCTGATCACGCCGACTGGCCCGGTCTTCTCAGAACGGTGAGAGAGACCGGGTGCAAGAAGGTCTATTTCACTCATGGGAACACCGACGCCATCGTTCGCTACATGAAGGAAGAAGGCATTCCAGCTTATGATCTGAAACTCCCTTATGAAGTTGAGGGAGAGACATAATGGAGAGACTGAACCAGATGTTCCGTGAAATTGACCAAACAACGTCGACGAATAAAAAAGTCGATAGCTTGATAAATTACTTCCGGGATACTCCCCCGGAAGATGCGTGCTGGGCGCTCCATCTCATTTCAGGAAATAAGATTCCCACTAAAGTGAACCGTACATTCCTGCAGGAAGCGTTCTGCGAGTGGAAGGGAATTCCGATGTGGCTTTTTAAGGAGAGCTACTATCACGTGGGAGATCTTTCTGAAACGATGGCACTACTCCGCGGGCCGATTAAATCTCCCGCGCCTCCACCTTCCCTGGGGAAGTTCATCGAAGAAGAGCTTCTGACACTGAAAGACCTTTCGGATGAAGAAAAAAAGAACAGGCTTAAGCATTGGTGGAGCGCATACGATGAGTCGATCCTGTTTCTCATTCACAAATGTTTCTCCGGTGCTCTGAGGATAGGTGTCTCAAAGAATCTCGTCATTCAGGCCCTGGCTCAGGTGGCAGGAGTTGATAAGGAGACCATGAGTTTTCGCTTGATGGGTGATTACCTTCCGACTCCGCAGTATTACAACAATCTCCTGGTTCAGGATGTGACCATCGAACGTAAGTCTAAACCGTATCCGTACTATCTCGCCAGTCCCGTCGAAAATCCTGCAGAGGAATTTTCCTCATGGGAAGACTGGTGCGTGGAATGGAAGTGGGATGGCATCCGCTGCCAACTGGTGAAACGTGATGGAGAAGTCTTCCTTTGGTCGCGTGGTGAAGAACTCATTAACGATTCATTTCCGGATGTGCTGAAACAAGCGGCCAGTTTGCCGGACGGGACGGTGCTTGATGGTGAGCTTCTTCCTTTCAAGGAAGGAAGAGTTCTTTCCTTTGCGGAACTCCAGACACGTCTTAACCGCAAAAGAATTAACAAAAAGGATCTTGAGACTACTCCGGTCAGTATCATGCTCTACGATATCCTTGAATGGGAGGGCATCGATATCCGGGATCGTCCTCTCCGCGAGAGAAAGGAAATCCTGAGTAGAATTTCCGCTTTTCCTAATTCCGCGATCATCGATTTAGATTCAATCGATGAGGCCACCACGCTTCGGATTGAAAGCCGTGATCGGGGAGTAGAGGGATTCATGATGAAGAGGTGGAATTCCCCTTATCAATCAGGAAGAAAGCGCGGTGACTGGTGGAAATGGAAAATCGATCCACTGACAATTGATTGTGTACTGATCTATGCCCAATCAGGATCGGGACGAAGATCCAATCTCTATACCGACTACACTCTGGCGGTCTGGAAAGACAAGGAGTTGGTCCCGGTGACCAAGGCTTACTCCGGACTCACCGACGAAGAACTTGGTGAAATGGATCGCTGGATTAAAAAGCATACGGTTGAAAAATTCGGTCCGGTCCGGTCCGTCGAGCCTCTGCACGTTTTTGAAATAGCCTTTGAAGGAATTCAGCCTTCGAATCGCCACAAGGCTGGAGTTGCACTCAGATTTCCCCGCATCCATCGCTGGCGAAAAGACAAGAAACCTGAAGAGGCAGACACTCTCGAGAGTGTGAAGAAGCTTTTATGAATGAACTTAACTGGATTGAAAGCTGGTTTACTTCAAAAGGCTGGAAGCCCAGAGAGTTCCAGCGTGCCGCCTGGGAAGCCTATCTCCGGAAAGAAAATGGACTTATCCACGTTTCTACCGGCTTCGGTAAAACCTATGCCGGTTGCCTCGCCACTTTGGCCGAGCTTGTTCAGGAGAATGAACAACCTGCCGGCATCCACATCCTTTATATATCTCCTCTTCGCGCACTGAGCGGAGATATTATCAAGTCACTCCAGGTTCCCATTGATGATCTGAAACTTCCCTTCACGGTGGACGCCCGAACCGGTGATACCAGCCAGTCACAAAGACAGAAGCAAAAAAGAAATCCACCTTCGATTCTGGTAACCACTCCTGAATCATTTAATCTTCTTCTCGCCCAGGAAGAGTATCGTGAGGCACTTAAAAAATGTCGCTTGGTCGTGATTGATGAGTGGCATGAGCTCATGGGAAACAAACGCGGAGTCCAGGTTCAGCTCTGCCTGGCCCATCTGAAAAAGATCGCCCCCGCGCTGAGAATATGGGGATTGTCGGCGACAGTGGGAAACCCTGATTTAGCAGGAGAAGTTCTGAACGGAAGCCTGAAAAATTTCACTTTCATCACCGAAAAGATATCAAAAGAGATCGACATCCAGTGTCTCCTGCCGGATGAGATCGATTCTTTTCCCTGGTCCGGTCATCTGGGTCTCGCGATGATGGAAAAAGTCGTGAATCACATCGATATCAAACAATCCTGCCTTCTTTTCACCAATGTCCGCTCCCAGGCAGAGCGCTGGTTTAATGAGATACGAATGATGAAACCGGAGTGGGAAGATCTTATGGCGATTCACCACTCCGCTGTCGATCCTGAAAGAAGAAAGGAAGTTGAGGATAAGATCAAGACCGGAGAACTGAAACTCGTCATTTGTACCAGCTCGCTTGATCTGGGAGTTGATTTCCCGATGGTAGAACGTGTCTATCAGGTAGGTTCTCCCAAAAGTATTTCCCGCTTCATTCAACGGGCGGGAAGATCCGGTCATACCCCCACGGGTGTTCCACGGATCTATTTTGTGCCTACTCACGCGCTTGAGCTTTTTGAATACATGGCAACCGAGCTCGCAATTGAACGCGGTCTCAAGGAAGATATCATTCCTCCCGAGCTGTCTTTTGATGTCCTTGCTCAGCACATGGTGACCCTGGCCGCCAATGAAGGTCTTGTTCCGGAAGAAACCTATCAGGAAGTCAAATCCACTTTCGCGTTTCATAAACTACGGCCCAATCACTTTGAGAATATTTTAAACTTCCTCGTCCACGGAGGGAAATCTCTTACCGCCTACCCTTACTATCACCGGTTAAAGGAAAAGGATGGTCGATACCTGGTACATGATAAAAAGATGATTCACACTCATCTCATGAACGTCGGAACCATCACCTCTGATCCGTCTATGCGGATAAAATTCATGAAGGGAGGAGGTTCGCTCGGAACAGTGGAAGAGTCCTTTGTGAGTAAGCTCAAAAAAGGCGATCACTTCGTCTTCTCCGGCAGGGTCCTGGAATATGTCATGGTAAAAGACCTCACGCTTTTCGTAAGAACAGCACCCGCAAACTCCGCGATTATCCCTATCTGGTGGGGCAGTCGTCTGCCCCTCTCATCACTCCTTACCAGTCACCTGAAGGAAATTTTCGAGCTGATCGAACAAGGAAGATATGTTCATCCACTGGTGGAATTTCTCTCGCCCATCACCGAAGTACAGAAAGCGCTGTCACGACTTCCTGGCAGGAATTATCTGCTGCTGGAAGAGACCATGACCCGTGAAGGAAAGCACCTGTTCATTTTTCCCTTTGAGGGCCGCCTGGTGCATGAAGCACTGGCGGCTCTTCTCAGCGTCCGCATGTCTCTGCGTTCAAAAGTAACCTTTTCATTTTCTGTCTCAGAGTATGGACTCGAAATTCTCGCTCCCCCTGATTATGATTTTCGTGTTGATGAAATGAAGGAATTCCTGAGCCTGGAAAATCTCTCGGCCGATATCCAGCGGAGTCTCAACGTGACCCAGCTGGCGAAAAAACAATTCCGTGACATTGCCCAGATCTCAGGCCTGATTCACCAGAATCGGCCGGGCGAAAGACGCACGATGAAGAATCTCCAGATGAGTTCTTCGCTTCTTTTTGAAGTCTTCCAGACATATGAACCAGAGCAGCCGCTTTATAACCAATCATACGATGAAGTGAAGTTTTTCCAGTTTCAGGAAAGTCGCCTGGTTTCTGTTCTCCGGAAGCTCCAGGAAATGCCCTTTGAATATTATAAGACCAGCCGGCCATCTCCTCTGGCCTTTCCCCTGGTGGTGGAAAGAATTGGCTCACTCGTTACATCTGAGTCTCTGCAGGAAAGGCTCTTGAAGATGAAGGAAAGATGGACAAAAGCAAAGGCCTCCTGATTCAGGGAGATGAATTTATTTTCGATTACCGGAGGGTTATTTACTGGCCCCGGAAAAAAATTGTCCTGGCGGCCGATCTTCATTGGGGAAAAACCCAGTTTTTACGAAATCATGGAATCGCTGTTTCCGACGCGGTCCTGAGTGCAGATCTTGAGCGCCTGGAAAATGTCCTGCGGGATTACGACGTGAGATCTTTCATCGTCCTGGGCGATCTCATTCATCACGAGAAGGCCCTGAGTCCGGCAATTATATCCAGGATAGCCGATTTCCGGGACAAATCTCCGGTTGAGCTCATTCTGGTGAAAGGAAATCATGATCGCTTTACAAAATTTCCTCCGAGCTGGGGAGTTGTAGAGGAGACTTCACTCCGGCTGGATAACTTTCTTCTGGTGCATGATCAGAAGAAGAAAGAAAAATCCTATCAGTTCTGCGGGCATATTCACCCAATGATGAAATTCACCTCATCCCATGATTCCCTCCGGCTTCCGTCTTTCATGATCCAGGAAAAACTCTGCTATCTTCCGGCCTTCTCCTACCTGACAGGAGGGAAGAACATGAAGCTTCTGAAGGGAGAAAAGGCATTGGTCCTTATGCCGGAGGGAGTTGAGATCTTCGAAAGATGAGGAAATAAAAAAGGCCCCTGACGGGGCCCTTGTTATCTGTCGAATATAAAGCTTACTAGTTACAGACCATGACTCCGCCAATGACTGCACAGCGGGGACGCGGACTTGAGCGAACTCCCGAATCAGGATTACATGTTACCCAGGCGACGGCACGTCCACGGTCACTGCGGCTGCATTCCCAATCAGCAAGATAGGGACCGCTGATTAAACCACATTCCATGTTTCCGAATTCTCTAAGAAAAAGTTCCTGGGCGCGGGCCTCAGCTTGCTGGCAATTATTCCCATAGCCCCGGGCATAATACTTTCCGGCCCTGAAGACAGGGATGTATCCCTTGTGGCAAGTGTTCTTGTTGCCGCAAAATTTCGGATCAGGTTTTGCGAAAGCCGAGAAAGTTGAGAAAAGAAGAGAAAGAAGAAGAAGAAATTTCATAAGTACCTCGTTTGAAGAGATCTTATCTTAGTCAGCTGAGAGAGGGGGAAGGGGTGTAAAAAAGGGAAGGGGTGTCCAGAGATTAGACACCCCTACCATGATCAGAATCGGTAAGTTACGCCAGCATAGTAGTTGCGACCCATGGCCGGGAGGATCCCGTTGTTATTGACCCGCGAGTAGTACTCACTGTCCAGGATGTTGTTAATAGCACCATTCACACTGAAACTTTTTGAAAACGAATATTCTCCCAGGAGATCGTAAACTGAATACGATGGGATCTTACGGTTGTCAGAACGGGCATCATCCGCGTAATGCTCATTCACCCAGTTCCCGAGGAAAGAAGCTTTAAGCTTGTCCTGCTTCCGGTAAATGAGACCGTATTTCAGAATCACCGAAGGAACGTAAGCAGGTGTTCCTCCCTTGAGAGTTCCCCGTCTGAATTCAGCATTGTTATAGATCGCGTTGGTGTAGAGATCGACTTCGTGGACGTTCTTCGAGCTAAGGATATCTTTGAGTGTCACAGAAGCCTCGGCTCCATGGTATCTCGCAGAACTACCGTTAGAGAGAACATTTCCACTGGTGGCAGTAATATTCTGCCGGTGAATCAGGAAAAGAGAAGTGTCCCATGTGATCGCCGGTGTTTCTCCGCGAAGGCCTGTCTCGTAGAAATAATTGTAAGAAGGCTTGATGTCACCACTGACCGTAATATTCGGATCCGCGAGCCCCAGGACTGAGCTGAAGCTTAATGGCTTGAATCCCTGAGAGACGTTCGCGAAGGCCTGAACGCTTTCGCTGAAAGTATAGCTGGCACCCAGTCCGCCGAGGAGAACATTATAAACTTCACTCTGGTCAATGTCATCTGTGCGGTTCTCTGTGAACATGTAAATGTTCTCATAACGAATTCCCGGAACGAGAGCAAGATTACCAAAGGAGAATCTGTTTTCCGCGAAGATGGCGTTCGTTCTCGTCTGACGGATATTTCTGGTATTGGTTGAACCGCTGTTTGAGTCTGGCGCTGCTCCTGCCATTGAATGAGAAGGCGAATCATTGTTGTAAGTCAGAACTCCGAAGCTCAGGGTGTTCTGATTATCTTTCATTTCCCAGTCATGACTGACTCTTGCCTCGGCATTAACTCCGTAAGAGTGAGTGTTCACAATGGTGTTTGTCTGGGCGGTAGGAAAAGCTCCGGCGACCCCGCCCGCCTGTGTTTTACTGTAGCGACGATAAGCAACTCCCCAGATAGATGTATCAAGAGTGGTCGCTGAAGAAAGTTTTTTCTCAAGCCCTACCATCACCTGCGCTCTGGAAATTTTCATCCGATCGTATTTCTTCGTTGCCTTGCGATTATCGCCCATCCATTGGTTGCTGTTGGCAACACCACTGAAGGCTTGCCCGCCGGGATTTCCGAAGTCGGAGTCGTAACCTTGAAACGAAGTCTTGAATACGGCATTGCTCTCGAGGAAAGTGTTTGTCTTGAACTGAAGGTTATCAGCTGCGAAGTCACCATTTTCTCTCATATAACCTTCGCCCTGCTTTCGGTAATATCCACCCCAGTAAGAAGTGTTACCAGCAGAACCTTTAACCGAGTTCACGGTAGAAAGAAGATTGTAACTACCACCTGCGAGATTCACACTTCCGCTCAGAGGCATGTTTTTCGAGAGACGGGGAGAAAGATAATTGATCGCACCACCCGGCTGAGG
>JAKFFP010000146.1:0-8482 GCA_036675045.1 Bacteriovoracales bacterium | reverse complement strand
AATGAGGCCGTTCCCGTAAGCATCCGCCTTCACCATGTCAATACGTGGGGATTTTTTGAAAGAAAAAGGGAGTACCAGAGGGATCTCCGCGCGAAATTCTCTTCCGGAACCGGAATCTCATTCCCGGAAAAGCAAGGCCTGGTGGAAGTCTGAAACTCCATAAAGATTATTCCTTTTCTATTATCGTTGATTCTTCCGCTTCGGGACGTACCGGTGAAGTAGTCATCTGGAAAATTTCCTGGAAGAAGGGGCGTTACCTTCTCACAGCTTTTGCGCGGGATTGGATGGATAAACTGGATCCCAGCGATCACCGGACATGCGACGTTAACCTGAAAAGAGGGCGCGGAATTAAAAACGGAAAGAGTGTAAAATTCGAGCCCCTGACTGTTGATCTCATCGATCTCAACGAGAGATTTCTTCCCTCAATTTGCGAATTCTGATTTAGAATGGAGTCCTCATGACACAACTCATTGATATTATCCTTCATCTCGACCAACATCTTATTTCATGGATGGCCCTCTTTGGTCCGTGGATTTATGTTCTTTTATTTCTTATTATTTTCTGCGAAACGGGCCTGGTTGTGACTCCATTCTTGCCCGGGGATTCCCTTCTTTTTGCTCTTGGTGCTCTAGCGGCCCTCGATGATGGACTTAATCTCTGGATTCTCCTGATGACTCTGACAACGGCAGGGATCATCGGCGATACCGTCAATTATCACATAGGTAAAAAGCTCGGCATAAAGGTCTTTGAAAAAGAAAATAGATTTTTTAAGAAACAATATCTGATTGATACCCAGGCCTTCTATGAAAGATGGGGATCATTCACGATCATCGCCGCGAGATTTGCGCCTTTTGCGAGGACCTTTGCTCCCTTCGTTGCGGGCATCGGATCGATGAACTATAAGAAATTTCTTTCTTATAATGTGATCGGTGGCGTTCTCTGGGTGTTTACTTTTATCCTGGCAGGATTTTTCTTCGGTAATATGCCGGTAGTTAAGAGAAACTTTCACATCGTCATTTTTGGCGTGATCTTCGTTTCTATTCTTCCCATGATGGTTCCCTGGCTGAAATCAAAATTCAGTCGTGGGACAGTTCAGGGCTGAGCAGGGGATAGTTCTTTTTTTCCCAGAAACCTCTGGTGATACCTGTTCGTCAGTCGCTCCCAGAGGGAAGCTTCTTTTTCCGGCGCCGGCGCTGCCGCTTCATTGGCCACCGGCTTCATGACTACAGGTAAAGCATCACTATTATTCCGGTGAAATTTTTTCCATCTGAGCCTTGCCGGCAGGTCCGCGATGACCTCATCTTCCTTGACCGGAATGACGACGGGTGAAGCCACTTTCTTGGGAGAGGTACTTGCGAAAAGAAACTTCTCTCCGCCTCGCTTGATCACATCATCTTTGATGGCGGCGGACATCTTCGTGATAATTTTTTTTGTGTCAGCATCAAGGTCCACCATCGGCTGACCACTTTGTAGCCGGATTAGGTTTGACCGTTTCGTACTTTCTTTTTTACCGGTGATGATTCTTGCGGCCATGGAATTTAAAGACGAAGAATGAAGTCTGGCACTCTTGATATCGCCGAGGGCAAGCGCATTGGCGAGCTTGCCGATCGCTTCCGCCGCTGTCCGGGTTGTGAGAGAGCCTTTTTTTGGCATGACCACCGGAAAGATTGCGGCTTTGGCACAAGTGCTTTTGAATGTGAACGATTTACCGTCGGCCGTTCGTTCCGTGCAGGTCTTCGTGACAATGTTTGCGGCACTACTGCTGCTGGAGATTGATCCGACAATTGCTGAGTCTGGACTTGAAGTTGAAGTTGAAGTTGACGTAGACGTGCCTGAAGCAAGGTTAGTTGATGTATTCGTCGGACCGGTCTGAGTTTCCGTTGTCGGTTGTGGAGTCTCAGCTGTCACACCTGAACTCTCTTCAACTCCGTTTGAAGATATGAACTCATCAATCACTCTCGTAAGATCGGCGATGTCGCCTTCAATCGCGATACCAAGTCCCGCCAGTTCTCCCAGCATTGAGGTCGTGGCATCGGCCGCGAGGTTCGACATCACTACCCGTGAGGATGGATTTTCAACCATCGGGAGTAGCTGAGCGGCAACGATTCCCAGGACACCCGTGAGATATCTTTCGATCGTCTCCGCCGGGCCCACGCCCACTTCTGCGCGGTAAGCAAGTCCCAGGGATACCGCCACCGGAAGTGCGGCTTCCAGTGTTCCGACACAGATCACCTGATTATCGGTGGTATTGTTTTCATCCCCGGCGATGGTGGAAGCTGTCATGAAACCGAGGATCATGGCCGAGATCCAATCCCGTCTCATGCCGACGAACTGAAGAAGATACTCGCGCTCTTTTTTGGATTCATCAAACACGGATTTTTGAACGTCGCCGCCATTCTGGCGTCTCATCCGATCGGCCAGACGCTGAAGTTCCGCGTTCCTCACCGAAATATCGTCTTTGTGAATGTTTGCTGAAATAACCTCACTCATTACATAGGCCGAAGCGGTATTTGAGAATGTGACCAGAGAGTCAGCGAGATAAAGACCGGTGCGGGGACGACAAGTTGTGAGCATCACCGATCCCAGGGCCGCGACCGACATCGTAAGCAGCGAGCTCGCCATTTCCGGATTTCTTTGGGCCTCGGGATTAGAAAGGAAAATCTCCCTTTCCGCTTCATAGGGAGTGAGCCCCATTGCCGGAAAGGTCATAGCAAGGGACAGGAAAAGCATGAGGAAACTGGAAGTCCGCATTCTCCTATTTTAACCTATGTTCAACTTCCCGAAAGCCGGTGCTTTTTTCCCTGACGCCCGGGGGTGTCTAATCTTTAGACACCCATTCGCTTTTACAGCCGTTCAGCCTTTAACTTTCCCCGATCGCAATTTTCCTGCAGAATGGGGAGGATTAACAAACGGACAGGTAATGAAGCTCGTAGTTCTATTTCTTTTAATCCTGGGAAGCGCACACGCCCGCGCAGAACTATGCGACGTCCGCATGGGACAGTCGATCGGTCTACGGGTGGTGGAATTTGTCAGCGGAAACACCATTCATTCGAAGATGTCTCTTAAGGATACGACCGCCGATTCGATATCGCAGGAAATGACCAGTCTTCAGGAAGAGGGAGTCTGCGATGAGCAGATTATCGCAAAGAGATGCATTCTTCGTTACGAGAAAAAATCCAAAACAACTCTCATCACACTATTCCGCGGGAAAGACCGCTGGGTGAGCTGGCTACTTTCTTCCAAGAAGAAGGCCCAGGACTTCATCAAGAACATGAAACGCGTCGGCTTCTGTTCTTAAGTTAGTGGTTCATGTACGTACCAGAACTGAACACGGCCGGAAGACTGCTCGAAAGGGCATCCACTTTTTGATCCAGAGATTTATTGATCTTATCATTGTTATTCCCTGCAGGAATTAACGCCGCAAAGGGGTTCGTATCGCAATCATCTGCAGCAACTCTCGCTGTTACCGTAGCACTATCATAGTTGGAACTCAAAGGAAGCTTATCTGCACTCACTCCTGATGTCGCAATAGCAGTACTCCGGAAAGTGCTATAGGTCCCACTGAAAAGGTCTTCGGTAATATTGCTGGAAGCCTGACTCCGGTTGGTGATACAGGCCACCGGAATTGTGTGAAGGACATAAGTTTGTCTTTGTTCCAGCGAAGAGTTTCGGTTTGCTCCGGCAATGTCGTAGTTGGTGTGATACTGGAAATTGACGATCTGGTACTTATCCTGGCCGGTCTTGAAGACTCGTCCCATCTGGCGATCGTTTCTTACCTCAACGAAAGTTCCGCTATTGTATTCCCACTCAATATCCTGACTGAGGAATTCGAATCGCTGGTACAGGTGATTCGAGACCGGGTCGGTGTTCCACGAGACGATCTCGTGACTCCGGTTTTTGGCACTGCCGTCATCTTCGAGATCTTCTTCAAAAGAAGAAAATTTTCCGATCAAATTGTCACAGTCGACGGTATAGGTCATCACCAGCTGATTCGTCGTCAGATTATAGACCTGGATCTTTTTATCAAAAGCGAAAGAGGCTGTCGTACAGCTCGCCGGTGTCGCATCGGAATTATTGGCAACGCAAGTGTAGGTGTCGGGACTCAGAGTTGCACTTGAGGCCACAATCCTTAAAGTTTCTGAACCTTCATCGTCTTTCAAGGTCACTTCGCGGGTACCCGAGATCGCGTGACAATTGGCCTGGAAACTCTGATTGAAATCACTGAGACCCAGAATACCCATGGCCCCCGCAGGTGAAAGGTGCTCTCTCACACGGCCGAGTTTACCAAAGGCTTCTCTTCTGTTTTCGTCTTCATCGTCATCGTTGTTATGTAAAAAGAGCTTCGCTAAAAATGGCTGATTTGGACCGATCAAGCTGAGCATATCATCGTAGGCCGATTTCTTAACCCGGTCTGCGATTACAGAACTGTCCTGGAATCCGATATTGTAAGTCACGTTTCCATCAGTAATTGATGATGTACTTGAAGAACTCAAAGCACTGGTGTCGAATTCAATATCAGCGCCTCCGTCCGAGCTTGGGGTACAGGCAATAACAGTAATATTTGTCGGAGTAACCGGACAAGTGATGTCCTTCAGATAAATTTTTTCTGAGCCACTGATAAAGAGAACGAAATCGGGAAGCGCAGAGGGCATGGTCTTACAAGGCATTCCTGCGCCGGTCCCGCATTTAAGAGAAGGCAGGAGATGCATGAAAGAACTGTAACCCTTTAAAGTGTCATTTGACGGGAGAACAAGTCTGTTTCTGTTTGTAGACGCATCGACTTGCAGTAGGTGATCGCCATTGGAACTCCTCTCAAGGCCGGCCTTGAATTCGTAGGCCGCGATCTCCTCCGTACAGTCGTCTTTTTCGTAAAGTACCACGGAAAGAGGAATGTTTTTCGTCGGGAGCTTAAAGACTTTTCCAAAGTATGGTTTTCCGCTCGCCGCTGGTTCCGCGACTCCCAGAAAGGCACCCGTAGGGATACAGTGAGATGAAAAAGAGCGGGTGAAGGCACCGGCCAGGGGCTGATTGAGCGCGAACATTTTCACCGATTTGATATTACTCTTCAGATCCGCTGGGAATGAGGGACCGAGCGAGGAAACTGAATCTCCGGCTTGAATCATTTTTGCGGAAGGAAGGTCAGTAAGCGCCACCGGATATTTAAGTAGAGACTTCGTCGTTACAAAATATTTAAAATCCCGGATGACTCCGGCGTCCCGGTAAGCGAGACTGGCGAACTGGTCATCATTACATTTCGCCGTGGACGGCGCGAGAAGGATTGTTTTGTCCGTACCGTTCAGTGTCTCTTTCCCGTAACCGCAACGAGGCTGTCCGGAAAACTTTAGAGTCGTATCAGTGTCGCCTTCCCAACCAACCGCCCAGAATTCCCATGCACCGTTGGTGAGTTCAAGTGTTGTTGTCGTGCTGTTCGTGAGGGATATGGAGAAAGTTTCGCCGGAATCTTTTTTACCGTATATGATGAGTCCGCCGTCATAGCCGCTGGCGCTGACCGCAAATCCGTTCACCACTTCCATCTTCGCACCGGTTGTTCCACCACCACCGCACCCGGATAAAAGTAACGTCGCCAATAGGACAAAAGGGACACGTTTTAAAGCGTTCACAAAAACTCCCGAAGGTTCGTTTTGTTTTTCTCAATTCAGAATAAACCTTTGCGGACTCCGTACTCTCTCTTTTCGCCCGGGATGGGGGCAAACTTTACCTATGTTTTTCAGGAGATAGGATGGAAAGAGCGAGTTATCGGTCGTGAGTATGGGTGAGTGAATTTTATTTACAGCATGTCAAAAGCCCACACTTTCTGGGCACTCCGGATGGCAAGCCAATGTATTTATTGATGAAAAATACGATTTTATGGACCTCTTTTCATCTTCGCCCCTTCTCCAAAATATCCGAGTGTTCATGACTTTCCCGCCAGTTAACCGGCATCTCGTTCCACTTTTCCCAATCTTTGAGCGACTTTCTGGCAGGCGTATAATGGTTTTGAGTCAACTGGCCTCTTATAAGGACCATTTTATGAAGCAGCTCTATTCATTTCTCATTCTTATCGCATTGATGACCACTCCTGCGTGGGCACAAAAGAAAGTCGCGATCGTGAAACTCCTGAAAGGGGAAGTGGATGTTCTGACTCTCGGTAAGACAACAAAACTCAAACTCGAAGACTGGGTGGAAGATGGATCAGTGGTTAAAACGGGTGAGAAGAGTTTTGTTAAGCTCATTTTTATTGATAAGTCGCAGATGAATATTGGACCGGGTTCTGAAATGAAGATCGAGAAATTCGGCGAAAAAGATTCGGGTGTGATTGATCTGGTAAAAGGGAAGATCCGTTCCCAGGTAACGAAAGATTATCTGCAGATGGATCGAAACAAATCGAAGCTCTTTATTAAGACGCCGAACGCGGTTATGGGTGTCCGAGGTACGGACTTCATGATCGCCACCAATGGTAAGACAACTTCAACGATTCTTTTTGAAGGTGCTATTTCATTCAACAAGCTTGAAAATCGTGGTGAGACAAACACCAATCGACTCGAGGACATCGTCGATCGCGGTGTGAATATCCAGCCGGGTGAGTTCTCGGTGGCCGACAGAGTTCACCCATTACCAACTGTCCCTTCTGTGCTTAACGTGAACCAGCGCGAAGCGCTCGAGAAAAATGCAAACTTTGATACTGACAGGGCCCCGGGGGAGAGTGCCAACAAGGCCCCGGATAAATCGATTGTTCCACCAGGACTTTCGGGCGAGCTCGTAAGTAACAATGCCACGACTTTAAAATCGGAAGTGACTATTATTTCTCAGACCTCCAAAGCTGAAGATGCCAAAGGCTATGTCACCGCGGAAACGCTCAAGCCAACGAATGGTTCCTTTCTCCACGTAGATTCAGGAGTAATCATCGCTCCTCCTCCGGGAAGCGTTTACGATCCGATAACAAACTCATACCTTCCTTCCGGATCGATCGGTACTGTTTCTACATCCGGTGACTATGTTCCTCCTGCAAACGTTGAAATCACGACCGATGGTAAAGTGCTGGTGGCCTCAACCGATGCTTCCGGAAATACGGTGGTCACGGAATCAACGGTATCTGATCCGGTTCTCACTACGAATACGACGATCAACACGGAATCCAGCGGAACGACCTCGACATTTGAGCAACAGACATCACCGACTGCGGGAACGACGACGACGACTACGACTACGACTACGACGGCCTCAAATGATATTCTGGGGAACGCGATCGATTCGAGTGTCCTGACAAAGAGTCAGAACGTGACGAGCGACACGACAATGTCAGATACCAAAGCGACTTATTCTACAGGTAAGACTACAACGACAACGACGTTTAACACCGGTAATTAGACTGGCCCATTAAGGATATAGATGAAGATATTGGCATGGATGCTGATACTTTTAATTTCATTTGCTCACGCTCAAACTCAGAACGTTGAATCTTCCGAAGCTCTCGGAGCTGCCGGCTCGCGCTCTATTTTTAAAAAAGCATCTGCACATTTTGGACAGGGTAAATATCGCGCCACGATTGATGAGCTGACAGCGATCTCTTCAAACCCATCGCTAGACCAGGCCGCTCTTGGTCTCATCCAGTACTGGAAGGGGATCTGTTACAACAGGCTCCAGGATTTCCCGCAGGCGATCGCAAGTTTTGATAAGGCCCTGAATCACGAATACAGTCCCAAAGACCTTAATTATGAATACGGACAAGCACTCTTTGCGGCGGAAAAGCTCCAGGACGCGAGACTCCAGTTCCGGGAATCGCTGAAGAAAAAATTCAAGCGTGCCGTATCTCTTTATTACATTGGTTACATTTCCCGGGAACTTGGTGACAGAAAAAGGGCGATTACCTTTTTCAAGGCAATCCATAAGCTTCCGCCGGAGGAAACGAAAGAAGTTCTTCAGGCTGCGGAATTCCAGATCGGGGATGTGTATCTTGACCAGGTCGAGAAGAGCCGGGATGCTTTCCGGTCGGTTGAAGTGTATGTCATTCCCCAGTATAAAAGAGCTCTGGCGATTGATGAATCATCTTCATTGGCCAATCCCATCCGCGAGAAGATTATCACGCTTCAGAGGAAATATGACCTCATCATGTTCAATCTGAGGAATGGAAGACCGGTCATCAATCCTCCTCATTTCCTCCGTGCCTCTCTGGAAAATGGTTTTGATACCAACGTAACCTTCTCGCCGACAGAGACGACGGTCGCCAAATCGAAGCAGTCATCCATGTTCACGAAAGGCGATGTCATCGGAAGATATACTTTCTACAACGAAGACTGGATGAGCATTTCACCGGAGCTTCGCTTTAACTATAGCTACTATCACAACCGGGTTCCTGAGATTTACCGTAACGATAACTATCTCATTGCACCGGCGGTCAGGACAGCGTTTGAGCACACTCTCTTTCAAAGACCGGCCGCGACCCTGGTGGATTATGATTTCTCACAGTCGCAACGGGATATCA
>JAKFFP010000335.1:0-8509 GCA_036675045.1 Bacteriovoracales bacterium | reverse complement strand
ATTCCTACAAGGACCTGGGTTCTGTCCGTCCTGAGGGCATCAAGCTCGCGGCGGTGACGGAAAGAAAATTCGCACACGACATTCTTCTCATCCCTCAGGAAAATGTGGATAAGCTTTCTGACTGGGAAGGAGAATTTATCGTCGGAACTTCCTCACCCAGAAGGATCACCAATCTCACGAATTCATTGAGAGATTTTATTCCGCACTTGAAAGTAAAAAACTGGCCTGTCCGCTGCGAGACTCTGCGGGGGAACGTGAACACGCGGATAAAAAAACTACGCGAGGGTCAGTATCACGCGATCACACTCGCCCTTGCAGGGCTTGAGCGCCTTTCGCAAACGCATAAGTCAGCCGAGGAGCTCTCGGGGCTACTAAAAAAAATGAATTATCTCGTTCTTCCTCAGAGCACATTCCCATCAGCAGCTTCGCAGGGTGCTCTTGGTATCGAAACGAGAGAGGACCGCGATGACGGTGGAAAGCTTTTAAAGATTATCGCGCAACTTTCCCATGAAAGAACCGTGGAAGAAGTCATCCGCGAAAGAAAGGCCTTTAAGGAATACGGCGGAGGCTGTCACCTTGCTGTCGGCATTCATGTCAAAAAAATCGAAGATATTTATCTTCACGTTCACACAGGAGTTGTGGATGGGAAGAAGATTGAAAAAAAATGGCTCGAAGGAATTAACATTCCGGAGATCGGGAAGAAGAAACTCTTCGTCGGGCTTCCCAAGGGATCACGTGAAGGAATCGTGTACGACGAGTTCCTCGAGAAAGTTCCTGAGAAGAGAATGCTTGAGCTCGAAAAGAAACATGTCTTCGTGACCTCGAGATATTGCCTCCCCTCACTCCAGAGCTCAATCAAGGGCCGCGCTGGAAGTCTCTGGGCGGCGGGAACAAAGACCGCGGCGATTCTGACTGAAGCGGGCTACTGGATCAACGGAACCAGCGACAGCCTCGGAACTCAGGATCTCCTGGAATTGAAAAACTCCCAGGCGCTCCGGATGATGAATGCTGACCTTCGCGATGACTGGTTGACCCTTTCCCATGATGACGGGAAAAACGACCTCGGCGCGGTCATTGGCTGCTACAAGCGGACGCCGAAGGCGATTGATCCGAACTATGAGAGTCTTCTTCGGGAAGTCGGTGCTTGTTTCTGGACGAGCTTCCCGGAATATCAATTCTTCCTTAAAGCATTCCCGTTTCTGAAAGAGGCAAAACATTTTTGCGGCCTCGGGAAAACCTGGAATGAGTTCCGGAACCATGGTGTCCCTGTCACACCGATGGCCGGCATGGAAGACTTTTACGCAATTGGCGCTGGAGAAAACAGATGAACTCAGAAGAACTTTTTCAAAAATCATTAAAGCTCGTTCCGGGCGGAGTTCACTCTCCGGTTCGCTCGTTCAAGGGACTTCACACGACTCCCCGGTTTATCAATCGCGGGAAGGGTGCTTTCATCTGGGATGAAGAAGGAAAAGATTACGTCGATTTCTGCATGAGCTTCGGTCCCCTCATTCACGGGCACCAGGACCCTGAGATCAAAGAGGCCATCATCAAGGCCCTTGATAACGGCTGGACCTTCGGCGCGTGTGAAAAATACTCGCTTGAGCTCGCGGAATATATTATCAGTCGAATTCCGCACATCGAGCAGATCCGTTTCGTAAACTCCGGAACGGAAGCCGTCATGACGGCAGTTCGCCTCGCGCGCGGAATCACCGGCAAACCAAAAATTATCAAGTTCAATGGCTGCTATCACGGCCACCTCGATGCCATGCTGATCAAGGCGGGCTCGGGACTCGCGGGAGAAGCGGAAGCATCTTCCAAAGGTGTCACGGATAAACAAGCCGGCGATACTCTCATCTGCGAGCTCGCGGATCTCGTAGGTGTGGAAAGAGTTTTCCACGATCATCCGGGACAGATCGCGGCGATCTTCATTGAACCCCTTCCGGCAAATAACGGACTCCTCATCCAGGAAGAATCTTTTCTGAAAGGGTTGCGTGAGCTTTGTGACAAACACGGGGCACTTCTTGTTTTTGACGAAGTGATTTCCGGATTCAGGATCGGATTCGGCGGGATGGCCGAGAAAACCGGCGTCACTCCGGATCTCGTGACTTTTGGTAAGATCATCGGCGGCGGCATGCCGGTGGGAGCGGTCGCGGGGCCCAGAAAATTCATGGAATACCTGGCACCCGTGGGCCCTGTTTATCAGGCGGGAACTCTCTCCGGAAATCCCGTCGCCATGGCAGCGGGACTGGTGAACCTGAAAAAACTCACGCCGGAGGCCTACACGCGTTTAGATAAAAACACCGAAGCCGTTGTGACGCTCATGAAAGACTGGATGGAAAAAAATGGATTCGGGGATTATGAAATCATCCGCTATGGATCACTCTTTTATCCCATCCCGATGAAAACGAAACTCGAGAACATCACCCAGCTTCCGGCGAACATGGGTGAAAGATTCCGCGAACTCTTCAAAGTATTTCTGAATAAGGGAATCTACCTGGCCCCCAATGGATATGAAGTTGGTTTCGGAAGCCTTGCTCATGATGAGAAAGTTCAGGCCGAACTCAAACGGAGACTATGGACGTAATCAAAGGCCACCGCTGGATTTACGGGCTCACCCTCCTCTGGATTGTCCTCCTTTTCGGGATCGGTTCCTGGTGGCTTTATCTTGTCTTTAAACTTCACTCGATGATTTCTGATCTCAATCTCCCGCAGCTGGGTTCTGAAAGCAGATTTCTCAATATGATGAGATGGGAAGGATCTTTCTTTTTCATTTTCCTCCTGCTCCTCGGCGCTTCACTCTTTGTGATGTACTTCCGCGATCTCAGAAAATCCAAAGCAATGCAGTCGTTCTTCTCTTCACTCTCTCACGAACTCAAAACACCACTCGCGAGCATGCGGCTTCAGGCGGAAGTGATTAAAGACCTGATCGAAGACGAGACCCATTCGCATAACCAGCTTTCGGCGCTGACGAAGAGACTCATTGAAGACACGGATAAGCTCGAATCAGAACTTGAGAAGAGCCTTCAGCTCTCGCGGATTGAACAGGACGGGAACCTGACTCTCACACCCGTGAGCCTTGAGAAATATCTTCGTCGTCACGAGAGAAGACTGGAAGGCCGGGAACTTGAACTCGATCTCCAGGGACCAGAGGTCATGGCGGATGAGCTTGCTCTCAACATGATCTTCCGTAATCTCTTTGAAAATACCCTGAGACACAATCCATCCACGAAAAAAATAAAAGTCTCATCTGTCCTTGAAGGACCAAACGTCATCGTTACCTATGATGATCACGGATCAAGGTTCAAGGGTCCGGCGGAAAAACTGGGCGAACTCTTTTATAAGTTTGATTCCTCTAAAGGCTCCGGCATCGGACTTTATCTCATTAAGAATCTCATGAAGAAGATGCGGGGAAGCTTCGAAGTAAGTAACAACGAACGCCTGCGCTTCGTGATGTGCTTTGAATCACCGGAGGGGAAGAATGAGTGAACTCCCTCTTCTCCTGGTCGAAGACGAGCCGAACCTCGGCCAGACGCTGAGAGACTATCTTCGCTCGAAAAAATTCAGGGTGGAACTGGCACAGACCTGTGCCGAGGCCCGCCAGAAATTTGATGAAATCCGTCCCGCCATCGCCATCCTCGATATCGGCCTGCCGGATGGTTCCGGCATTGATCTGGCCCGGGAAATGCGAAAGAAAAGAAAGGACTGTGTCCTTCTTTTCTGTACCGCCTTGAATGATCCCGCGCTTCGCGTGGAAGGGCTTGAGCTCGGGGCGGAAGATTACATAACGAAGCCCTTTGAACTGAAAGAACTCACTCTCCGGCTGGACCGGATTCTCAAGACCCAGTCGCGGATCATGGTCAACAAAGATGAATTCACCTTCGGGAAGCTCATCTTCTGGCCCAAGCGATTTGAGATCAAAGACGCTGATGGGAGTATCACTTCCATCGGTCAGAAAGAATGCGCCATCCTCGAGCTCTTACTTGAGAAAAAAAACGAAGTCGTGACCCGTGATGAGATGATCGAGTCGATATGGGGGGAGAACAGCTTTCCCACGAACCGCACGATCGACAATTACATAGTAAAACTCCGCCGCTGGGCCGAGTCCGATTTACAGGCCGGGCTTCGTATCACTTCTGTCCGCGGTGTCGGATATAAACTCGAATGGAAAGGAAACTGATTATGAATATATTTGAAAAACGCGGATCAACTCTTCCGGTATGGTTCATGCGGCAGGCGGGGCGCTACCACTCTCACTATCAGGGAATCAAAAAGAATTCTGACTTCATGACCATGTGTAAGAACCCGGAGCTCGCGACGGAAGTGACTCTGGGGCCGATTCAGGACTTCGGATTTAATGCCGCCATCCTCTTCTCTGACCTTTTGTTTCCACTGGAACAACTGGGCATGGGACTTTCCTATCATTCAGGACCTCCCACACTCGAGTGGCACCTGGAATCAAAAGATGATGTCAAAAAGCTGAAGCTCAAAGATGACGGCGAAAGGTTCTTCGCTTTCCAGGGGGAGGCCTGCGCTCTTCTTCGTAAAAGATTGCCTGCAGACGCCACCCTCCTGGGTTTTGTCGGAGCTCCCTTCACTCTTTATACTTATGCGGTTGAAGGTTCTCACGCCGGAAACCTCGTATCCGCGAAGAAAGGGCTCTATGACGGAAGATGGGAAGGCTTCACGGACATCCTGATTCCGGAGCTCCTGAAGGAAATGAAAGTCCAGGCCAGAAATGGCGCCGATGCTGTTTGTCTCTTTGATACGGCTGCGGGAGAGCTCTCTCCCGGTGATTACAAGGAACACATTGTTCCTAAGCTGACACTGGTGATGAAAGAATTCAAGAAGGCCTGTCCGGACAAAAAAATTATTTATTATTCAAAGCACACCCAGGCCGCTCACGTGAAGTGCCTTGATCTTTCAGTCATTGATGTCCTTGGTGTGGACTGGAGATGCGACCTGGTTGAAATCCAGAAGCTTCTTCCGGCAAACGTTTTCATCCAGGGAAATCTCGATCCGGCATGGCTTCATCTTCCGTGGGAACTGCTCGAGAAAAAAGCGACCGCGTACTACGATGATCTTCGTGCGCGTGGTCTCGATTTCAAGAGATGGATCGCGGGCCTCGGTCATGGCGTGCTGATTCAGACACCCGAAGAAAATGTCCGGCGTCTCGTTAAACTCATACAGTCACAAAAAATCTAAGAACGCGGAAGGCCCTTGCTTTCCGCCGGCCTCCTGAGTCTCCTGTCCTCCTCATTCCTCTGGTAATTTTAATTTCAGTCTATCAAGGAGGACAGAGTGATCATACTTTCCCGATTTATCTTAGCACTCATGATTTCATTCACCCTGACTGAGCTTCCCATCATGAAAGCGCAAGCAGGGCTCATCACGACCCAGGAAGCTTTCACCGAGTATTCGCGCGGAAGTGGAGAGACAACGATCCATAATTTCATCGCGCGCTCCGATGTGAAAGACAAGCTGATCGAACTGGGAGTGGATCCCTTCGATGCGCAGAAAAGAATCGCGTCCTTATCAGATAGTGATGTCAAAAAACTCAATGATGATATCCAGAAGGCCACGGTGGCGGGTGACATCGGTGGAATCCTTGTCATCGTTCTGGTAGTGATTCTCATTATCTATTTTGCGAAACGGATTTAATGAAGAGCTTAGTTTTATTCCTTCTATTCCTGGTGTGCGTGTCCTGTGCGACACGTACGCCGGTAACGGATAAATTTCAGGACCAGGACAATTTATCTTTCAGGATAAAGAAGGTTCCTGTGATAAAGCAGGATGATCATCATTGCGGACCTGCCACGCTAGCGATGGTCATGCAGTACCACGGCGGAAAACAAAAACCGAAAGAACTTGCCCGGGGCCTTTTCCACAAAAAGCTCAGAGGCTCATTTTTTCCCGAGATGAAAGCACGTGCCCGATCAGAAGGCATGATGGTGCTCGAAGTAAATGAGCTCAATGATGTCTTCACCGAGATCATGGCGGGAAATCCGGTGATCGTCCTCCAGAATAACGGTTTTCGCTTCTTTCCCCGCTGGCACTTTGCTGTTCTGACCGGAATGGATTTCGACGGCCCTGATGTCTGGCTCAATGACGGCGGAAAAAAAGTGAATAAGCGCGACATGCGGCTTTTTGAGAGGTCGTTTCACCTTGGTGGCAGGAGGTCACTTGTTATCCTCCCACCCGGGAAACTAGCGGCAACGAGAAGTGAGTACGAACACCTCGAAGCGGCCGCCATGCTCGAAGCGATCGGTAAGAACGAAGAAGCTGCCAAATCCTATCTTGGGATCCTTGAAAAATGGCCTAAAAGCTTTCTGGGAAGTATCGGCGCCTCCAATACTCTCTATGCGATCGGGGAAAAGAAAAAAGCTGCCGAAGTGCTGAGGGTAGCGGCAAAGTCACATCCGGAATCAGCGATGATCTGGCACAATCTGGCGATCCTTGAGAATGAAAACGGCCGGAAGAGAAATGCCCATAAGAGTGCGAAGAAAGCGCTGACGTTTGCTCAGGAAGAACAAAAGAATAAGTTTCTCGTGAGCCTCAAGAATTTGCTATGAAAGCCTTGCGTTAAGGTTCCAGCATACTTGCATGTTGCAAGTATGCTGGAACCTTTTAGGTATCGATGAAAAAATCTTTCGGAAGTCCCGCTGCCTGAAGCTTGGCGGCACTCGCAGGAACAAGCCCCGTAAATGACATTCCATCTCCCCGGTTGATGCCGATATCCTGCATGAGGATTTTCTCACCTTCCATTCCCGCGAGCTCCGTCAGTTGCTGGACCACCCGCTCACCGGTTTTATTGCGTTTGATCTGGATGACAAAATCCACCGCCGAGTCGATCTGATACCGGAGAGCTCTCAGAGGAATTTCGTAGCCCGATAAAAGATAGAGATTTTCGAGGCGAAGGAGGCACTCGGAAGGTGAATTGGCGTGAACAGAAGTCATAGATCCTTCGTGGCCGGTGTTCATGGCCTGAAGAAGGTCAAACACCTCTCCTCCTCTCACCTCACCTACGATGATCCGATCAGGCCTCATCCGCAAAGTATTTTTCAGAAGGTCACGGATCGCAAGACCCTGGTTTGCCCCGGCGGCCGGACGGGCCTCAAGCCTGACGGTATTGGCGTGCTGAAACTGAAGCTCGCGCGTGTCTTCGATCGTGATGACTCTTTCTTTGGGATCGATTTCCTGCAGAAGAAGGTTAAGGAAAGTCGTCTTCCCTACCCCTGTACCGCCCGAGACAACCACGTTCATGCGCGCTTTCACGAGTGTCTGGATAAAATTCACCCATTCCGGAGAAAGTCCGAAGATCCCGGGAGCGTCGGCGAAGGTCTTGATGTTTTTTAAATATTTTCTGATCGTCACAGCGTGATGAGCGTTGGTGTAATCTTTGTGAATAAGATTGATGCGCGACCCATCGGACAGATTACCATCGAGGATGGGTGTCTCAGCGTTGAAAGCTTTCCGGTTGTAAGCGGCCACTTCCTGGCAGAAAGCTTCGATATCTTCTTCGCGGAATTTCGTATCGAGCTTTATGAGCTCACCGTCTTTTTCCACGAAGACATTATCCAAGCGATTGATGATGACTTCAGTGATCCCGTTTCTTTTTGCCAGTTCATCCAGGAAGTCGTGGATCTTGGTTCTCGCCATAATAACTCCTACACTTTTTGGTAGAGGAAGGTTTCGGATTCGTAGATGCTCACTGCGTACGTCAGAAGATTCTCGTGCATGAGCTTCCGGGCATCTTCAGGCATGTGCTGGTAGATTTCATCGAAAGACTTATCGGAGACAAGCGCACCGGCCAGTGATTTATCACCCAGTGCCTCGGCAAGATGAAAGAGAAGAAGAATGAGCCAGTCAATTTTTTCAGCGCGGCCCTGGGAAAGCTTGAGTAAGGGAACCAGGATGTCATCGGGAAGCCGGAATTCGAGGAATTTATTTTTTTCTGTTTCCTGGTATTTAATCTGCGCCAGCTTCAGGTAGAACCCGAGAAGAAACGCCCGGGACTGTCCACTGACCGATGATTCACCGTAAGTGGACTCGAACTTCAGGATGTCTTCCACCAGACCCATGTCGGTTTTCAGGGGAAATTTCCCATGAATTGCCTTGTAGATATAAATGCTCGCGAAGCGGTCACGGAAATTGGCCCAGCCGAGTGCCACCATGGTTTTCTCGAGTCCCCTGCCGTCGTTGAATTCCTTGAAAGCGATATCGAAGTAGAAAAATGCCAGCGCGCCCAGGTCTCGCGAGTAGAAGGCGTTGCGCTCATGCAGGTAGTGGGGATAGATGATCAGCTGTGGCCCGAAGGCCCAATGCACCTGCCGGCCGATCGAGGCCTCAATCTATGGAGAGCGATATCGGTCAGGCGCATCACCTCCTTTCCAGGAATGACAATCGGGCCACTCATCGCACTGATACAGTGCGAGTCATGTGCCGCAACGAAAGCTACGTCGTTTGATGCGAGCGAGTATGAAAAGTACGGAAGATTTGGAAGGGGGCGAAA
>JAKFFP010000136.1:0-8553 GCA_036675045.1 Bacteriovoracales bacterium | reverse complement strand
TGAGCAGAACCCATCTACGCCTTTTCGCAACACTCTTTGATCTTATCTTCGATCAACTTCACTTTTTTCAGAGCATTTACTTTCTTCTCAGATAGTTTACCCGAAGTTTCTCTGACCATGGTGTAAAATTTGATCTTCGGTTCGGTTCCGGACGGGCGCAGGAAAAGCTTATTGCCCGATTCGAAAGTAAAAGAAAGGACATTGCTCTTAGGAAGTTCAATGATCCGGTTGTTCTTGAGGATTAAATCTGTTGCCGTAGAAGCCTGGTAATCTTCCTTCGCGACAATCTTCTCACCCGCAAAATGAGACTCCGGATAATTACGGAAATATTCCATGATCCGGTCAATCTTCTGTGATCCTGCTACACCTTCATAATCCCGGGAAACGAGTGATTCAAAGAAGAAGCCATATTTATCGTAAATGGCATCCAGCGCCTCCATGAGATTCATTCCCTTCTTTTTATAGTAGAGAGCGATTTCCGAGATCATGGCGACCGATGAAACTCCGTCTTTATCACGTGCCTCATCGTGGAGCATGTATCCGAATGATTCTTCGGACGCGAAAACGAAGTTCATGGGAGACTTCTTGATCTCATGCTCCCGCAGGCGCCCTGCCATCCATTTAAAGCCGGTGAGAGTGTCTTCCACTTTTCCGCCGAAGCTTTCGACGATGGCGTTCTGAATGGGAGATGTCACAATCGACTTAAGAACAAGCGGATTCTGTGGCAGGAGATTTTTTTCCCGACGTCGGCTGAAGATATAATAGAGCATGAGTGCGCCGATCTGATTCCCATTCGGGTAAGCGGCCTTGCCATGATCATTTACCACGAGACCCAGGCGATCGCAGTCGGGATCTGTTCCGCAGACAATGTCCGCTTTCGATTTCAGCATGAGATCAACGGCGAGAGCGAGTGCTTTCGGATCTTCAGGGTTGGGATATTTTACGGTGGGAAAATTTCCATCCGGTTTTGACTGCTCGGGGACAGAGACAAAATTCGTAAAACCGAGGCGTCGGGCGATTGTCTCACAAGGCACCTGACCGGTTCCATGAATGGAAGTGTAAACAACAGCGATATCGCCGCCGTAGTTTTTTATCATCTCGCGATCAAGCGTGACTTTCTCTTCGATCACTTTATAGAAAGCCTCATTCACTTCGGGAGTTGTCCAGGCCGCGAGATTTTTTTTCTGCGCTTCTTCGAAGGACATGTGCTTGATCTCGCCCCAGTCTGTGAGGATATTATACGCGGTGATGATTTCTTTATCATAAGGTGGAACTACCTGTGCGCCGTCATTCCAGAATGCCTTGAATCCGTTATAGATCGGAGGATTGTGGCTTGCGGTGATCATGATCCCGGCATGGGCCTTCAGGTGTCTCACGGCAAAAGAAAGCATCGGAGTAGGGGTTAGCTCGGGAAAAACGAAGGCCTTCATTCCATTGGCAGCAAAAACACCGGCCGCTTCTAGTGCGAATTCCCGTGAAAAATTTCGTGAGTCATATGAGATCACCGCGGAACCGCCTGTCCCGAAATGCTTCATGACGGTATTGGTGAGCGCCTGAGTCGCCCGACGGACATTGTATTTATTCATCCGATTCTGGCCCATGCCCATAGGGGCACGAAGTCCACCAGTCCCGAATTCGAGATCCCGATAAAATCTTTCTGTTAATTCCGTTTCAGTGGCAGGCAACTGGTCTATGAGACCCGCAATTTCCTTTCGGTCTTCTTCCGAAAAGTAAGCGTTCTGACCCCAAAGCCGTGCACTGGCCAAAATCTTCTGATCCATGATTTCCCCTTGTTCAGACGAATAGAAAACTACTCGGACACTCTTTCGAAGTCAAAAATGACACGTGGCAAATCCCTCATAAATCCTTGATACTCCCCGATAGCAGAACTAAACTAGGGTCCATGGCGAATCCGAAATTTAAGCATCCTAAAAATATCCCCGGCCCCTTCTATTGTACGGACCCCGACGACGATGGCGGCGAAGGCTGTATTGCCTGCAATGTTTGTTATTCGGGCGCGCCTGAGTTCTATGCTGAAGATGACAATGGCAATGCTTACATAAAAAAGCAGCCGACTACTCCGGATGAAATCAACCTCTGCGTCGAGCAAATGGACGCTTGCCCGGTAAATTCCATCGGCCGAAACGGTTAATTTTTCACCAAAAAATTCTTCTTTCCCTTAAACTTAAGAAAAGACCCTTTTCCAAGGAAGGAAGATGAACCCTACGACCATTCAATTGGCGGCCACCATCATATTTGCCGTCGCCATTCTTCACACGTTTCTTGTTAGTAAGTTTGCTCACATTGCCCACAAGTATCCGGAAGGATCGATGGGTGAGAACTTTTTTCACTTCATGGCAGAAGTGGAAGCTGTATTCGGAATGTGGGCGTTGGTTTTCATGCTGGTGGTATTGGCGGTGAGTGGACCTTCTGCTCCCACACAATATCTCGAGTCCCTGAATTTCACTGAACCAGGATTTGTTTTCGTCATCATGGCGATGGCGGGTACACGACCAGTGATTAAGCTCGCTGAGAAAATCATCGTTGGGATGTCGCGGATAATTCCTCTTCCCAGAAAAATGGCTTTCTATATCACGGCACTGGTTATCGGACCGCTTCTTGGTTCATTCATCACTGAGCCTGCAGCGATGACAGTGACAGCGATTATTCTCCTGAAGAATTTCTATACCAGAGAAATGTCGACCAAGCTCAAGTACGCAACGATCGGTCTTCTCTTCGTAAACATTTCTATTGGCGGAACACTGACTCACTTCGCTGCTCCTCCGGTCCTGATGGTGGCCGGGAAATGGGGATGGGGAATGTCACACATGTTTTTGACTTTCGGCTACAAGGCCGCTCTTTCATGCCTCATCAGTGCTGTCGTAGTGGCTTTCATGTTCAAGAAAGAACTTGCCGGTGACTTCGAACTTCGCGCTGATAACGGCGAGAAAATGCTTCCTCCGATGTGGGTGACATTTGTTCACCTTCTTTTTCTTGCACTCGTAGTTCTCAATGCCCACCACATGGTGGTGTTCATGGGTCTTTTTCTTTTCTTCCTTGGTTTCACAGTTGTGACCAAGGAATTCCAGGATGAAGTCCAGGTGAAATCTTCCCTCATGGTCGGGTTCTTCCTGGCAGGTCTCATTGTCCTGGGTAACGAGCAGAAATGGTGGCTCCAGCCGCTCATCTCAAGTCTCTCTGACCAGGTTCTCTACTTTGGATCAACGGCCCTGACTGGTATTACAGATAATGCTGCTCTTACGTATCTCGGTTCTCTGGTAGAACTTACTGATTCAGCTAAGTACTTCCTGGTGGCCGGTGCCGTGACGGGTGGCGGTCTGACCGTTATCGCGAACGCTCCGAACCCTGCCGGTTACGGAATTCTCAAGGATTCTTTCGGAGCTGACGGTATCAGTCCATTGGGTCTTTTGAAGGGTGCGCTCTTCCCGACATTCGTCGCAATTCTGTGTTTTGAAATTCTTCCGTCACTCGGACAATAGATAAAAAAAGCCCCTCTTTCGAGGGGCTTTTTTTTTGATCAAATCTCTACGTTACGTACTTTGTGGAGCCAGCCCTTCGGCGCATCCGTTCTTCCCGCCTGCATTCCCACAAGCTTCTCACGCAAGGCCATTCCTATTTTCCCCTGAGGATCTTTCACGCGATAAGTTTTTCCATCCTTATCCAGGAATGAGGCCACGGGAGCAATGACTGCGGCGGTTCCGCAAACGAAAGCTTCCGTACAACGGCCTTCTTCAGCAGCTTTGAGAATATCATCAATGGAAAGACGTGTTTCCACCACTTCAATATTTTCGCTGCGGGCGATATCAATGACCGATTTTCTGGTCACACCATCAAGGATTGTATCCGTGAGCTTCGGTGTCTGAAGAACTCCGTCCATGACGGCAAAGAAATTCATGCCGGACATTTCTTCAATATACTTGTGCTCGTGAGCATCCAGCCACATGGTCTGGTCACAACCGAGCTTAAGTGTTTTTTCATATGAACTCAGGGAAGCGGCGTAATTGGCACCTGTTTTAGCAAATCCCACACCACCCGGAGCGCAGCGGATATCCTCGCGCTCGATATAAACTTTAACCGAGTCACCCGAGAAATATGAACCCGATGGGGATGCGACGATGACGAAAAGAAACTGTTTTGCCGGCTTAATTCCCATTCCCACTTCTGTCGCAATCATGAAAGGGCGAAGATAGAGGGACTCGCCCAGGCGCTTAGGAACGGCATTTTTGCAGTAAGCTGAGATGACGTCACATGCTTCAAGAAATAGCTCTTCCGGTATCGCCGGCATCGCCATTCTCTTGGCGGACATATTGAATCTCTTGGCATTCATTTCGGGACGGAACATATGAATGGAATCGTCCGGATGACGGAAGACCTTCATCCCTTCGAAAATTTCCTGGCCATAATGGAGGACCTTGGCACATGGGTCGATGGCAAGCGGACCGTATGGGACCAGCTCCATCTTCTGCCATTCGCCCTTATCGTATGCACAGACGATCATCGCCGGGCAAACGTACTTACCGAAGCCTAATTGATTATCTGTAACCTGGAACTTTTTGATTCTTTCGACGGCATCCGGGTGGATTTCGACTTTCTTCATGGTTTCCTTGCCTTTTCTGCGCGGCTCTATGATAAAATTTCTAGGCAGTCATAACATGGAAAGAATGAGATGAAAAACCTAAGAAACCTCTCGCTCGCAGTGGGAATTGCGCTTTTGATTACCGTCACTTGTATGGTGATTTTGAGTGCTACGCCTAAAGAAAGTTCGCCTACTCTTTATAGACTCTTAATGCTGCTCGGAGCCGATGTCGTCAATGGCGGTTACATTCAGATGTTCACTTATTTTGCCTTCTTCTGGGCATGGTTTGAGGTGAAGGACAAGCTTAAGGCCATCAATCGTGAGCGGAAAGCCTTCAAGATGAACATTATTCCCACACATGAGAAACTCGTTTTTCTCCCGGAAGACGTCAATAATCTGAAATTCAAACTGATCGAGTTCGAGAAGAAAGAAAAATACATCCTGAGTGATCTGCTGAAAAAAGCGACCACCAAATTTCGTACGACCGGATCTTTATCCGAGCTCATCGATATCGTCAGTATCCAGATCGAAGTTTCCCAGGAAAAAGCTGAAGGCGAGCAATCTGTGATCCGGTATCTCGCGTGGGTTATTCCTTCTCTGGGGTTTATTGGTACCGTAATCGGTATTTCTCAGTCGCTGGTTTATGCTAATTCGGGGGACATGGATAAGATCACATCTCTTCTTGGTGTGGCCTTTGATACGACTCTCGTTGCACTCGTGCTTTCCGTCTTTCTCATGTGGTTTGTGCACAAACTCCAGGAAGAAACAGATCGCTTCCACTCGGATCTGAAGGAATTCGTAATCGATAATCTCATCAATAAAATTGAAATCAGATGAGAAATCGCCGGCAGATTGAATTATTTTCTCTCTCCTTTCTTGACCTGATCTCAGGAGCACTCGGAGCAGTCATCATTCTTTATGTCGCTATCCCGAAGAACAAGCCACCAGTCATTGAAGCTCCGAAAGTTATAGATCGCTCAATGGAAGTAGCTTCGCTTCAATCAAAGACTGAAGAACTGCAAAAGAAGATTCAGTCGCTCGAAGCACAGCTGGCCGAAGCCAAGACACCGGTCCCTCAGACTCCTGGTGGAACTGACATGGACATCGGGTTTAAGTTTCAGGGAAAAAGAATTGTCTTCATCATCGATACTTCTTACTCAATGACCCAGGAAGATCGAATGGGTCAGGTGAAAGCAGGACTAAAGATGCTTCTCACCGCACTTCCGAATTCGTACAAGGTTGAAGTGATACAGTTTCCGTGGGGAGATCGCGCTCCCTACAAGGCACTTTGGGGCGGACTTCGCGACACTGACGTCGCTCATAAGTATGAGGCATTTGAATTCATCTATTCCATGAGACCATATGGTGGTACTCCCACCCGGGATGTTCTGAATCACGTCCTCACTCATTACCGGGACATCAGCGACATCGTTCTCCTCACGGATGGAGCGCCGTCGCTGCACAACTCAAATAAAAAAGATGATATCCACGACATCTTGAAAGCCGTGAAAGAAGCTAATAAAAGTAAAATTCAGATTAACACTATCGGCGTTGGTGAGAACTTCATCCGTGACCGGAACAGTGATCAGTATCAGTTCCTGAGCCTTCTTTCAGATTACAATGGCGGATTCTTCGTCGGGTTCTAAGTCAGGGGTGGGGGAAGAAGCTTGTACTTCTTTCCGATCTTTCCGATCTCAGGATTAATCAGCACCTGAGTATAAATCCACGGATACAACTTATCTTTTTTGATAGTTTCCTCCATGACTTCTTTCGCTTCTTTCTTGCCCAGAAAATGAATGAGCGCGCGATACTCAAGATGGCAGATTACCAGATGGAGATACGTGGAGTGATTGTTATGGGCAACGCCACTTTCAGGAAGCTTCGGGAAAAGGGCCTTGAGAGCGACGATGGCCTTATCTATCCCGGCCTTATTCTGTACCGCCCACCAGTGAAATTCCTCATGCAGCCAGGTTGCCAGAAGCCGCTGAGGCCTATCCGCGTAGCGGGTATTGATGGTGAGAGTAGGGTGTGAGTGCGGAATCACATAAGACTGGACCAGGATTTTTTTCGTGTAGAGGAAAGGCTTCAGGTCATAAACTTTCGCCAGATGAAAGAGATTCTGCTTGGTCAAAGCCGTCAGGCGATTGGGATTTACTTCCGTGATCTCGATCACTTCCTCATAGACTCTTTTCGGTTGCTCCGTAGAGCAGCCGGCTAAGCTAAGAGTAAAAATTATAAGTAAGAAAAGTCTCATTCTTTTTCCATCCGAGTTTTTCGTAAAGCTTCTGCGCAGGAATATTCGTCACAGCAGTCTGGAGAGTGAGACCTCTCGAACCGTCGCTGGTTCCGAATTCCATCGCTGTCCGCATGAGTTTCTCACCGGCGCCACTTTTCCGTTCTTCCATTCTGACATAGAGATCGTTCAGGACCCATTGCTTTTTCATGACCGTCGACGAGAAAAGGGGATAGAGCTGGGTGAAACCGATCAGCTTTCTGTCTTTCTCCGCGACAAAAATAACTGACTCTTTTTTCTCCATTCTCGCCCGGAGAAAGGAACGTGCCGCATTCAGATCAGAAGGCTTCTCATAAAACTGCCGATAGAGATCGAAAAGGACGGCCAGTTCTTCAAGTTCAGAAAGATTTCCCGGACGGATCAACATGGGTTTCTCTTTTTTAGTCAGGATTCAGAGCAGTATAGATATCTAATTATGAGAGAGTTTAGTTGAGAAGTGAAGACTCGAGACCGGAAAATGAAAGGACTAAGGAGTCTTTATGAAAGGTATCTCAATTCTCATCGGTCTCTGTCTTAGCTCTTTTGCCCTGGCCTCCCCCTTTCAGCTGAAAGGTTCTTTTGCTCTCCTTGAGGGAGAAAAAAATCCCGTGAGTTTTAACCTTCGTTGGGTCGAAAAAGATGGCAAAGTGACAGGATTCTATTCAGACAATAGATTTACCGGCCGGGCGCCGGTGAATGGTTTGGTTTCTGACAACGGACGAACTTTTGAAATCATTTTTCCGCAGGTCGATGGCGGGGTGAAGTCGTTTTCCGTTCTGGCCTCTTCCGCCGGGGCTTCAGAGACCGGGAAGCAGATTCCGCTCCAGCTCGTTACCCGAGACGTAAAAGGGAATCCTCTTTCTACCAAGAAATTCAATGCCCAGTTTGTGGAAATCTCCTCCAGTCAGAATCGCGCCCAGGCCCAGGAAGAAAGACCCTGCACCGATGGATTCGGTCAGCTCTCAGGATACTGCGGACGCTATGGCGGAATGCTGACGGAAGAATTTGATTCCGGAAGAGTCTGCGATTTCCTCACGCGGAAAAATGTCCGACTGGAAGTGGATAATGAGGCCAATGTCATTTTCCACACGGAACAGCCGCAAGACCGGCACTCCACCCAGGACCACCTGATCGGAAGAATCCCCTCTGATGTTTCATCACGGACAGTGGATCTCATGAGCCGCCATTGTCGTCCACTTCCGGGGACTAATTTTCCCGGTGATGACTGCAAGAGGATCAATCTCATCGGGACATTCACGAACCGGAACGGGAATCCGCATTTTTCAGGGACGTATTCCATCATCGATGAAAAGAACGAAAAAAGCTGCCGCTACAGTATGACCATGGATCGGGTGGAAAGGATCTGAGCTTTACATGTGTGAGAACTGATAGGAGCTTTCCCTGAAATAGGTCTGGCCCTTATTCAGATAATTGAGTTTCACGACGTTCATCCTGAAATGACTCCCGGGAAGGGCCGGCATGCGGGAGAAATTGATGGTGAGATCCTGCGCCGGCACGATGTATTCGATATCCTCGGAAAGAAAGAGAAGCGTGTGCTTCATAATTTCCAGCGCCAGCTCTTCTCCCGGACAACGATGTCCGGAATTCACTTCACCACCGCCCTGGGGAATAAAGGCAAATGCTTCCGGCTCGATCTCATCAAAGCGCTCAGGGATAAACTCTG